>CAYUZB010000004.1:0-4113 GCA_964449565.1 uncultured Granulosicoccaceae bacterium | reverse complement strand
ACCAATACCAGATTCGACCCATCGGAAAAGCACCTACTCGCTTATAACAATGACCGACACGTCATCCTGAAGCTCTCCATCGGGCAATGATACGACATCGATGAGATTGTCGACGATAGTGTTCGGATCGCGATGCTGGGTGCAAATATCCACGACATCCGACGCGGCTATATATTTCGACAATCCATCGGAACACAGCAACAAAACAGAATCCTCCAGAGATCCTGAAAATACACTCGGAAATGCTTCACCGTCACCCAGAAGCGGCTTTAGTTCTTTCTCTGGCGCTAAATTACTCACCTTCCCGTCTCTGATCAAAAGTGCGTCTGAATCCCCTACAGCAGCACCACTAAAATGGCTGCCGTCTGTGTAAACGCTAACAACGGTTGAAAAACCCGCAAGAGGATCCAGTTTCAATTGACGATCCAATTCCAGAATCTGATCAAACAAGGCAGCAAAATCTTCAGGAAAGTATTCGGCAAGCGTATTAACGACAAGATTTGCAGCTCGGTCGCCCCCGATGACATCCCCCGCTCCATCCGCGAGTACCGCTGATACCTTTCTCGAATCACTATGAATGATCTTTATTCTGTCCTGTCCTTCTCCATGCTGAGCAAGACACCTACCTGCTGATCTAAACACTGGTAATTTACTCATTTTTCAAAGGGTTCAGATTTTTTAGAGTCATACATCTCTGGCGCTACATCGTTACACACAGGTATGCAATCTAGGGGAAGCTCCCCCGAAAGCTTCTTGCCGCACTTAGTATGAATTTCTCTACTCACTCCACATACATTACTCACTGAGAACTTATGATGTGTAAGCACAATTTATTCGGCAATATCGCTATTTTTTAAAAATATCTCGCCTCTATAGTTACACCCAGCGCAAATCCATAGTGTTTGTAGTAGTACGGCATACAAATCATGATCACCGCAACTGAAACTATGAAGATAATATTTGGCTTCATCCCGAAACGTTCACAAATTTGATCAATGAGAATATATGCGAGCGCAACTACTGGGTAATTTATCTCTCCAACTATCCAGAACCAGGCTTTCGCACCTGTTATTTCACCGATCTTGAAATAATATATGATCGGCCACGATACGAACCACAATACACTTGCAATCAGGAAGCGTTTAATCCGCGAATTTAGAATGACAGCAGTTTCCATAAATATCAGTTCAGTTGTCTGACTCCTGTGCCTCAGAAAATATCCCACCCGTCGCCGATATATTCTATCGACAATCGCACTGTTCAAATGACAAACTTAAGGCAACATTAGTGGCAAAGATAGCGAGGCTCCGTTCGACGTCAGCCTTGTAATTGTGCCACTGCATTCTCTAGATTTTTTCGGGCATTGGTTTCATACAAATCCCGAAAATTCTCGTTAGAATATATCGCCTCTCGGTTGAGAAACGCCGACAGTAGATTGGCTCTTTTTTTTCGAAATACAAAGCCTGGTACGTATTTGTATTCCTTACGAATATTGTCTTCAAATCGAGTATACGTATCAGGATCAGAACCAAGAACAGCCAAATCCAAATCAACCAGCACTGACTCGTCTTTCGTATTTACTTTGCCATTATGCCGTGTCGCGAGAATTAGGCGATACACTCGAGTTTTGATTTCTTCGGCAACATTAACAGATGTTAAAAATTCTACAGCCCAGTTAGCGCTATCTAGCTCATTGGTCTTTGAGAATGGCCGATACACAGCATCATGAAACCAAATAGCTATCTCAACAGACTCAGGAAATTCTAGTCGCTCAATATTAGAGTCAAAATGACGTAGGCAGTCTTCGATATGAGCTGCTGTGTGATAAAAACGGTGTTTCTCTGAGTAAGCGGATACTAGTTTTTGATAAGTACTATCTTCACTTGAAACTCCAAGTTTCTCAAGCATTCTTCGCCAACGCCCAATGTTCATTGCTTCAACCTCGGAGCATCATCTAGTGTAGTGTGTTGTATCTCTATACTTTTCACCATCTATATCTGCCCTTCTGGAAATATCTTTATCTGTGCCAGCTTGCTTGTCAGAATCTTTATCCATCACGATTCCATTTCACGTAAGGTATTAATCATTTGCATGGCCCCGTCAGACCTGCGACCATAAACTACATAGTATCAACAAGCTCATCATATGAAATAGCTACATGTTGAATGTATGGACTACGTTTCAGGATTTTTCGGTAATATTGCTCCACTGCTCTTAGCGGAGCACGGTCAATAGGCAAATCGTAATACCGATAAAGAACATGAGCGAATTGGATGTCCGCCAATGTAAAGTTAGGCCCGGCAATATATGCATGACGCTGAAGTTGGCAATCTGCTATTAATAATGCAGCCTCAAATTCGGAAATCGCTTTTCCGATTATCTCCGGCACTTGACGATCTATTGGCGTTCGAGCAACTCTCCAGAAAATGGGGCCAGTGAACATCATTGCTATATTTAATTTTGACCATTCAGCCCACTGATCTACTTCAGCACGATCTATCGGATTACTCGGCCAGAATCCATCGCCTGCATACCGACTTGCCAAGTAGCGGAGTATGGCACCTGACTCCCACAAAGGCGCATTCTCTCCATCACGAATCATTGGCACTGTCCCATTCGGATTCATGGCGATATATTCCTCAGAATCTATAACGCCATATTTAAAGCCCGCATCAATGCGCAAATGTTTAATATCGAGTTCACCAATACACCACATAACTGCTTGAACATTAGATGATGATCGCCGCCCCCATACGGTTAACATAACTTGATGACTCCAGTGAGTCTAACCACTACTGCATAAAATTCTGCGGAGTGCTGAGCTATAGATGTACAAACTGCGGTGCCAAAAAATGCGCCACAGAAAAATATGGAAACTAGTTCAAATATCATCGTGTGATCTTATACTTTGGCATATCGGCCGCGATACCCAAGTCGCTACAAATAAACTAAACCTCAAAATCCATAAGAAATGCGACTAGGGTCGATGGCATTGTTATTCCCCGACTGGCGCAATGACTGTTTTCTCCATCTCAAAACGATCAAGCGAGATATCACTAATTTGCACCGATTCTCTAGCTTTAACGTGAAACCCAACAGCTGTAAATGCAGGCCGCGCAGTCACGCTCGAATGAGTCCATAATCGTTTGAAATTACTTCGACAAGCAATTGCCTCAATTTCATTAAAAAGCATGCGGAACATGCCAGAACCCCTTGCTTCTGGTCGGATATACGCAAAATCCACATAGTTTTTCATCAGGGTCATGAAGCCAAGCAGCGAATTTCCACCTTCCGCAACGAACACCACCTGCAAATTCAGGCGATTGTGCCACGCCGGACCGGACCTAGGTTCGGGAACCCAAGCGAAACGCTGCGCTTCAGAGTACTGTGGCGTGCCAAATCGGACTGCCTCGAACATGATCTCGCCGAGGCAATCGTAGTCCTGAGACACAGCCGGTCTGATTGAGAATTCAAGCATTTCGCGAGCCGTCATATAACTAGACACGAGTAAGCAGGATAACATTTGCCTTAACTTGTAGTTGCGCTCCACGTGCGTTCTGAAGTATTCACGGTTGCGCGTGGAGCGCAACTATCGAGTTCACGGCACCGTTAGACGTCAATCCTTGCTGGAGTACATAGTACGCCTACAAAATAGATAATTATTGAAGTTAACTATTTATTCATTCTCAATCCAATAATTTGTAAGTACAGACTTCTCTGGATCGGTATAAATTTTCACAATTTCGTACTCGCCTGACGTCACATCTTCTATATTGAAATATTTTCTTATTTTTATTTTTGCAATCGCCGTTCGACTAGAGCTTATCAAATCGATTTTCGCATTCAAGGGGAATACTCTATTTCCTCCTTTTTCGAACGAATATACACGCCCTACTTCCAAATGCTCTTCGGGATCGTACTGAAGCACCCAATTAAATTTGATCGGAAATCCCATATGAAAGCGCTACGTTATTTTTCTGTTTATACCATATCGAAGAAGCTGATTAATACGTATAACATCCGCCGTAACTTGTAGTTGCGCTCAACGTGTGTTCTGAGGCATTACTCACGGTTGCGCGTGGGGCGCAACTATCGAGTTCACGGCACCGTTAG
>CAYUZB010000003.1:31230-90204 GCA_964449565.1 uncultured Granulosicoccaceae bacterium | reverse complement strand
AACTTGGAGACTATCGAACGGCCGCTTATGTTGCGTCGATTCAACAAATTGCAGCCGCGTATGAGGCGATAGGTGTCTAGCTATTGCCCAAACTATTTTATATCGCGACACAGTACCGCTTTAGCCGTTATTACTACTAACAACGTATAGTCGGGCAAAGAATTCCGTGAAAGCCAACAAGCCGTCTACTCAGCAGAATTCTTGCGAATAACTTCAGCGGGGCGCGCTAATTGAATCATCATGTATTCAATCAAGTCATCTGGATATAGTTTTTCATGCAAGGCTGTAGACATACATGCCAACCAGAGATCCCGTTCGACATGGGTCACTTTCAAATGCTTGTGGGCCGCTGGTATGTTTATCTGACCGTACTTCTCGATATAATTTTTAGGTCCGCCAGACCACATGCTTAGAAACAAAGCCAACTTGTCTCGCATGGTCTCTCGATCTTCTGTGTGCAAGGTCCATAGCACCTGGTAGTCTTCTTCTCGCTCCATCGTCGTATAGAAAGCGTCCACAAGTTCTCTGATGCCATCCAGGCCACCGAGAGCCAAAAAGGTAGCGTCACCACGGCCATACTGGTTTGTGAGCATGCTATGAATATCTGATGATCAAGCCGGCTGAAGATTCGCATAAGCCAATACTAGCCATTTCGAGCCGGCGTCCTCGAAATTGACTTGCACACGTGCCTGATTACCGCGCCCTTCCTGATCGAGGACAATACCGATACCAAACTTGCCGTGGCGAACCTGTTGCCCGACACTCAAGCCGGTATCGTGTTCTTCTTCAAAACCGTAGCTTTGTCGTGGTTGATACACCGGCATGCTGACTTGCATGCGTGGACGTATCTCTTCGAGTAGTTCAGACGGTAGTTCGGTGACAAACTTTGACGGCGGATTGTACTGATCACGACCATGCAAGCGGCGCTGCTCGGCCATCGTCATATAGAGTTTCTTTTCGGCACGAGTAATACCGACATAACAAAGCCTGCGCTCTTCTTCCATACGGGCGGGGTCTTCGGCAGAGCGTTGATGCGGAAACAAACCCTGCTCCATGCCGGCCATGAACACCACAGGGAATTCAAGACCTTTGGCTGAATGCAAGGTCATCAACTGCACGGCATTGTCATCACCATCGGCCTGACCTTCACCGGCTTCAAGAGCCGCATGGGCGAGAAACTCATCAATGATATTGATCTCAGGTGTTTCGTCGAGCTGATTGACAAAGGCACGCGCTGCGCTGTCGAGTTCCTCGATGTTTTCCACCCGGCTTTGCCCACGATCGGACTGATCTTTCTTGAAGTGTTCGATCAGTCCACTGAGATCGTTGACGGTTTGAACTTGTTGCGGCAACGCCTGTTCTGCGATTGCTTCACGCATTGAAGTAATCAGATTCAAAAACTTCTCAACCGCTGTGGTGGCGCGACCCTTGAGCCGCTTTTCCTTGACCAGATCGACCGCGGCATCCCACATGGGGACGGATCGCGCACGAGCTTCAGTGCGGATATCCGAGACGGTCTTGTCACCAATACCGCGCGCCGGTTGATTGATGATGCGTTCGAGCGAAACATCATCATAACTATGCGTCGCAAGCCTTAGATAGGCCAGTGAATCCTTGATTTCAGCACGCTCGAAGAAGCGCTGACCACCATAGACACGATAGCTGACACCGGCCGCCATCAAATACTCTTCTATCGATCGTGACTGCGCATTCGAACGATACAATATGGCGCAATCCTTACGTTGTCCGCCATCAGCCACATAGTCGATAATCGTTTCACCGATGAAACGCGCTTCATCGGTTTCGTTATACGAGTTGTACAAGGTAATCAACTCACCTTCGTTATCCGCTGTCCACAAGTTCTTGCCCAGTCGACCGACGTTTTTGTCAATCAAGGCATTTGCGGCATTCAGGATATTGCTGGTCGAGCGATAGTTCTGTTCAAGACGGATAAGCTCCGCACTGGTGAAATCCTTGTTGAAGTTAAGGATGTTTTCAACACGCGCACCGCGCCAGGCATAGATTGACTGATCATCATCACCGACGGCAAAGACACAACCGGTTTCACCAGCAAGTAAGCGAATCCACGCATATTGAATAGCGTTGGTATCCTGAAATTCGTCAATCAACAGATGCTTGAAGCGCTTGCGATAATGTTCGAGCAAGCTGGCATTGTCGCGCAGTGTTTCCAGCGCGCGCAGCAAGAGTTCAGCAAAGTCGACAGCGCCAGCTCGATTGCAAGCAGCCTCATAGGCGGTGTAGATGCGTACGTACTGCGCGGTGATCGGATCGTTCTGATCATCGATATGCTGTGGCCTTCGGCCCTCATCCTTGTGCCCGTTAATAAACCACTGCACCTGGCGTGGCGGAAAATGGGTTTCATCGAGTTCCAGTGCGCGAATGGTGCGCTTGACCAGGCGGAGCTGATCGTCAGAATCCAGAATCTGGAATGCCTGAGGTAAACCAGCCTCTTTCCAGTGGGAGCGCAGAAACCGATGGGCGATACCGTGAAAAGTGCCTATCCACATGGGGCCGAGCGCCATGCCAAGCAGATCCTCAACCCGTTGGCGCATCTCGCGCGCAGCCTTGTTGGTGAAGGTCACCGCCATGATGCCAAACGGCGAGACGCTTTCGACGCGATTCAGCCAGGCGATACGGTGCACCAGCACACGTGTTTTACCACTGCCCGCCCCAGCCTGGACCAGCAAATGCCCGGGGGGTGCTGTAACAGCCCGACGCTGCGCATCGTTCAGAGAATCAATGAGATCAGAGACATCCATCCCTGCATGGTATCAACCGCGACCTCTTACTGCAGAGATTAAGCTGAATATCCATCCAGTATTTGGTACTCACTGTCGCGGACGTAATACAATTGGGCGAATCACCTTATTTTTACAGCATCACCCATGGTTCCTGCCGCAGAAGCTTTGCAACGTTTAAAGACGGGCAATCAACGATTCGCCGCCAATACGCGTGACACGTCTACCCTCGCCAAACAGGCCCACCGCGCCGATCTGGCAAAATCCCAGTCACCCTTTGCCATCATTCTCGGTTGCGCGGATTCACGCGTGCCCGCCGAAATCGTGTTTGATCAGGGGCTGGGGGATTTATTCGTGGTTCGAGTAGCCGGCAATATCGTCGCGCCGTCTCTGTTGGGCAGTATTGAATTTGCCGCCGCGAGCTTTAACGTCAAGCTTGTTGTTGTGCTCGGTCATTCCCGATGTGGCGCGATACAAGCGACGGTAGACACACTCAAGCAACCCTCGACAAAACATTCTCCGAGTTTGCAAACGATCGTCAACAGTATTCGGCCCTCGGTTGAAACCTTGCTTGAAACCGACATCGCTGAAGATAACGATAAACTGGTAGAAGAGGCGATAAGGGCCAATGTACGTGCCTCAGTCTCGCATCTACAACAAGGATCTGAAGTACTTGAAGGGCTGATTGCCAATGAGGAGCTGCACATCGTTGGCGCAGAATACTCACTGGAAACCGGGCTTGTGGATTTCTTTGATTCCGATCTTGCCGGAATCGGTTAAGCGGGTATCGAGCGCTAGCGATCAAGAGCTAACAATCGATCACTAGCCAATTGGCACTAGCGATCTGGCGCTAGTAATCGTGCACTAGCGAGTCGGCGCCAACCACCCAAGCTCTGGCGACTAAGCGTCAGCTGGCACCCACACACCATTGAAGGCTTCGAGATCAGCGCCTGACAAACGGCCTTTGGCGTATAGCTTGTTCAATGCTTCCTCGTCGAGCTTCAGGTCACTACCGGCGGCATCCATATAACGCCACTCACCATAGATCGCCATCAGGAAAAGCGTTTCCAGAATGTCGCCAACGCGCACCGCGTGGTCATTGGCAAAGACTTGCAGATCGTCGATCGACAGCGGTACCTGACGTTGCTCGTATTCGCCGAGCAAAAATGAGGAAATGCCTTCGTCCCAAAGCGGATCCGGTTGAATCTGTTGCATTGCGGGTTCTTCGTTACGTCGTGTAACGTTCTGCGATGCAAGGTTGTTGCCAGTTCAATTGTTAACTCAGGTTGACGGGCGAATAATTGCGGCAAAGTCCCCGGCGAAGCCCGCGGCAAAGCCCCATGGGAGTGGGTTTTCAGTCGCTGCGAAGGGCTTCGACAGGGCGCAATTTAGCCGCTCGGCGGGCCGGTAGAAAGCCCGATAACAGCCCGACTGTCACCGAAACCGCCAGTGCGCCAAAAATGCTGACAGGTGACGGAATCACCGGAAAGCCGGTGGCATAGGCCAGCCCGACACTGGCGAGTCCGCCAATCAGCAAGCCGAGAAGTCCGCCGACGATACTGATCAGTCCGGCCTCGAGCAGGAACTGCAGCAGAATATCCTTTTCACGCGCACCGATGGCTTTACGCACACCGATCTCACGGGTTCGCTCAAGCACCGCCGTCCCCATCATGTTCATGATGCCCATGCCACCCACTAATAATGAAATTGATGCAGCCACAATGCCGACAATCGCCACACCACCGAGAATCCGGTTGGTCGTCGAGATATAGCTCGCCATGGTTTCAGACTTGTAGGCGAAACCCACGGGGTGACGATTTTCAAGCAATGTGCGAATGCTGGTGGCCACCTGAGCGGCCTCATCGAACTCGGCCACTTCAACATGAAAGTTGCCTATCGAATCTCGACCGCGAATCTGCTGCAAGGCGGTGAAGGGAATCATTATTCGATCATTCGCATCCTGCCCACCTACCGAGCCAATACTGGATAAAAAATCGCGACTCTTGCGCTTGAGCGTACCTATAACCATAAACCGCTTGTTCTGGTAGCGGATGGTCTGGCCGATGGGCGACAGCGTTGGGTCAAGCAAACGTTCAACCACGGTTGGGCCAATGATAGCGACTTGGTGCTTTGCATCGATATCGGCCTGATGAAAGCGTCGACCTTCGTCCAGAGAGTCGTTGGTAACATCATGGTACTCACGGCCAACACCCAGCAATTGTGTAATCATGCTTCGGCCACGTTGCGTGAATTCGCCTCTATCGTCCGGATAGACAACTGGCGTCACTCGCCTGATACCAAAACCTGCCATGTTCAAGCGGACTGCATCGTAGTCATCATTGTCTATGCCACTACCTGAGCGTTGCTGTCCTGCGCCAGCATCAAAATTATTGTCACGGTAGACCCAGACGGAATTCAAGCCGAAGGTTTCGAGCTCCGAATAGACAATGTAGTTTCCACCCTTGCTGATGGTACTGACCGCCATTACTGCCGCGATGCCGATCGTGATGCCCAGAATGCTCAAGGCCGTTCGGAGTCGATGATCAACCAGCGCCCGAATGGCCTGGTGAAAGCTGTCAATCAGAATTCTCATGCACTAGCCTCACTGATCCGCCCATCACGCAGATGTATCAGCCGACTGGCATGCTCGGCTATTTCGTTCTCGTGTGTGACCATGACAATGGTCGTACCTTTTTTGTGCAAAGCGGACAATACCTGCATGATCTCCTGCCCGGTTTCACTATCCAGGCTGCCGGTAGGCTCATCGGCGATGATTACATCGGGCTGATTGATCAATGCACGAGCGATGGCAACACGCTGTTGCTGACCACCGGACAATTCAACCGGTCGGTGCTCGGTACGCTCCTCGAGCCCCATCTCTGCCAACATGGCTTCAGCAATAGATTTTCTGACCTTGCGTGACTTACCGCTATAGATCAAAGGCAATTCAACATTACGCCACGCCGTCAGTTGCGGCACAAGGTTGAAATTCTGGAAAACAAATCCGAACGCATTGCAGCGCAAGGCCGCCAAAGCATCCGAATCAAGATCCTGAATGCTGACATCGCCAAACACATATTGACCACTATCAAAAACATCCAGACAACCCAGCACATTGAGCAAGGTGCTCTTTCCCGAACCGGATGGCCCCATGATGGCGACAAATTCACCACGGGCTATATGAAGCGAAACGTCTTTCAGGATCGGCAGCTTACCGGCCGCGGTCGTAAAACTCTTATTGAGGCGCTCAAGTTCAATCACCGATCGGCATTCCGTCAAACAGGCGATAGCGACCGGGCAGAATCAATACATCTCCTTCATTCAAACCTGCGGTGACTTCAGCATCGATCAGGTTCTTCAGACCAAGCTCGACGGTTCGCCGTCTGGCTTCACCGGACTCGGACACATAGGTAAAAAATTGCCCGGGGGATTCTTCTATCAATGCTTGCAGCGGTACCGTGAGTACATCAGTGACTCTATCGAGCTCAAGATCCACATCTAGCTCCTGACCAAGCAGAAATGCAGGTGTATCGTCACCCAGGGAAAAGCGTACGGCAAATGTATTGCCACTGTCTTCGCTGATATTTGGCGCTATCCATTTAACCGTGCTTGGCCAGTGCATGTCGGGTATCGCATCAGTACTGAGTTGCGCGACTTGCTCAAGACTGACCCGTGACCATTCGCTGGAGTCGACTTCTGCTTCGATAACATTGCCCGAATCGGAGACGATCGTGAACAGACGCGTACCCGCCTCTACCCATTGGCCGATTTCGGCACTTTGTAAAACGACGGTGCCATCAAAAGGCGCTTCTATACGCGCATTTTGCATTCGGAGTTCTGAAAGCGTGACACTGGTTGCTGCGACCTTCACCGCAGCTTCGGCGCTGAGCTTTGCATTCAAGGCATCATCGAGCGACTGTTTTGATGCATTGCCCGCTTGCGACAAGTCGTTCAGTCGTTGGTGATTACGTGTCGTCATTACAACATTTTGTTGCTGATATTGGAGCTCAGCCTTGGCCTTGTCCAGCAGTGTGTTCGCCTCCTGACTATCCAGCTCTGCCAATGTATCGCCCTTGCTGACAGCGTCACCCTCACGGGCCTTGATCGAGATGATTTCGCCATCGAGTAGCGCAGTCATGGTGACGGTTTGATCATTGATGACTTCACCAACGAGATTCAGGGTTAGCACAATGTCGCGTTTTTCAACGGCCACGGTCGACACCGATACCACAGGCTCGGGTTTGAACTGCCAATACGCAAATGCTCCGATCCCTGCCAGTGCGAGCATCAACAAAAAAATATTCTTGAGCAAAACCCGGGCTCCTCACTACCTGGACTTACCATAGTAGATCAATTAGTGACGTCACCTCCTTGGCAAGCAATAGGCGCGGTGTTAGCGTGTGATACACAACACAGATAGTGTGGACCGATACCTATGAATACGCTGAGCGACACACAACAGCAGGCTTATCGGCGAGATGGATTTCTGCTCATCCAGAATGCCGTGCCAGCGGATCTCCTGCAGGAAATGCAAGAAACCACTCGCGCTCTGATCGATGCGTCGAGAAACGTGACCGAAAACAATGATGTTTACGATCTGGACCGGGGGCATAGATCAAACCATCCGCGCTTGAATCGCATCAAGACGCCGCATCAGGTCGCTGATGTTTATCAAAAATATCTGCAATCCGATGCCTTGCTGAACCTGCTGAAGCCACTACTCGGCAACGCCATCCGACTGCACAACAGCAAACTGAACACCAAGGCCGCTCAGGGCGGTGCGCCGGTTGAATGGCATCAGGATTGGGCGTTCTACCCGCATACCAATGATGATTTGCTCGCGGTCGGTGTCATGCTAAGTGATATTGGCGAGGACGACGGGCCACTGCAAGTCATTCCCGGGTCGCACAAATTGCCCGCCATTCCACATATGATCGATAAGGTATTCTGTGGTGCGGTTGATCCGAATCATCCGGATGTGGATCTTGATGCAGCGGTGACCTTGACCGGCAAAGCGGGTGATATTTCCATTCACCATGTGCGTACCCTGCATGGCAGTGCGCCCAATCGCGGTAAGGATCCACGCCTGTTGCTGCTGTATGAACTAGGGGCGGCAGATGCATGGCCCATTGCCGGTGCACAGAATGTCTATACCGGTATGAATCAACAAGCGCTATGGCAGAAATTTCAGGACAATCTCGTGTGCGGATCTCAACCATTGACCGCCCGCCTCACCGAGGTACCGATCATGATGCCCTTGCCCCCACCGCCAGATGGTTCGTCTATCTTCAAGGTCCAGGAAAGCGGCAAGGCAAAAAGTGCCTTTGCACAATAACAAACGGTACATTGACAGGCGATATCAGGATTTCATCACATGGCTGATTGGGAACTCGCGCAACTTAACATTGCGCATCTGCTCGCGCCGATTGATTCGCCGACCCTGGCAGACTTTGTCTCGGAGCTTGACCGAATCAATGCGTTGGCTGATGCAGCGCCAGGATTTGTCTGGCGTCTGCAAGACGATGTACAGGAAGAGGATCCTGCGGACAATCCCTTTGGCGAAGAGTTTATTGTGAATATTTCTGTCTGGGACTCGGTTGCGTCACTGTTCGACTACGTCTACCGCACTGCCCACACTGACGTGATGAAACAGCGAAAGAAATGGTTCCATAGCGCCAAAAGCCAAAACAGTGTGTTGTGGTGGGTGCCTACGGGTCATCAGCCCACCGCCGTGGAAGCAAAAGATCGCCTGGATATGCTGCAAGCAAATGGACCAACCACGAACGCATTTACCTTCAAACAGGCATTCGACAAACCCGCTTAGCGAAACAAACCGCGCAAGATCAGCAACAAACCACTTATCGCGGCAAGATAAGCCAATAGACTGGGCTGTTCACCGACGGCAATCAGAGTTGCGCCAGACCATAGACCCGCCGAGATGAGTATCGCGGCACCCGCGATCACATAACGCAATGACTTGTCATCGGGTGATCGGTAGTTACCGACACCATGGTGCGCCGATGATCGACCGCTTACCGTACCACCGGCAGTCTCTGGCAATTGAGAATGCAAGACATCCTTGTTGGCTTTGAGAAAACCATGCACCAACATCGGCATTTCCGGCATCGCATTCAAAATAGCTGGCGCTTCAGCGATGAATTTTTTCGCTATGGCAGACGGGCTGTTACGTTTGGCAACCCATGCAGTAAGAAAGGGTTTGCCGGTGGCCCAAAGATCAAGCTCGGGGTAAAGCTGGCGACCGAGGCCTTCGATATTCAATAGCGTCTTTTGCAGCAATACCAGTTGTGGCTGCACCTCCATTTCAAATCGACGCGCCACATGAAAGAGTTGCAGCAATACCGCGCCGAATGAAATCTCAGCAAGTGGCTTTTCGAAAATCGGTTCGCAAACGGCACGCACGCCAGCTTCCAGCTCACTGACACGGGTACTACGCGGCACCCATCCCGAATCAATATGTAGCTGTGCCACACGTCGGTAGTCTCTCTGGAAAAAAGCCAGGAGGTTTTCACCAATGTAGCGTTGGTCTTCGTCGGTCAGAGAACCGACAATGCCAAAGTCGACTGCGATGTATTGCGGATGATCCTTATTCTCTGATGAGACAAAGATATTTCCCGGGTGCATGTCCGCGTGAAAGAAATTATGGTCAAACACCTGCCGATAGAAAATCTCGACACCGTGCTCAGCCAGTTTTTGCATATCCATACCGATACGTCGCATCTCATCCACATCACGAATGGATATGCCACTGATGCGCTCCTGCACCAGTACATTGCTGCGCGTGTAATCCCAGTAGATTTCCGGGACATAGAGCTTTTTCGATTCTTTGAAATTATTGCGTAATACAACGGCATTGGTCGCTTCGGCTACCAGATCCAGCTCATCGGAAATGGTCCTGTCATATTCGGCGACAACTTCACGCGGACGAAGACGTTTGCCATCGCGAAGAATGAATCCGGCAAGATCAGCCAGCACATACATCAGACTGACATCACGTTTAATGACACTCGCGATTCCCGGCCTTAACACCTTGACGATGGCTTCAGCGCCATCTTCAAAAATCACGCCATGCACTTGGGCAACAGAGGCTGATGCGATGGGCGTGTGCTCAAACTCCTTGAATAGCGTGTCGATAGATGCACCCAGTGCATTTTCGATTTCCCGCACAGCATCACTACTGGGAAATGGTGCCACCTGATCCTGTAACTTTGCCAGTTCATCACCAACGTCATCAGGCAATAAATCGCGACGCGTGGATAACACCTGACCGAGTTTGACGAATACCGGGCCAAGCTCCTCAAGTGCATAACGAATGCGTTGTCCACGTGGGAGCTTTCGCGTATCCGTATTCAGCCAGCGAGTTGGCGATAACAAAAACACATGACGCAAGGCCGAAACACGGGTGCCAGACAAGAAGAGTTCTTCGAGTCCGTACTTGACGAAGACTCTTTCTATCTTGACAAAACGAGCGATACGTCCGATCACAGATGAGTCGCCTTGTCGGCGTCTGCCTTCTCCAACTGTTTCAAGCGCGCTTCCAGCCGGTCGACACTTGACTGTATATCATCGACCGAATCAGCAAAATGCCTGAGCATGTTTGCTGGCGCGACAAACTCTACTTCCTCTTCAAGATACTCACGCGTGTTCGCTTTCATACTTTGGGAAGTGCGCTCAAACCAACCGGCAAACTTCCGTGATGCGACACCAATTTGATGAGCCACGGTATCGCCAACCAGCGGCGATATCTGTTCTTCCCAGTCGATATCGAGCGAGCTTGCCATTCCCTTGAGTGCATTTCCTGTCGCAATATCACCTTCGATACTGGCATCTCCGCGGTGAATCGCATCATTGTTACGCATCAGTGACTGCAGGCTCGACAAGGAACCCCTTATGGTGGTGTCGACATCACCATCGTGATGCCCGGACACATAGACATGCCGATCAGTGATCGAAAACGTCACAAGCGCTGGAATGGGAGACGTGATATTGAGCTGCACAACCTTACCGTTCACATCATCCAGACGAGCACGCGTCTCCTCATCAAGTTTCAAAGCTCGATTGATAAGCTGTTCCAGCGCGACGCTAATGGGCAAAGGTAAGGACATGATGATTAGTGAACCGAATGGCTTCGGTTCAGAACTTGAATCCCTTGTGCAAGGCAACGACACCACCGGTCAGATTGTGGTAACTCGTCTTTTCAAATCCGGCCTGTTGCATCATGCCTTCAAGCGTATCCTGATCCGGGTGCATGCGAATGGACTCAGCCAGGTAGCGATAACTGTCCGCATCATTCGCAACCAGTTTACCCATCATGGGTAAAGCGGTGAACGAGTAAGCATCATAGGCACGACTCAGCAGCGGCAATACCGGCTTGGAAAATTCCAATATCAGTAATCGACCACCGGGTTTCAGTACGCGATACATCGAGGCTATGGCCTTGTCCTTGTCAGTCACATTACGCAGACCAAAGGCGATGGTGATGCAATCAAAGGTATTGTCAGCAAACGGCAAGGTTTCGGCATTTGCCTGTGCGTAGTCCAGATTACCCACAATGCCTTCATCCATCAGCCGTGCGCGACCCGTAGTCAACATGGCTGCATTGATGTCAGCGAGTACAACAAAGCCATCCTTGCCGACACGTTTAGAAAACTTTGACGCAAGATCTCCGGTACCGCCCGCAATATCCAGTACATAGTGACCGGCTCGAACCGCCGATTGCTCGATGGTGAAACGTTTCCACACACGATGTACACCGAAGGACATCAGATCGTTCATCACATCATATTTTGATGCAACCGAATCGAATACCTGTCCAACCATACCGGCCTTGGATTTGGCATCAACGGTTTGATAGCCAAAGTGCGTTTTTTCGTCGTTGGTTTCGGTCATCACGTCTTGATCTCGTTCAGCTCTGACTTCGGTGACTATGGCCCGCCGCGTCCAGTGCAGCCAGATAATCCGCCCATTTCTGCTCGTATTGCTTACCCAGTGCGTACAGATAATCCCAGGTAAAGAGACCAGAGTTATGACCATCGTCAAAATGGATTTTTACCGCATAGTTACCACTGGGTTCCAGTTGATCGATACCAACATCTTCCTTGCCCACCTGCAGTACTTCCTGACCTGGCCCATGACCCTGTACTTCGGCCGAGGGTGAATGTACCCGCAGATACTCACAGGAAAGATTGCAGTTGAAGCCATCATCAAAGCTGACTTCAAGGACTCGGCTCTTCTGATGCAGCTTGATATCGGTGGGTCTGGGCATGGCTCTTTATACGACCTATAGGATGTAACGGCTCAGATCAACATCCTGAACCAGATTGCCGAGATGATCGTCGACATAGTCTGCATTGACGGAAACCGTTGTGCCGCTATTGTCCGCAGCTTCAAAAGAGGCCGTTTCCAATAAACGCTCCATGACGGTATGCAAGCGTCGCGCGCCGATATTCTCGGTACTTTCATTGACTTGCCAGGCCACCTCGGCAATACGCTTGATACCGTCGTCAGTAAATTGGAGAGCAACATCTTCGGTGCCGAGAAGCGCTGTCGATTGTTCTGTCAGGGATGCATCGGGTTCTACCAGAATGCGCTCGAAATCCCGCGTACTCAGCGCTTCGAGCTCGACCCGGATAGGCAGGCGACCTTGCAACTCTGGAATAAGATCCGACGGTTTCGAAAGATGAAAGGCGCCGCTGGCAATAAAGAGGATGTGATCTGTCTTGACCATGCCGAACTTGGTTGACACGGTACAGCCTTCAACCAACGGCAGTAGATCCCGCTGTACTCCCTCACGGGACACATCGGCACCCTGACGCCCTTCACTGCCACGCGCCACCTTGTCTATTTCATCGATGAACACAATGCCGCTTTGTTCAACGGTCTCGAGTACCTTGGTTTTCAGATCTTCATCGTTGATCAGCTTCAGGGCTTCTTCATCGATCAGATGCTTCATGGCATCCTTGACGCGCATCTTGCGCTGCTTGGTTTTGCCACCGCCGAGATTCTGAAACATACCCTGCAGCTGCTGGGACATCTCTTCCATGCCAGGCGGTGCCATGATTTCCACACCGGCAGCTTGCACGCTGATATCGATTTCGATTTCCTTGTCGTCAAGATCACCTTCACGCAATTTTTTGCGAAATTTCTGACGGGTGCCGCTTTCCTCGGTTTCAACAACATTAAAGCCGGCGCCTTTGGCCGGTGGCAGCAGTACGTCGAGAATACGTTCCTCTGCAGCATCTTCAGCGCGGTTACGTACCCGCTGCATTTCACGTTCACGGGTTTCTTTCAAGGCAACATCAGCAAGATCTCGCACGATGGATTCAACGTCACGTCCGACATACCCCACTTCAGTGAACTTGGTTGCTTCTACCTTGATAAAAGGTGCATTGGCCAGACGCGCAAGACGGCGGGCTATTTCGGTTTTACCGACACCGGTCGGGCCGATCATCAATATGTTCTTTGGCGTAATCTCGTTACGCAAGCTTTCGTCAACCTGCTGGCGCCGCCAGCGATTGCGCAAGGCAATGGCAACGGCACGTTTGGCATGTTGTTGTCCGATGATGTGCTTGTCGAGCTCTTGCACAATTTCACGCGGCGTCATTTGGGACATGGTATTCACGACGATTGATCGAACGTTAACGATTCGATCGTTAAGTTGTTGTTTGTATAGATGCAGATATTTGCAGCTGTTTCAAGGCTGTAACGAACAATGTCTTCAGCCCCAAGTTCAGTGTGATCGAGTAATGCCCGCGCAGCGGATTTGGCAAAATCACCCCCGGAGCCTATCGCAATCAGCCCGCCTTCCGGTTCGATCACATCGCCGTTTCCGGTAATGACCAGGGATGCGGTGTGATCAGCCACTGCCAACAAGGCTTCAAGGCGTCGCAACATTCGATCGGTTCGCCAATCCTTTGCCAGTTCGACCGCAGCCCGAGTCAGCTGACCACCATGCGCTTCGAGTTTTGCCTCAAAGCGTTCAAACAAGGTAAACGCATCGGCAGTACCACCCGCAAATCCGGCGATGACCTGATCCTTGTACAGACGGCGCACCTTGCGCGCATTGCCTTTCATGACAACATTGCCCATGCTGACCTGACCATCGCCCCCTATCACGACCTGATTGCCACGTCGGACCGAGCAAATCGTGGTTCCGCGGAACTGTTCCACAAAAATATCCCCTGCCACATTCATTTGGTTACTTCACAGGCTGAAGTGTACCTTCTGGACGGTCATCGGGTGCCATGATTCGGCGGCACAATGCTATGTTAGCCTCATCACCATGTCCTTGACCGTACCGCAGAGAACCGTTGCCGATACCGGCAGTTTCCCCGTTGACCCAACGGGCGTCGCCGAGTGGCTGAACACCCTGCAAGGCCTGAGCTCCGGCAATGATGCTCGAGAAGTCTATCGTGGCCTGAAACACAGTAATCGACTGCACAACGATGTCGACAGACGTCGTGCCGTATTGGCTTGTTTCATTCCGGTTTTACGCGAGCTGCATCAGCATCTGTCCGAGTTGACAAACGCACAGCCTTTGCCGCTGACGCGCGAATTCATGCGTAATGCCAAACTTCGGGATTCCTTGCTGCGAGAAGAAGTATTCGCGTTCAAACTACTGCTGAACGATAGCGAGGCACCGGCAGCGGCTGATGCCCGCCGAGCCATGCGAGCGCTGGCCCGTCAGGCTGAATCCATGATCCATGGATATCGGGAATTACCGCGCGGCATTCTGCTGGATGCGCATCAGCTTTATCAATTGGCTGAAGAGCACGACCTGGTTGAAGAAGTCGCAAAGGTTGATAGCGCATCAATGACAGGCTATGACCTCCACGGCAAACCGGAGTCCAGTATTCCCGAGACCTTGGCCGATCACTATCGCTACATATTACTTCTTTACCTGGCAGACTTGAGGCAACAGCGAGTCCGGCAATTGCCATTGCTACTGACTTTTCTACGCGAATGCTCACGCAAGATAAGTATTGAAAAACTTTCTGCTGACACATCCGACCCACTACGTTACGCAGTAGATCTCGCGCATGCCACATCGCCGGAGCCTGCCCCAAGTCTTTTGCCTGGTGATATGCATTCACGACGCTACTTTAGCCTGGCACCAGCCATTGCACATATTGAAACGCAGCTAAAAAGCCTGCAGACCGGACCGGGCGGTTTACTGGGCGCGGACACGCTTGAGCGACAATCACTGCTGCGCCTGCATCTGGCACTGAACCGCTCTCGACGCAGAAGAGCTGCCAGAACCATTTGCCACGACGCCACACGTATCAGTTTCGGACACAAGGAAATAGCCAATGCCTTGATGCTCAGCAAGACGCCGGAAGAAGATACAGACAGTCGTGATAACACCAGCGAGTGGATCATCATGAACCGTTCGACACAGGGCTGCCTGATTACGCATCCGGATTGCCGCGCTGGACTTGTGCAGGTGGGTGATATTGTCAGTATCGGGGAAACCACGATCGGTACCGTACGATGGGTGCACGCACGTGGCGATAATGCACTGGATGCCGGTATAGAGTACATCGCCCGCAAGGTCCTGCCGGTGAACATCACCCGACTCGATGCTGAAAACGATGTAGCCGAAAAGGCGATGATCATTGCCTGCAAGGTTGAAAAGCAGGTCATGCAGACAATTTTGCTTCCCGCCTATTTGTATCAGGTTGGCGACCGACTGCTGGCAGCGCAGGATGACAAGCGTCGACAGTTTTTGTTAAAACGTTGTTTGCAGGCGAATGGGCTTTTCAGTCATTTCACATTAGCAGACGTTTGAACGGAAGTCTGGGGTCTACCTGCGGAAGGAACTAATTCCTTGATGCCCAGTCTACTGCCGAACGTCATTATCAGAATAAACTCTTAAAATGAACGGTACGTCAGCAAGCGACACTTGTACTCCATCCCAAAAACCAAAACAGCAGCAATCAGTCAAATCGCCCCAGGATGGCGCAGCAAAGTCGGTCGTGACCAAGACCACATTGTTGCATGGAAACGATCCGGAATCCAAGCGCGAAGAAATACTCCACTATTTTCATCAGAGCTTTTCACTGTATGAAAGTCTGTTTGAGTGTCTGGCCAACGACGATTCGTATTATCAGCGTGCAAGCCCGCTGCGTCATCCGCTGATTTTTTACTACGGCCATACGGCTGTTTTTTTTATCAACAAGCTCAATGTGGCCAATCTGATTGACCAGCGCATTGATCCGATGCTGGAGTCTTCGCTGGCCATTGGTGTTGATGAAATGTCATGGGATGACTTGAATGACAAAAGCTACGACTGGCCAACACCGGCTGCGGTTAAGGACTATCGAGACAAAACCCGTGAGCTGGTAGATAACTTTATCCGCACCTGCGATATAAGCCTGCCAATACAATGGAACGACCCACTATGGATTGTGATGATGGGTATCGAACATGAGCGCATCCACCTGGAAACCTCTTCAGTATTGATACGCGAACTGCCATTGCATTGTGTAAAGCCACATACCTTATGGGGAAATATCTGCGACATAACGGCTGAAGCGCCGGACAATGAACTGTTGCCTGTCGAAGGTGGCGCGGTTGTTATTGGAAAATCAAAAGATGACCCTCTGTACGGTTGGGATTTGGAGTACGGCAAGCAAGCCCATCAAGTAGCCGACTTCAAAGCCAGCAAATACCTGGTCAGCAATGCGGAGTTCAAGCAATTCATGGACGTCGAGGGCTACAGCACGCGCCGCTACTGGACGGAAGAAGGTTGGGGCTGGGCGCAATATCGTAAGGCGACCATGCCGGTTTTCTGGAGACTCGAGGGTGATCAGTACAAGTACCGAACCATGCTTGAAGAAATCGATATGCCATGGGACTGGCCAGCCGACCTGACTTACCTTGAATCAAAAGCGTTTTGCGAATGGAAATCAGAAGTCACAGGTAAATCCATACGACTACCATCAGAAGCCGAGTGGTATCGCTTGAGAGCACTGGTGGACACGGATCAGCCCTTTTGGAACAACGCGCCCGGTAATATCAATCTTGAGTACGAGATGTCATCCTGCCCGGTCAACCGGCATGAATGCAAAGAGGGATTTTTCGATATTATCGGTAATGTATGGCAATGGACCGAATCACCGGTCGATGCATTGGCAGGCTATGAAGTGCATCCCGCCTATGATGATTTTTCTACACCCACATTTGATGGCAAACACAATTTGATCAAGGGCGGCTGCTGGATTTCTACCGGCAACTACGCCATAAAAGATGCACGTTATGCCTTCAGGCGCCATTTCTATCAACACTCCGGCATGCGCTACATTGAAGCCGAGCCACTACCCGAGACCAAGATGAACCTTTACGAAATGGACGATATGGTGTCGCAGTACATCGAGTTTCACTACGGCGACGAATACTTCAATGTGCCGAACTTCCCGGTTGCCTGTATCGAACATTGCATGAATGCAGCAAAAGGATTGGCAACCGGCAAAGCACTGGACCTCGGTTGTGCAACCGGTCGATCAAGCTTTGAACTGGCCAAACACTACGACCATGTTGATGCCCTGGACTTTTCCGCACGCCTGATTCAAGCGCCCACCGAACTACAAAGCTCTGGCTTGCAACGTTACGCCATTCAGGACGAAGGCGACATTGTTTCTTTCAAGGAAATTTCACTAGCTCAGTTTGGCTATGAAGCCATCAAAGACAAGGTGAATTTCATGCAAGGGGACGCCTGCAACCTGCCCGAAAAATTCAGTGGCTACGACATGGTCTTTGCAGGCAATCTGATTGATCGGCTCTATGATCCACAACAGTTTCTCGATTTGATTAAAGGCCGAATAAACCCGGGTGGCTTATTGGTTATCACCTCGCCCTATACCTGGCTTGAGTCATTTACTGAAAAAGACAAGTGGTTAGGTGGCTTCAAGGCCGACACTGGTGAGAACTTCACAACCCTCGAAGGCATTCAACAAGCACTTCAGCCTGAATTCGAGCAACACCAAGCGCCCATTGATGTTCCTTTTGTGATTCGAGAAACACGACGCAAGCATCAACATACGGTGGCTGAGCTTTCGGTTTGGCGTAAGTTGGCGTAGCGCCCACTCATTAAGGCCTTCTCTGCCGGGCCTTCAGACTGCTGGATATACCTACAGCGGACGTTTATCGTCCGCTGTCGTCGTTGCCCATCTGAGCTTTGAGGGTTGATATACTCCGCTTATAGCAGTGCAATATCCCTCCTCGCATGTGGTGGCCATATTGTGATGATTATTCGGCGGTATCCAGCTTGGCGAACGACGCTTGGTTTTAATTTGACAGCGGCCTCTCTGGGTTACTTTTTGGCACGTAGCTGCAACGAGCCATTGAAATGGAATTTCAACGCGAAGCACTCTGGAAATGAGCTCAATAAAAGCACAAAAAGAAATCAACAAGGCAACTCGCCATCTGATCGATTTCATTACGGCGTCACCAATCTGGGCACCGCGTTTTGACGACCTGATAGAAGATTTTTTTATCCCTATCGCCAAACAACTCGATTGGAGCACTGATGACGTAGCGTCTGGATTGCTCGAAGGTCCCTTTGAACATATGGCATGGGGGTTTCTAGTAGAGCAGATGGCCACGATCTACTGGACCGTCGACGACGAATTCAAAAACGCGATTAATGACTATCTGAAAACCCGAGGTTGGCGAGAGGGAACACATGGGCGACAATATCTTCGTGCATTAGCTGACTCAGAAGTAAAATTCTGGGAAGTCACTGATGTGGAAGCCGGTGCCTGGGTAGACGTCCGACCGTATGGAACAGAAAAGAAACCTGTTCGCGTAATAGAGAAAACGGCCAGTCAAAGCATTAGCAAATGGACTGCACTCGCTGCACGCGTACTACCCATGGGTTCAAAGCGATCGTTCTCAGGCGCGTTGATTCCACTGACGCCGGAAACAGCACTGCATGTACAAAGTGTGATTGAAAAAGAAGTAGCCGATATGGAGCTGGCGTTCCAAGAAGAGAAAAATTCGGCGGAAGCAAAAGGGACCGAAGAGGAATATGATTTCGAACATGATGAAGAATTTCAGGCCATGTTTCCCCAGACATTCTTTACCTTTTGGGCGGTCGACGTACTGGCTTATAACGATCGCCCTGCTCCCAGTTTGAAAAATACCGACAATGAAGAGCTCGTTATCACAAACTATCGATTTCCTAAAATCACCAAACTTTCCTTCATTCGCGACCGGCTCAACAATCACCCTGCAATAGTCAATGAAGAGAAAGATACTTGGGTATGGCTAAAAGACGAAAACTCGAAAACCGTGTTCGGCCGGCTAAAGCTAGAGAAAAAACAGCTGCATTTTGAAACGAACTCGGTAGAGCGTGGCGAACTTGGCCTAACGCAGTTACAGTCGCTTCTAGGTGATGCCTTACAAAAAGAACCCATCGTGGTTTATGAAAATCCCGAGCGCATGGCGTCCGGTGAGCCAATGACACAAGGTTTTGATCCAGAACTGCAGAACGACCCGGAAGTGCAGGAATTCATCCAACAACATCTGATGCAACACTACCGCAAAACACTGGATGAATCGATACCCATGCTGGACAATGAATCACCGCGTGCTTGTGCTGCTGATCCGGATAAACAACACAAAGTCATCAACTGGCTCAAGACGATAGCCAATACAGACAAAAGCACGCCTGGCGCGCCACAAGATTTTGACTGGATGTGGCATGAGCTTGGACTGCAGGAACATCTCCCTCAGTCACCTGACGATAAACGATAGATGTTTCTACTGCACGCGTTAGCGTGACACCAATACAACGAGTAGGCGAGGTAACTGATCAAGCAATTTTTTTGTAATCAACGTCTAAAAGTGAATGCAGCTCTTGCGGATAGTGAATATCAAAGCCCTAGTTGCAATCTGCGCCAAGTGATGCAACAATTCCCTGATTACACTGTCTTACTAACGCCGCCGGGGCCGCCGGGCTTCGCGCTTGAACGCATAACTTAACCTCGATCAGGAATTTCACATCGTGAAAACCGTCACAACAGGTTTCTTTATCTCCAGCTTTCTTCTTGCAGGCATCGTTTACAGCCACACAGGTGCCACTGGAATTGTCAAAGAAAGAATGGATGCCATGTTAGACATGGGCGATAAATCGAAACTGGTTGCAGACATGTTCAAAGGAAAGAGTGAATTTGACCGAAACGCTGTTGCCGATGTGGCCGACGCCTTCGTGTCTCATGGGGTGCGAATGGCTGAACTTTTCCCCGATACGGACGAAAGTCGTACCGGGAGTCATACAGAGGCACTACCACGTATATGGGAAGAATGGGATGAGTTCAGCAATCAAGTCACGGAGTTTGTAGAGCTTAGCGAGTCTCTCAAGAGTACCGTTTCAACAACAGATGATATCAATCGGTTGAGGAAGGCCTTCTTTAAGACGACCAAAGGCTGCTCGGGTTGTCATAAACGATTCCGGAAGCCCAAGGAATAACTGGGTAATTTTTTCAACATGAAACCCTTGCGCCTGGTTATCGCTCTCTTAATTGCCTTACTCGTCGCAGGATGTACTTATGCTTATCTTCGGGTCAATGATCAGACATCCATAAAAATAAATTCACTTCGAGCGGAGAGCAAAAACCTCAGTGGTGATTCAAAAAGAGGAGAATACGTAGCCTTCATGGGTGGTTGTATCGCTTGCCACACCAATATTGATGATGGGGGAGACATGTTGGCCGGTGGTGTGCCAATCAAGACGCCATTTGGCACCTTCTATTCGCCCAACATTACCAGTGACTTGAATGCAGGAATCGGTAAATGGACAAGCGAAGAATTTCTGATTGCGATGGCAGCAGGTGTATCCCCTGAACAGGAACATTATTTTCCTGTGTTCCCTTATACAGCCTACAGTGTGACAACAACTCAGGACCTGATCGACTTAAAAGCATGGTTGGACACTGTTGAACCGGTATCGACTCAATCACCTGATCACGATCTTATTTGGCCGTTTTCCATACGTTCCGGGTTATTCCTCTGGAAAGCAATGTTTTTCGACCCCTTAACGACAATTGATACCGCTAGCCGCGGAAGCTATCTTGTCAACGGGCCTGGCCACTGTGCCGAATGCCATTCGCCTCGAAATCTTGTTGGGGGTCTTACGAGCCGTTCAATGTCGGGCAATTCGCGCGGACCTGACGGCGAGTCCGTCCCTGGCATTACACCCGAAGATCTATCAACCTGGTCAGTTGAAGATATCGAACTGTTTCTTGAAGTCGGTATCACGCCGACTGGAGATTTCACCGGAGGTCATATGACCGACGTGATCGAGTACGGCACCAGTGAATTGACCAATGAAGATCGCACATCGATCGCCGAGTATTTATTATCCAAAGAAAATTCTCGATGAAACATCGAGCTCAAGCACCTTCCTCAGGCAACTGAGGCCGCTTGGCACGCGGATGCGACTCGTCATACACCTGTGCAAGATGTTGAAAGTCCAGATGCGTATAGATCTGTGTTGTACTGATATCTGAATGACCCAGAAGCTCTTGCACGGCACGCAGATCTCCGCTGCTTTCAAGCAAATGACTGGCAAAGGAATGTCTCAGCATATGCGGATAGCAGTCGCGGTTGAGGCCTTGGGACTCAGCAAGTTTCTTGAGTCGCATTTGCACGGTACGTGGGGCGATACGCTTGCCGCGTGAGCTTAGAAAAACGGCTCGCTCGTCAGCGCCCGGCATACTGCGACGATAGCCTAGCCATTTGTTGATCGCTTCAATTGCATGTTCGCCGACCGGTAAGTCTCGTGTCTTGCCACCTTTACCAGTGACACGTACCTGACCAACGCTCAAATCAAGATCGGCAAGATCGATACTGACAAGCTCCGCCAGGCGCAAGCCGGATGAATACATCAACTCGAACATGGCCAGATCGCGACAGATCATCGGATCGTTCAGGTTCTGCGACAGCAAACGACTGACTTCATCGGGATCAAGTGTTGCCGGCAAGGCTTTCTTGTCCTTGGGCGCAAGAATATCGACTGCCGGGTTTACCTCTGCGTGTCCGAGCCCTATCAGAAAATTGTACAGTCCACGCAATGCCGATAATCGACGCGCAAGACTTCGACCTGCAATACCTTCACGATGCTGTTCAGCGATAATGGCGCGAACGTCGCTGCCGGTCAGATCCTTCCAATTCTCGATCTGTCGTTCGGCGGCTGATTTTGCGACCGCTTTCAGATCACGAGCATAGTTGCTGACAGTATGTGGTGAGCAGCGCCTGGCAACCTTCAGGTCCTCCAGGTAATCGTTGATAGCAGGTTCGAAGGCAGTCATCAGACAATCAACTCCAGTGTATGTAAACGCCTGCTGAGCATGTCGCCTAACTGGTTCAGAAACATCACTCCCTTGCCAGAGGCAAAACGCGACTCATCACGGCTGCTGAGCATCACGACACCCAATTCACGCTCGTGGTACAGAGGCATGATGGCGGCTGATGCAATGTTGGCGTGATCCTTCCCCACCAGTAAATCCAGATGTTCGGTACTGGGTAATCCACACAATGCCTCGCGCTTTTCAAACAGATCTTTGAATGCATCGAGTTGCTTGTCACCCGCAACCATCAGGGTGTGATTACTCGCCGCTTTGACACCATCTTTGGCTTTGCGGGCGGTAGTTGTTTTCGCAGCTGTTGATTTTCCAGCAGCGGCTTTTTTCTTTGCGGCCGCTTTCTTTTTTGCCCGCGTTTTCGTAGCCTTCTGGCCGATAACCAGAAAATGTACTTCATCGGCATGGAAATTTGCTTTCAGGCTCTCGCGAGTCAGTGCAGCGATATCTTCGATGTTCCTGGCTGAGATAACATCCTGAATCAACACATGCAGGCGCTGATTGAGTTGCTCATTATCTCGAGCGACATCGATTAGGTCGCGCAGACTGTGTTCCAAGGTACTGCATTTATTACGCAGGACACTGACCTGTTTCTCGATCAGCGAGACGGCTTTTCCCGAAGGGTGCGGTATATGAAGCCTGGGCAAAACATCCTGATTGGTGACAAAGAACTCGGGGTTCTGCATCAGGTATCGGAGCACTGCAGCGCCACCAATCTGGTTAGCATGGGTGTCGCAGGCGTCATTTATTTCGGGTTGCATCTTTCTACATTCTCGTGTGTCCCTCAAAGACTGTAGAACATGGGCCCGTCATTTCAATTGAAGCTTTAGTTGATGGCCAGACTATCTGCAGATCCCCACCGGACAAGGTCACAGTAGCCTGTTTGTCAAGTAAACCTTGTGTATGCGCGATGGCTACCGCTGCACAGGCGCCAGTACCACAGGCTAACGTCTCGCCTACACCTCGTTCAAAAACTCTGAGACTGATATGCGAATCATTGTGTCTTTGCATAAAACCGACATTGACGCGATTCGGGAAACGTTCGTGCGTTTCAATCAGTGAACCGAGTCCCGGCACATCGGTGCATGCCAGATCCTCTACCTCGATAAGCACATGAGGATTGCCGATCGATGCCGCACCGACTTTGAAAACGGTGCCATTCACATCAAGATCGTAGAACGGTGCTTGCTGCGCTGCGATGAATGGCACATCCTTTGGTGCAAAAGCAGGTACTCCCATGCTGACAGTCACTTGCCCGTCGGCCTGTGGGATCAGCGTGATGACACCATTTGCCGTATTGACCTTGATAGCATCGGACTCCGTTAGTCCGCGGTCGATGACAAACCGGGCAAAACAGCGTGCCCCATTTCCGCAGTGTTCAACCTCTCCACCATCAGCATTGTAAATACGGTAATCAAATTCAGCACCGTCAACCGAAGCTGTTTCAACAATCAGGAGTTGATCAAAGCCAACACCGGTACGACGATTGGCAAGATGCTTTATCTCTTCACGGGTCAGTTTTATTTCACCCGCAAGGTTATCTATGACAATGAAGTCATTGCCAAGACCATGCATTTTGGTGAAAGGAAATGCGTTCATCAGCCTGGTAAAACCGCTTCGCTGGCAAAGAGTTCTTCAATAGCTTCGCGTTGTCTGACGACGTGCGCTTGTTCGCCATCGACCATGATCTCGGCCGCACGTGCGCGTGTGTTGTAGTTGGAACTCATGACAAATGCATAGGCACCGCTTTGACGAACAGCCAGCAAGTCACCTTCATCAATAGCCAACGACCGTGATTTGCCAAGAAAGTCAGCCGACTCACATACTGGCCCGACAACATCATAGGTGGCCTGCGGTACATCTCGTGCTTCGACGGCTTCTATAGCTTGCCAGGCACTGTATAGAGCGGGTCTGATCAGGTCGTTCATGGCGGCATCGACAATGGCAAAATGCCGACCTTCATTGGTCTTCAGATATTCCACACGGGTCAGCAACACACCGGCAGGTCCAGCGATATAGCGGCCGGGTTCAACCAGTATTTCAATATCCCGATCACCAATTGCCTCGACGACAACGGCTGCCCAGTCCGGAATACTTAATGAATCCGGGTTGTCGTATTGAATGCCCTGCCCGCCGCCAACATCAAAATGAGATATGCGAATACCTTTGTTGGCAAGCGTATCTACCACATCGATAACTTTTCGATAAGCATCACGATACGGTTCAATATCAGTAAGCTGCGAACCGATATGACAATCGATGCCCTGAATATCTATGGACGGTAGCTCAGCGGCTCGTTCATACACGGCGATGGCATCCTCGGTACCGATACCAAATTTATTCTCTTTCAAACCGGTTGAAATGTACGGATGCGTGCCCGCATCCACATCCGGATTTATCCGCAGTGACACAGGCGCAACAACACCCTCCTCAGCGGCGATTTTTGCCAGTCGTTCAAGCTCGTCAGCTGACTCGACGTTGAAGCAACGAATACCAACTGTCAGCGCTTCACGGATTTCATCATGGGTCTTGCCGACACCCGAGAAAACAATGCGATCTGCTGTCGCACCAGCCGCCAGCACTCGCCTGAGTTCTCCACCGGAGACGATGTCAAAACCTGAGCCCAAACGGGCCAGGATATTGATCACGGCAAGGTTCGAATTGGCTTTAACGGCATAACAGATCAGATGCTTGTGACCTGCCAGGGCGTCACTGAATTCCTGGTAAGCAGATTCGATAGCGCCTCGGCTATAGACATACAAAGGCGTACCGTATTGCTCAGCCAATGAACTGAGCGGCATCCCCTCGGCCATCAAGGAGCCGTTGTGGCGCGGAAAATAACTCATCGCTCAACTCTCGTTGTTTTTCTTCTTGTTTTCAGTCGGGTCGTCAATCAGGTCTTCGATCGAGTCTTCATTCAGCTGCTCGCTTAAGTCGTCTTCCTGATCAATGACTTCCTGATCAATCGCTTCTTGATCAATGGCTTCTATGGCTTCATCGATGGATTCGAGTTGTTCGTCGGTGATCTCTGTGGGCACCAAAAACAGCTCGCCCTTGTTGCCACAGCTGGCCAACAGCAGTAGTGCCAGTCCAATACTGAATATTCGCCACGGCAACATGCGGGATACTCGCGCCTGATCTCACGTTCGGGGTATCGAGTATACTCGGACCGGCACATCACCACAGACACACCCCTCTCCCATGACCGAAAAACTCCTCGACTGCGTCGAAATGACGACCAGTACGCCTGCTGAATACACTGTTATCTGGCTACATGGACTAGGCGCCAGTGGTCATGATTTTGAACCCGTGGTGCCCGCACTCGAATTGCTCCATCGCCCTGGCGTACGGTTCCTTTTCCCGCATGCACCTGTGAGGCCCATCACAATCAACGGTGGCGCGGCGATGCGTGGCTGGTACGACATCATGAGTATGGATATCGGTGACCGTGGACAAGACCAGGCCGGTATAACGGAGTCTGCTGATGCAGTTGATGCTTTGATTGCCCATGAAGCTGGCCGCGGGGTGCCCTCTAACCGAATCATACTGGCGGGTTTTTCTCAGGGCGGGGCCATCGCGCTGTATGCAGGTCTGCGAAATGCCGAACCGCTGGCAGGCATTCTCGCCTTGTCGACCTACTTTCCGTTGCAGGACGAAGTATTACCGACGCTCGATGAATCGCGCAAGACACTGCCCGTGTTCATGGCCCATGGACAACAGGACACTGTCATCAACATCGCCTATGCCGAGCAATCACGCGATGTCATGAAGGCCAACGGAATTGATGTTGAGTGGCACGACTATGCTATCGAACATAGTGTCAGTGCCGACGAAGTAGCCGACATCTCGACATGGTTGAAACGCCAGTTCGGTATGTAGGGCATCTCCGTTGTCGCAGTCAGTTTTAACAACGGCAACAGGAATTGACAACAACTGCGCAAGCCTAGCTTCGCCGTTTACGCGCCCGCTTGATCGCCTCTTTTACGGTATCAGGTGCGGTGCCACCAATATGCGCACGACTGGCGACAGAACCTTCGAGTGTCAGCACCTCAAATACATCTTCGTCGATATCAGCGCTGAACGCTTGCAGTTCCGACAGATCCAGTTCGGCGAGGTCCTTGTCGCGCGCAATGCCATGCGCAACCGCCTTGCCGACAACTTCATGTGCATCGCGAAAAGCCAGTCCCTTTCTGACCAGGTAATCCGCCAGATCAGTCGCTGTTGAAAATCCACGCAGGGCCGCTTCACGCATAACCTCTTCATTGACTTCAATCGCTGGCAACATATCGGCAAAGGCCCGCACACTGCCAAGCAAGGTATCAACCGAATCGAACAAGGGCTCCTTGTCTTCCTGATTGTCCTTGTTATAAGCCAGAGGCTGTGACTTCATCAGCGCCAGCAGAGCCATCAGATTGCCAAAGGTTCGACTCGACTTGCCACGAACCAGTTCAGGAACATCGGGGTTTTTCTTTTGCGGCATGATGGACGAACCGGTACAGAAACGATCGGGCAGCCGGATGAAATTGAATTGTGCCGATGTCCAAAGAACCAGTTCTTCTGCAATGCGCGACAAGTGCATCAGGCAGACAGCCGCTGTTGAACAGAATTCAATCGCAAAGTCACGATCACTGACCGCATCAAGTGAGTTCTCGCAAACCCCATCAAAACCCAGCAGCTCGGCAGTCATATGACGGTCTATCGGATAGGAAGTCCCGGCCAGCGCCGCAGCGCCCAGGGGCAAAACGTTAAGCCGCTTGCGTGTATCAGCCAGCCGTCCCAGATCACGCACAATCATTTCGTGCCAGGCCATGACGTGATGCCCGAAGGTCACTGGCTGCGCCGTCTGCAAATGGGTAAAGCCAGGCATGATCGTCGATGCCTCACGTTCTGCAAGGTCAAGCAGGCCATCGAGCAATCGCTCGCACTCGGCACTGGCAGCATCAATGGCATCACGTAAATACAGGCGAATATCGGTGGCTACCTGATCGTTGCGTGATCGGCCGGTATGCAGACGTTTACCGGCGTCGCCAATGCGAGCTGTCAGGGCGGCTTCAATATTCATGTGCACATCTTCGAGCGCGACCGACCAGTCAAAATCGCCAGTCTCAATGCTGGCCTCGATCGCATCAAGCCCATCGATAATGGCCGCACGATCGTCATCCGAGATGACCCCGGTTTTTGCCAGCATGGTCGCATGGGCCCGAGAACCGGCGATGTCCTGCCTGTACATGCGCTGATCGAAGCCGACAGAACTAGTAAATTCCTGCACGAAGGCATCGGTTGATTCGCTGAAGCGACCACCCCAAAGTGTGTTGCCAGAGGCAGGCTCGCCGGATGCGGGACGGGGGGATGGGGTTTCTTTTCTGGACATGACTCAAGATAGTGGAAACGGCGCTGATAGAGCGCTTCTGCCCATATACTAACGTCAAATCAGCGCGGCAATGAAACAATGCCGGGTGTGAGGTGTAAGCTTCGGCATCGCTGGAAAAGAATAATCTGAAAATCTCGTATGTCTGAAATCATTCGCATCGCCACACGTGAGAGTCCGCTCGCTCTGTGGCAGGCCAATGCCGTTCGCGATCAGCTGCTGGCCCTTGATCCCGAGACACCCGTTGAACTTCGTCCAATGAAAACGAAGGGGGATATCTGGCTGAAAACCTCGCTGGCCAAACTCGGCGGTAAGGGACTTTTTGTCAAGGAACTCGAGCGTGCCCTGATGGACAACGACGCGGATCTGGCGGTACATTCAATGAAGGATGTGACCGCTGTCATGCCGGAGGGTCTGGTTATCAGTACCGTACTCGCGCGCGAAGACCCGTTCGACGCACTCGTGTCAAACAAATACAAAAGCCTGAATGCGTTGCCAAAAGATGCAGTCATCGGTACTTGCAGCCCAAGACGATTGTCACAGATCAAACACTATAACCCCGGGTTTCAAATCAAGGATTTGCGCGGTAACGTCAATACGCGCTTGAAAAAACTCGATGATGGAAACTTCGACGCGATCATTCTTGCTTGCGCTGGTTTGAAACGCCTGGGGTTCGAACGACGCATTGCCGAAACCTTAGCCGTAGAGACATCCCTACCAGCCGTCGGTCAAGGAATTATCGGCATTGAAGTGCGCAGCGATGACACCGCCCTGCAAACTCGACTGGCCAAATTGCACGATGACCCTGCCGCGGTGAGACTACGTGCTGAACGTGCTGTCAGTGCAACACTCAACGGAGGCTGCTCGGCTCCTGTGGCTGCCTACAGCGTGTTAGACGGGCAAACACTGACACTGGATGCTCGGGTCATTTCACTCGATGGCAAGACGCTGTTGAAAACCAATGAAACCATCACCCTCGATGCAGCACTCGGTGATGAGGACAGCCTGTTGCAAGCCCATGAACTTGGCGTACGTGCGGCTCGAACCTTGTTTGATCAAGGAGCACAGGCCATTCTTGATAGCGCTGAGCTCGCTCACGCCAGCGATTGATGAAACCACCCCGCCCTCGCCTGCTGGTCACGCGCCCCAAAGGCCAGGAAAATACACTTGTCGCCGATTGTGAGGCGTTAGGTTTTGCGGTTGTCCATCTACCCTGCCTCGACATTCAGGCAACGGATAAACAGATCGAGGCAATTGATCTGGCCGATGTTGACGCCGTTGTATTTACCAGTGCCAATGCTGTCGCGTATGCTAACCAAAAGCTATCTTTACCCTGGACCGAGATTGATGCTTACGCACTCGGGGATGCCACGGTCAACGCGCTGAAAGCTCTCGGGCAGTCTGTTATCAGCCAACCCGCCCCTCCCTATAACAGCGAAGCCTTTGTCCGCTTGTTGCAGCAGCAATCATCGTTACCCGACCGCTTGTTGATCGTCAAAGGCGTTGGGGGGCGTGGTTACATCGAAGCACAGCTGGAACCAACAGCGACTGAGGTAATTACAGTTGACGTTTACCAACGTCAATGCCCGACTCCCGATGCAACACTAGCAATAAAATTATCGACACCCTTTGACATCATAAGCGTCATGAGTAACGAGACCCTGGACAATCTGGTACATCTGGCCAGTCCCTTACTCGGTACCCTGCTGCAGCACGACTTGATCGTCAACAGTGAACGCACTCGTCAGCACGCACAGCAAAGCGGGTTTACCGGGAATGTATTCGTCGCGCCTCACGCCGGTAATTCAGGACAACTGGAAGTACTGTCAAACTGGTTGGCTGATCGAGCGAAACGTACTAACCAGTGATCAATCCTTTTTTAAGCGCAATACTCACCGCATGGGTTCGATTGTTTGCCTGAAGTTTTGTCGCGGCATTAGTCAGATGAAAACCAACCGTTCGCTCGGAAATACTCAAGATCATGGATATCTCCCAGGCCGTTTTGCCGATCGAGGCCCATTGCAAACACTCGATTTCACGTTCGGTTATCCGCGGGATGTCCTCGCGTATGCTCCTCTTCTTGACCGTTTCCCTCTCTATCAGCACAGGCGAGAAAACCGATTGGACTTCCTGGAGCACTCCATCAGGTTTATCCTTATCAAGCATGCCACAAATCAGTTGTGCAGCGGCCCGCCCCATTTTTTTGATCGGTTGATGAATCGTTGTCAATGTAGGGTAAGAGTGTCGAGATTCGACAAGATCATCGAAACCAATAATGGACAATTCACTGGGGACATCGATACCAAGTTGGTGGCACTTTTCCAATGCACCTAAGGCCATACTATCGTTGTGAAAAAAAACTGCTGTTATGGTTTCTTTACTGTCGAGAATTTTAACGATGGCTTTCGCTCCATCGTCTATTTCAAAGTCGCCCACTATTGTCATAGCGGGTTTCAAACCAGGTGTATGAGCTTCCAATACTGACAGAAATCCTCTACTGCGTTCCTGGACTTCAAGATCAGACGTCGGACCGGTAACCATGGCGATAGCCGTGTGCTCCATGTCAACAAGGTATTGGGCTGCCAAGCGTCCACCACAGACATTGTCCAGATAAACACATCGATCGTGATATTTCGATAAATGGTGATTTATCAACACCGACGCTGGGTGCGAATCAAGATAAGCCGCCAGCTCTACATCATCGAGGGAACAAGAAAAGACAATCAGGCCATCACATTCGAGTTCGTCCAGACTTGAAATTGCATGCAACTCTACTGATTTGTCATTTGCATGAGATACAACGATGGAATCGTAACCGTGTTGGTTAAAATACGTAGACGCCTGCTCCATCATTCGTCCGTGATAGGCAGATTCAAAGGTGCAGGTAAGGATTCCAATCAAACCTTTTCTCGACGTCTTTTGCAAAGACGACAGCGGCGACAAGGAAAACTTGTCCATGGAACCTATATCATTTGATAGGTAATCATTTGATAAGCGTGTGTTTGCAATCTCTGTCGTCGGTCGCGACAAAGCCGCGGATTGGTGGTGAGGGTTTCGCTCACCATGAGGCCAGTGAGTGTGTAAATTCTCAAAGATCTTACGAGTCATAAGTTAAGCTCTTCCGTTCAGCTTTAACGGTGCTTTGTTTTATTACGAAGCACGGAAATACTCAGATCAACCACACTGGTATAACACATGACTGTGTTTTTACGAATGTTCCAAGGGTTACGTGGATAGTTCGTGCGGGGAGATGCCAAGTGCACTATCGGCTAACTCGACAACAAATTCACGGTGCTTAACCGGAGGGTTCATCTTTATGTCAAGAATACCAAGTCCATCCCATAGGCTGTCAATCCGTAGTATTACCTCCGTATTTATACTGATGATTTCGCCCAGATCACATCTTCCCAGGAACGCGTGTTGATATCGTCATCAACCACGATCACAAATTCTGTATACATGAATTGACGAAGAAATGACCAGACACCCATCATCACTCGTTTGGCGTGACCGAGGTATTGCTTCTTCATGCTGACGACGGCCATTCGATAGGAACAGCCTTCAAGCGGTAAATAAAAGTCGACGATTTCCGGAAACTGCTTTTGCAGTATCGGCACGAGCACTTCATTCAAACTTACAGCACTGTCAAACTGGCTGACTGATCGAGCAGCCCACACTAGCCAGTGATCAATCCTTTTTTAAGCGCAGTACTTACCGCATGGGTTCGATTGTTTGCCTGGAGTTTTACCGCGGCATTGGCCAGATGAAAACCAACCGTTCGCTCTGAAATACTCAAGATCACGGATATCTCCCAAGCTGTTTTTCCAATCGAGGCCCATTGCAAACACTCGATTTCACGTTCGGTTATCCGTGGGGTTTCCTCAGATATGCCCTTGTTCTTGACCGATTCCCGTTCCACTAGAACCGGCCTGTAATAGGCTTGGATATCGAATACCCCAACGGGATTATCTTTATCAAGCATGCCGCAAATCAACTGTGCAGCAGCCCGTCCCATTTTCTTGATGGGTTGATGAATGGTTGTCAAAGTTGGGTAAGTGTGGCGGGATCCGACTAGATCATCGTACCCTAAAATGGACAATTCTCCAGGGATATCGACACCCAGCTGGTGGCACTTCTCCAACGCACCTATTGCCATATTATCGTTGTGGAAAAAAACAGCCGTTATCGCTTCTTTGCTGTCGAGAATTTTGACGATCGCCTTGGCACCGTCTTCCATAATAAGATTACCTGATAAAGTCATAACAGGTTTCAGACGCTGCGTATGGTTTTCCAACGCTGCCAGAAATCCATTGCTACGTTCCTGAATTTCAAAAATTTCTGGCGGACCAGTAACCATGGCGATGGCCGTGTGTCCTTTGTCAACAAGGTATTGAGCTGCTAGTCGTCCACCGAAAGCGTTATCCAGATAAACACACCGATTATAGTATTTCGGTAAATACCGGTTCATCAGCACAGCGACAGGGTGCGAATCCAGATAAGCCGCCAGCTCTTCATCATCCAGAGCAGTGGAGAATACAATCAGGCCATCACAGTCGAGTTCATCCAGACTCGTTTGCGCATTCAGCTCACCGGTTTTGTTTTTCGCATGGGGAACGACGATGGATTCATAGCCGCGTTCGTTAAAACAAAAAGACGCTTTCTCCATCACCTGCCCATAATAAGCAGAATCTAACGTGCTGGTAATGATTCCGATCAACCCTTTTCTCGGCGTCTTTTCCAAAGACGATGTCATCGACAAGGAAGCATCGCGTACGGATTCAGTATCTTCGGACAGATGATTTTTTGACAGGCGCGTGTTTGCAATCTCTGTCGTCGGTCGCGACAAAGCCGTAACTTGGCGGTGATAGATTTGCTCACCATAAGGATAGTGAGTGTGTAAATCCTCTAGAATCTTTCGAGTCATAAGTGAATCTCCTCCGTTCAGCTTTAACGGCGCTTTGATTTACCACGACATCAGAGTACTTAAATCAACCTCTACACGGCATAACACGGGACAATGTGATAAACGAAATGTTCCAAAGGTTATGTGGACAGTTCGTGTTGGGAAAAGCCAAGTACGCTATCGGTTAACCTGACAACTAATTCACGGTGCGTACCCGGCGAGGTCATCCTTTATCAAGAATACCAAGTTCATCCCATAGGCTGTCAACCCGTTTTGTTACCTCCACATTCATACTGATGGGTTCGCCCCACTCTCGGTTTGTTTCTCCAGGCAGCTTGTTGGTTGCATCCAGACCCATTTTTGACCCGAGACCTGATACCGGGGAGGCAAAATCAAGATAATCAATCGGCGTGTGATCAATCAGTGTTGTGTCACGACTCGGATCCATACGGGTTGTGATCGCCCAGATCACATCTTCCCAGGAACGCGTGTTGATATCGTCATCGACCACGATCACAAATTTTGTATACATGAATTGGCGAAGAAATGACCAGACACCCATCATCACTCGTTTGGCGTGACCGAGGTATTGCTTCTTCATGCTGACGACGGCCATTCGATAGGAACAGCCTTCAAGCGGTAAATAAAAGTCGACGATTTCCGGAAACTGCTTTTGCAGTATCGGCACGAGCACTTCATTCAAACTTACAGCACTGTCAAACTGGCTGACTGATCGAGCAGCCCACACTAGCCAGTGATCAATCCTTTTTTAAGCGCAGTACTTACCGCATGGGTTCGATTGTTTGCCTGGAGTTTTACCGCGGCATTGGCCAGATGAAAACCAACCGTTCGCTCTGAAATACTCAAGATCACGGATATCTCCCAAGCTGTTTTTCCAATCGAGGCCCATTGCAAACACTCGATTTCACGTTCGGTTATCCGTGGGGTTTCCTCAGATATGCCCTTGTTCTTGACCGATTCCCGTTCCACTAGAACCGGCCTGTAATAGGCTTGGATATCGAATACCCCAACGGGATTATCTTTATCAAGCATGCCGCAAATCAACTGTGCAGCAGCCCGTCCCATTTTCTTGATGGGTTGATGAATGGTTGTCAAAGTTGGGTAAGTGTGGCGGGATCCGACTAGATCATCGTACCCTAAAATGGACAATTCTCCAGGGATATCGACACCCAGCTGGTGGCACTTCTCCAACGCACCTATTGCCATATTATCGTTGTGGAAAAAAACAGCCGTTATCGCTTCTTTGCTGTCGAGAATTTTGACGATCGCCTTGGCACCGTCTTCCATAATAAGATTACCTGATAAAGTCATAACAGGTTTCAGACGCTGCGTATGGTTTTCCAACGCTGCCAGAAATCCATTGCTACGTTCCTGAATTTCAAAAATTTCTGGCGGACCAGTAACCATGGCGATGGCCGTGTGTCCTTTGTCAACAAGGTATTGAGCTGCTAGTCGTCCACCGAAAGCGTTATCCAGATAAACACACCGATTATAGTATTTCGGTAAATACCGGTTCATCAGCACAGCGACAGGGTGCGAATCCAGATAAGCCGCCAGCTCTTCATCATCCAGAGCAGTGGAGAATACAATCAGGCCATCACAGTCGAGTTCATCCAGACTCGTTTGCGCATTCAGCTCACCGGTTTTGTTTTTCGCATGGGGAACGACGATGGATTCATAGCCGCGTTCGTTAAAACAAAAAGACGCTTTCTCCATCACCTGCCCATAATAAGCAGAATCTAACGTGCTGGTAATGATTCCGATCAACCCTTTTCTCGGCGTCTTTTCCAAAGACGATGTCATCGACAAGGAAGCATCGCGTACGGATTCAGTATCTTCGGACAGATGATTTTTTGACAGGCGCGTGTTTGCAATCTCTGTCGTCGGTCGCGACAAAGCCGTAACTTGGCGGTGATAGATTTGCTCACCATAAGGATAGTGAGTGTGTAAATCCTCTAGAATCTTTCGAGTCATAAGTGAATCTCCTCCGTTCAGCTTTAACGGCGCTTTGATTTACCACGACATCAGAGTACTTAAATCAACCTCTACACGGCATAACACGGGACAATGTGATAAACGAAATGTTCCAAAGGTTATGTGGACAGTTCGTGTTGGGAAAAGCCAAGTACGCTATCGGTTAACCTGACAACTAATTCACGGTGCGTACCCGGCGAGGTCATCCTTTATCAAGAATACCAAGTTCATCCCATAGGCTGTCAACCCGTTTTGTTACCTCCACATTCATACTGATGGGTTCGCCCCACTCTCGGTTTGTTTCTCCAGGCAGCTTGTTGGTTGCATCCAGACCCATTTTTGACCCGAGACCTGATACCGGGGAGGCAAAATCAAGATAATCAATCGGCGTGTGATCAATCAGTGTTGTGTCACGACTCGGATCCATACGGGTTGTGATCGCCCAGATCACATCTTCCCAGGAACGCGTGTTGATATCGTCATCGACCACGATCACAAATTTTGTATACATGAATTGGCGAAGAAATGACCAGACACCCATCATGACCCGTTTGGCGTGACCGGGGTATTGTTTCTTCATGCTGACGACGGCCATTCGATAGGAACAGCCTTCAGGTGGTAAATAAAAGTCGACGATTTCCGGAAACTGCTTTTGCAGTATCGGTACGAACACTTCATTCAAGGCGACACCGAGGATCGCAGGTTCATCCGGTGGGCGACCCGTATAGGTCGAATGATAGATCGGCTTGTTTCGATGGCTTACATGTTCAATCGTGAATACCGGAAACTCATCGACTTCATTGTAATAACCGGTGTGATCACCAAATGGGCCTTCTTCGGCCATTTCATCAGGGTGGATATATCCCTCAAGAACAAATTCGGCTGAGGCCGGAACTAACAAATCAACCGTTTTCGCTTGCACGAGTTGGGTTCGCTCACCGCGCAGCAAACCGGCGAATGCGTGCTCGGACAAGGTATCCGGTACCGGGGTTACAGCACCCAGAATGGTGGCTGGATCAGCGCCAAGCACAACGGCAACCGGAAAAGGTTTTCCCGGATTCTCTTGTTGCCATTCCTGGAAATCGAGCGCGCCGCCGCGATGACTCAGCCAGCGCATAATGGTCTTGTTCGGACCAATGACTTGCTGACGGTAGATGCCCATGTTGTGACGCTTCTTGTGCGGTCCTTTGGTAATTACCAGCCCCCAGGTAATCAAAGGACCCGCATCACCCGGCCAACAGGTCTGTATGGGCAGACGTCCTAAATCGATCGTGTCCCATTGTTCTTCCTGACAAGGTGCGTTTTTGACCGTTTTAGGAGCCATATCCAGCACTTTTTTAAATATCGGCAACGAACTCCACGCGTCCTTGATGCCTTTGGGTGGATCAGGTTCCTTTAAAAAGGCCAGCAGCTTGCCGACCTCACGCAACGCCTCAGTCGACTCTTCACCCATGCCAAATGCCACACGTTCAGGCGTACCAAACAAGTTACCCAGCAAGGGATACGATGAACCTTTGGGGTTTTCGAACAGCAAGGCCGGGCCCTGCGCTCGCAGCGTACGATCGCAAATCTCGGTTATTTCCAGATTGGGATCAAATTCGGCACTGATACGCTTGAGTTCACCACGAGATTCCAGACCCGCTATGAATTCGCGCAGATCCTTGTACTTCAAGCAGCCAGTCCTGAATGACGTAGCAAGGCATCCACCGTTGGCTCTCGGCCACGAAATTCGACAAATGATGTCATCGCGTCACGTGATCCACCGACCTCAAGAACCGATTTCAGAAAATCCCGGCCGGTTTTTTCATTGAAGATACCCTCTTCTTCAAATCGTGCAAATGCATCAGCTGACAGAACTTCTGCCCACTTGTAACTGAAGTAGCCAGCACTGTAGCCACCTGAAAAAATGTGCGAAAAGCCATGTTGAAAACGATTGAATGATGGCGTTGGTACGACGGCAACCTTTTCGCGTACCTTGTTTAGCGTTGCCTGAATGTCGGCAGATTCTGTCGGCGTGGATTGAATATGCAATTGCATATCGAACATGGCGAACTCCAATTGACGCACCAACTGCATTGCCGACTGAAAGTTGCGCGCATTACGCATGCGTTCAAGCAACTCGTCGGGTAACTTTTCACCTGTTTTATAGTGACCGCTGATCATGTCGATTGATTCGCGCTCCCAACACCAGTTTTCCAGAAACTGACTAGGTAGCTCTACCGCGTCCCACTCAACACCGTTGATGCCTGACACCCCAGCGTTATCCACACGGGTCAGCATATGATGCAAGCCATGGCCAAATTCATGGAATAAGGTTGTGACCTCATCATGTGTCAACAAGGCTGGATCATCCCCAACCGGAGGCGTGAGGTTACAGGTCAGGTAGGCGATCGGAGTTTGCGTCTGCCCCGATATTTTCTGGCGTGAGGAACAAACATCCATCCAGGCACCGCCGCGCTTGTTCGCCCGTGCATAGTTATCCATGAAGAACTCGCCACGCAGTTCCCCGTTGGCATCCTTGATTTGAAACAAGGCGACATCGTCGTGATAAACATCCACATTTTCGACCACGTCTATCGAGAGCCCGAAAAGTTTGCCCACGACCTTGAACATGCCGGGCACCGCAATACTTGCCGGGAAATAGGGTTTCAGGTCTTCAGCGGATAGTTCATGTTCGCGTTGCTTGAGCTTATCGCTGACGTAAGGGACATCCCAGGCTTCCAATGCGTCCATATCAAGTTCAGACTTGGCAAACGCTTCGAGTGTTTCAAACTCTTCACGAGCTTGAGGTACTGCGCGCTTTGCCAAATCATCAAGAAACTCGACAACCACTTGCGGAGACTCAACCATTTTTCTCACCATGGATAAATCCGCATAGGCATCATAGCCAAGCAAATTCGCTTTTTCGGCGCGTAACTGGAGTATTTCTTTCATCGTGGCAGAGTTGTCGTACTGTCCCGCGTGTGGCCCCTGATTGGATGCGCGCGTGGTGAACGCGGTATACAACTCTTTCCTCAAGGTCGCATCGTCGGCATAGGTCATAACTGCCAGATAGCTCGGAAATTCCAGATTGACCAAATAGCCGTCCAGATCTTTCTGCTCCGCTCGTTGCCTGGCGGCCGCGATTGCTGACTCTGGCAAACCTTTAAGCGCTGCCACATCGTCCAGCTGTTTTTCCCAGGCGTTTGTGGCGTCAAGTACATTGTCGGAAAATTCAGTCGTCAGTCGTGACAGGTCCTGGGCTATTTCCGCAAATCGTTTTTTAGCTTCATCAGTTAAAGACACGCCACCCAGTTCAAAGTCTCTGAGCTCGTTCTGAATCTCGCGTTGTTGGGCCGGTGTCAGATTGGCATAGGCATCACTTGATGCCAGCGCAAGCGTCGCCTCATACAGGGGCTTGTGCTGGCCAAGATCCGTGTAATAGCTGCTAAGTTTGGGCAGGCATTGCTTGTAGACATCCCGCAACTGATCATTGTTCATAACCGAGTTGAGATGACGTACCGGCGACCAGAACAGGTTCAGCTCGTTGTGCGCTTCAGCAACCGGTTGTACCAAAGTATCCCATTCGGGGTTGTTTACTTTCGCAACGTTCTCGACCACCGCTCGGCAGGCGCTGAGTTTTTTATCGAGCTCGGCTTCGACCGAGCCGATATCGATCTCACTGAAAGCTGGGCGTTTGACAATAACTGATTCAGACATAGTGGCAACTCAAAAAATCGGATTACTTAAGCTATACGTCCAGATTGGCAACCGACAAGGCATTTCGTTCAATAAATTCTCGCCGCGGCTCTACCTGATCACCCATCAAGGTGTTGAACACTTCGTCAGCGGCGATGGCATCTTCGATACTGACTTGCAGCATGCGACGAGCTTCAGGATCCATTGTTGTCTCCCACAGTTGGTCTGGATTCATCTCACCAAGACCCTTGTAGCGCTGAATGGTCAGACCACGCTTGGATTCGGCCAGCAACCAATCCATTGCTTGCTTGAAAGTAACAACCTCCAAGTCTTTTTCGCCACGTGCGACTGTGGAGCCTTCTTCGAGCATGCCATTGAGCTTTTCGGCAAGGTTGGCAATACTGCGGTAGTCGGGTGACTTGAAGAAGGAAGGGTCAAGTACGATTTCTCGATCATTACCGTGCACGCGTCGAGTCAGCTTGACACCAAATTGACCTTCATCTTCATGCACGTCAAGCCGATAGTGCGACGTCTCATCAAGATCTGCATTCAACGAAGCGGTCATTGATTCACCAAACGTTGTCACTTTGCCCTTGTCTGACAATTCGCTTTCGTTCAATGGCTCAATATTAACCATCACTTCGAGAACGTCGCGATTGATCTTGCGTTCCATCCGTTTGAACTGCAGATTGAGCAGCATGTATTCCTTGGCCAAAGCCTCGAATGCTGTTTCGCTGATCGTTGGTGCACCCTTGCTGACATGTAAACGCGCACCATCGAGAGCCAACTGCAAGAGATAAGCATTAAGCTCAGCATCATCTTTTACATAACGCTCCTGTTTGCCCTTTTTCACCTTGTATAAAGGAGGTTGCGCAATATAAATATGACCGTTGGTAATTAACTCAGGCATTTGTCGATAGAAGAAAGTCAACAACAAGGTACGGATATGCGAGCCATCGACATCTGCATCCGTCATGATGACGATATAGTGATAACGAAGCTTCTCGATATCGAATTCGTCGCGTCCGATACCGCAACCTAAGGCGGTAATAAGAGTGCCAACCTCAGCACTCTGCAGCATCTTGTCAAAACGCGCTTTCTCAACGTTCAGAATTTTGCCTTTTAGCGGCAAAATTGCCTGTCTACGACGATCCCTACCCTGCTTTGCCGATCCTCCAGCTGAGTCCCCTTCCACCAGATACAGTTCTGACTTGGCCGGATCCTTTTCCTGACAATCCGCAAGTTTGCCTGGCAAGCCTGCTATATCAAGAGCACCCTTTCGACGTGTCATCTCACGCGCTTTACGCGCCGCTTCACGAGCTCGTGCAGCATCTATGATCTTGGCTGTGATTTGACGCGCCTCGGTGGGGTTTTCTTGCAGAAAATCGTGCATGAATTCGCCTAGAACGGATTCCACAATGCCCTTCACTTCCGAGGACACCAGTTTGTCTTTCGTTTGTGACGAGAATTTCGGGTCTGGTACCTTGACTGACAACACTGCCGTCAGACCTTCGCGGGCATCGTCGCCGGTGGCTGATACTTTCGCCTTGCTCGTCGCGCCACTACCTTCCATGTACTGATTGAGCGTACGTGTCATTGCCGAACGAAATCCCGCCAGATGCGTACCGCCATCGCGTTGCGGAATGTTGTTGGTAAAACAGAAGATATTTTCCTGATAGGTTTCTGTCCACTGCAAGGCAACTTCGACAGCGACATCCTCCTTGCTACCCAGTGTATGTATGACGGTATCGTGTATCGAAGTTTTCGCTCTGTTCAAATGATCGACGAATGCGCTGATACCACCTTCGTATTCAAATGTATCGGCCTGCTCTGATCGCTCATCAGACAATTCAATGCGTACGCCACTGTTCAGAAAAGCCAGTTCACGCAGTCGTTTAGACAGGATTTCGTATTCGAAGCGAATATTCGAGAAAGTCTCGGCACTAGGCTTGAAATGAATTTCGGTACCGGTCTTGTCTGTATCCCCTGTGACACGTAAATCGCTAACCGGTTTGCTTTCTCGATAGTCTTGCTCGTGAATCTTGCCTTCACGATGAATAGTCAGCTTCAGGGTTTCACTCAGCGCATTAACGACCGAAACCCCTACTCCGTGCAATCCACCCGACACCTTGTAGGAATTGTCGTCGAACTTGCCACCAGCATGCAGCACCGTCATGATGACTTCTGCAGCTGATTTGCCCTCTCCTTCGTGGTTATCGGTAGGTATTCCGCGACCATCATCGGATACGCTAACGGATTCATCCGCGTGGATCCTTACCCTGACGGTACTGCAGTGCCCTGCCAGCGCCTCATCGATCGAGTTGTCGACAACCTCAAATACCATGTGATGCAGACCGGTTCCGTCATCTGTATCGCCGATATACATACCCGGGCGTTTACGCACCGCGTCAAGGCCTTTCAAGACCTTGATATTCGAGGAATCGTAACTGGAGGGATCTTTTGATGAATCTTCGTTCGGTGAATCCTGGTCTGACATAGCTGAGATTGAGTCGCTGAGTCTGGTTGACGTAACCCTCCAATTATACGCTGTTTTCCAGTGCTCCGCGGCGCATCAGATAGCCGGTATGTGGGTGGATTTTCAGCACATCGAGATCCACTCCGGAAACAAATATCTGCCCTTCCATTGCGACCAGCTGGTCGATCAAGCGACTGGCGTGAGCATTATCCAACTCCGATGTCAGGTCATCGCACAACATGATGGCTCTGGCATCTGTTGTCTCGGCAAGCACATCCAGTTGCGCCAGATGCAGCATATAAACCAGTATTTTTTGTTGCCCTCTGGAAAGGTGCTGTTTTACCGGTACTTTTTCTGAGAGGATGGTGAGTTCTGCCCTATGCGGACCTTCCGTTGTCGTCTTGAAGCGTCTATGACTGTCGAGGTTGTCCCGCAACCACTCGGACAAACTCCTTTCGTTTGACCAGCCCGGTCGATACCCTAGTTTCACAGGGAACGAAACTTCCAACATATTCAAGCGCTTACAAAGCTTTTCTGACAATTTTTCGACATATATTGCGCGATAATTACTGATCTGTTCAGCAGACTCTGCTAGCAAATCATTCCAGGAAAGTACTTCATCATCGGGAGCAAAATCACGAAGCGCTTGATTCCGTTGTAGTAGCGATCGGCGAAATTGCTTCCAATGGCCGAAATATGACAGTTCCGTATGAAACAGACCCCAGTCCATGAACTGCCGCCTTTCATCAGGTCCTTCCTGGATCAATTTATGGCTATCGGGTGTCAGGGACTTCACGGGCAACAAACGCGTCAGATCAGCAATACTTCGCACTTCTTCGTAATCCAGCCGTAATTCGACTGAACCATCACGCTGACGGGAAAGCCCTGCCCGATGCTCGCGATCCTGAATGGGATCTTGAAAAACAGCAGTCAAGGTAAATGCCGGCTGCTCCCGCTTGATCAGTTCACGGGACTTCCGGGTTCGAAACGAATGTCCTGTCGACAGACACTGAATGGCTTCGAGAATCGTGCTTTTGCCAGCACCATTGTCCCCTGTGATCAGATTGAGGCTGCGGTGCGGAGAAATCTCCAGGCTTTCGATATTGCGAAAGTGGCTGAGGACCAGTTTCGTGAGAATCACGCCCAGCTACAGCCGCATGGGCATGACGACGTACTTGCTGTCCGAAGTATTCTCCGGAGTGACCAAGGCGCTGCTGTTTCCATCCTTGAGCAGAATTCGCGCATTCTCCGTTTCGATAGCGCCCAGCACATCCAACAGATAATTTACGTTAAATCCGATTTCCGCCTTGTCTCCTGAGTAATCTACCTCCAGCTCGTCGATGGCTTCTTCCTGATCCGGATTATTACTGGAGATTGTCAGGATCCCGGGCTGCAATGCAATCCGAACGCCCCGATATTTCTCGTTTGACAAAACCGATGCCCGAGTCAACGATTGGCGCAAGGTCTGACAATCGATGACCAGCTCCTTGTTGCCATCGATAGGAATCACGCGGTTGTAATCCGGGAAACGGCCGTCGATCAGTTTGGTGCTGAGACGGACATCGCCAACATGAATTTGCAGATGCTGAGGCGTGATCATCAGTTTGACGACATCATCAGGTTCCGCACCGGACAATAATCGCTGCAATTCGGTGACGCTCTTGCGCGGGATAATCGCGCGCACCGGATCTTCTGGGTTTGCTTCAGTCGCCGTTTGCGCATAGGCCAAACGATGACCATCCGTTGCCACACAGGATAACCGCTCCGATCCAATTTCCATCAGCATGCCGTTGAGATAAAACCGCACGTCCTGTTGCGCCATGGAGAAGCCTGTGTTTTTGATGCACTGATGCAGTTGTTCCGCGGTGAGCTCGACCACCTGGGGATTTTCCAGATCCTTGACGCGAGGAAACTCATTGGCCGGCAGGGTGGCAAGCGTAAATCGGCTACGGCCAGATTTGAAGACGACCTTGTCACCGGTATTGTCAAAATCGACCCGTGCGGAGTCGGGCAGGTGGCGGCAGATCTCCAGTAGCTTTCGTGCTGGCACAGTGGTCTCACCGGGTTGATCGACATGCATATCAACGGACGCATGCATCTCGATTTCCGAATCGGTTGCCGTGATGGCCAGCGTGCCATCCGATGCCTTTATCAAAACGTTACCCAAAATAGGGGAGGTCTGTCTTCGTTCAACAGCCCCGACTACTTGTTGAAGAGGTGTCAGTACTGATTCCCGCTGTGCGCTGAATTTCATAAGGACCTAATTAAAAAGATTGTTTATATATATTTCTTCTACTACTGCTATTACTGACTGCAAAGTCTGTGGATAAGCGTTTTGTGTGTTGTAAATCAATACTTTAAAATTCAATGACTGTAAGTATACACAGTTGATAACTCGGACAGGGTGCCTGTGGATGGATTGGGGATGGTTTATTGATTCTCAATCTGTTCAACAACCATCATCAAGTTATCCACATGTTTCAAGCTACGCACTTGGCGTCAAATAGTAAACACATCTTGTTTGTTCTACTGAATATTCCGACAGCTGAATCTACGCACTAACTGGATAAGGTGCGATGTAGATTGCTGTAGTCCTCATTAAGGCTTTCATCAGCCTCACGAAGCTCCGCAATCTTGCGACACGCATGCAGCACTGTTGTGTGATCACGTCCGCCAAAGGCTTTGCCAATCTCCGGCAAACTCTTGCTGGTCAAATCCTTCGCCAGCGCCATTGCCATTTGCCGGGGGCGCGCTATGGAGCGTGAGCGAGACTTGCCCGAGAGATCCGCGAGACGAATCTTGTAGTACTCAGCGACTGTCTTCTGAATGTTTTCGATCGTGACAAGTTTTGCCTGTACTGCCAGAAGATCAGCCAAAGCCTCACGCGCAGTTTCAATGGAAATGGGTGTACCAATCAAACGTGAATTGGCAATAACGCGTCGTAATGCACCTTCAAGCTCACGGACATTGGAACGAATACGTTTGGCAATAAAGAAACTGACTTCACTGGGCAACTCAAAACCGCTCTGTTCCGCCTTGTTATTTAGTATGGCGACACGCATTTCCAGTTCAGGTGGTTCAATGGCCACGGACAAGCCCCAACCGAAACGTGTCTTCAGGCGATCTTCCAAACCATTCAATTCTTTTGGATACCGATCGCAGGTCAGGACGATCTGCTGACCGCCTTCAAATAGTGCATTGAAGTTGTGAAAGAACTCTTCCTGTGTCTGATCCTTGCCGGCAAAAAACTGGACATCGTCAATGAGCAAGGCATCCAAACCTCTGTAAAAAGCCTTGAATTGATTCATTCGTCCATGTTGTAGCGCACTGACCATCTCTGCCACATAACGCTCTGAGTTCACATACATGACTTTGGCGTTCGGATTGTTTTTCAGGATGGAGTTACCAATCGCTTGCATGAGATGAGTCTTGCCGAGGCCGGACGCACCATAAATAAGAAAAGGGTTGTAGGCGCTACCAGGACTGCCGCCGATTTGTAATGCTGCGGCTCGACCGAGTTGGTTGGATTTACCTTCAATGAGATTGTCGAAGGTAAAGCTGGCTTTCAAGTTTGAATGATGTGTGCGCGCTGGTGTACTTGATGCAACTTGAGACAGGGCAGGGGCCTGGTTATGGACACCGCCAGATCCGTTAACGCTGGAAACAGAACTGCCAGATGCTGATGATTGAGTCTCGCGATCAGCGACAGGGCCACCGACAGACGCACCGCCGGTCCCGATCACCAGGTCAACATGGACGGGTTCAGGGTCAGCACATGCCGTCGCGATTTCCTGAATGCGCGTATGAAAATTACTCTGCACCATGTCTCGTACAAAACGGTTTGGCGCGAGAATACTCAAATGAGCGTCTGCATGATGTGCCTGAAGTGGTCGGATCCACGTGTTGAGCTGTTGCTCCGACAATTCTGCCTCTAATTGTGAGAGGCAACGATCCCATAGTGGTGCGCTCAACAGCTCATCTCTCCACAGTTAATTTATGTACAAGGTTTGTACTGAAGGTGAAAATTACTGTCCTGACAATTACTCGAGGTCACAGGCACTACCGCTGAGCAGGTAGCTGGTGGTAAACAACATCGTGTTCGAGGTGGTGTCGGGGGAGAGCAACTCTACGCGAATAACATGGCTGATGACAACGAATTACAGTGCATGTTTTTGATTGTTTTTACGCTGGTTACAGTCAACGTGGAGTCATGCTTGAGCCTGTGGATAAGTGAGTATGAGAACGGCGATTGTCGACGAACCGGATCGTTGGCTGACAGTGGCGTTTCTGCTAAGTTTTATCCCATTTTGATCACAACTTATCCACAGGAATTCTGAGCCTGAAAAATTTCCGACTGGGGTGAAAATTTGAACATTACAGCTGTGTCGGAATTCCGGCGCGATACAGCTCTGTATGCTTCGAGGTCGACGACATTAAACCTGTTCGGAAAGGTGAGTTTCGCTAGACAAGAACGGTCGAGCAGACTAAACTTGGGGGTTCCCTAACGAGAAGTGCAGCCGGGTGCTGCCACCGGGTACTGCCAACATGAAAAGAACGTATCAACCCAGCAAGCTCAAGCGTGCTCGAACCCACGGTTTCCGTGCCCGCAAGGCAACCCGAGGTGGTCGTGCCGTACTCGCCGCTCGTCGTCGCAAGGGACGCGCGCGCCTCAGCGCCTGATTTTCTGCGCTCCGGCTTTTCTGGAGCGGCTGTGACAGACCAATCCTTTCCGCGCAGTGCCAGGCTGATCAATGGCAAGGCCTATTCGGCCGTGTTTAAAAAGAACCAGCGATTTGGCGATCGCTATTGGACTGTGCTCGTGCATCGAAGTCAGTTTTCGGATGATTGTGGACGTTTGGGCTTGGCAGTGGCCAAGAAACGCGCCAAGCGAGCAGTTGACCGAAACCGTATAAAACGCGTGGCTCGAGAGCAGTTTCGCTTGCACAGACATGCGCTGACTGGTATTGATCTGGTCATCATGAACAGAGACCCCGCAACGACTGCCTCTGCCAAGCAGCTAGGCGGTTCCCTGCAAGTCTTGATAGGGAAAATTTTGGCTCGAGAATCAAAGATTGGTGCCAGGGATGGTTCATCGAGTCTTGATAAAGGCGCCCAACGGGCAGGGTGAACATGCGATGATGCGGCCAGTGATCAAATGGTACAGACGTTGGCTTAGTCCACTGTTGCCGCCGCGCTGCAGATTTTATCCAACGTGCTCCGCCTATGCGCTGGAAGCGCTTGATACGCATGGCAATGTTCGAGGAAGCTGGTTGGCATTGAGACGTGTTTGTCGCTGCCATCCGTTTCATTCTGGCGGCTACGATCCCGTACCACCAGGGACTAACGACAACACCCAACATTCGGTTTAAAGATGGATACCCAACGACTGCTGCTATACATGGCGCTCGGCTTCCTGAGTCTGATCATCTATCAGACCTGGCTTCAGGACTATCACCCGCGAACGCCGGTGACAGTAAGCAACGGCGAAGGCAACGCTACCGGCATACCTGGGGTAGCTGTGGATGCCGGTGCCGCTCCGTCTGACTTGCCAGCTCCTGCCAGTGGCGACGCCGTTGCGGCTCCAGCGGCCACACCAGCCGCTGTTGCAACATCGGTCGTCACCGTCCAGACCGATGTCATGGATATTGTTATCGACACGGTTGGCGCAACGATATCTGGCGTTGAATTACTTGACTATCCAGTGTCGATTGATGAGCCCGATACCTCGTTTACACTGATGAGTGATCAACCCAATCGCTACATGGTTGCGCAGTCTGGTTTGCAGGCGAGGGCAGGCGAAGCTGCGCCTACGCATCGTGAACCGATGAGCGTAAGTGGTGAATCCTACGCTTTGTCTGACGGGCAAGATTCGATAGTCGTGCCGTTTGTCTGGGAATCCGGCGACGGCATCAAAGTTACCAAGAGCCTGACCTTCCAACGCGGTAGTTATGAAGTGGCGATCAACTACCAGATCGAAAACGGTTCTGATGCTGAGTGGAAAGTTAACCAGTACCGTCAGCTGAAACGAAAGCCCGGCACCAAGGACGAAAAACAGCAATTTCTGAATACCTACATTGGTGCTGTTGTCAGTAACGATGAAGATCGTTATGCCAAGATCAGTTTTGGTGACATGGAAGACGAGAACCTTGAGACGTCTGTAACCAATGGTTGGATAGCAATGATTCAGCATTACTTTGCGGCGGCCTGGATTCCAGCAGCAGACGAGGTTAATACTGCCTACAGCCGTTATCTGGCAAACGAGAATCGCTACCTGATCGGCATGTACTCAAGTAGTCAGGCAATTCCAGCCGGTGGGCAAGGAACTTTCAGTACCTCAGCTTATGTCGGTCCGAAAATTCAGGATAATCTCAACGCAGCGGCCGAGCACCTGGAATTAACCGTTGATTTTGGCTGGCTGACCATACTCGCTCAACCGTTGTTCTGGTTACTGAAAACCATTCATGGTTTTATTGGCAACTGGGGCTGGGCTATCGTCGGCGTCACGATTTGTATCAAGGCTGTTTTCTATAAGTTGTCAGAAGCCAGTTATCGCTCGATGGCCAAGATGAAACTACTGCAGCCAAAGCTTGCGAGTCTCAAGGAACGCCATGGTGATGATCGCGCCAAGATGGGTCAGGCAACCATGGAGCTGTACAAAAAAGAAAAGGTGAATCCGCTCGGTGGTTGTCTGCCGATGCTCATCCAGATACCGGTATTCATTGCCTTGTACTGGACATTGCTGGAAAGTGTCGAGCTTCGCCAGGCACCGTGGATTCTGTGGATCAAGGATCTATCGATTCGTGACCCCTTGTTTATCCTGCCAGTCATCATGGCAGCGACAATGTATTTTCAGCAGAAACTTAACCCTGCGCCAGTGGATCCTATTCAGGCAAAGGTCTTTCAGTTTCTACCCTTGATCTTCGGTATATTTTTCGCGTTCTTCCCGGCAGGACTAGTGTTGTACTGGGTGGTTAACAATACCTTGACCATTGCCCAGCAGTACTACATCACTCGTCATGTACTCGCCGAAGGCAAATCCAAACAACCGAAAAAGAAAGCCAAGGCATGAGTCGGTCGTACTGACTGACCCAAGACCGACGGCCATGCTTGTGACGCAGCCATAAACGATAGCGACAAAGACAGCGATAAGGAACGCCTCGATACGCGCGAGCTTATGCGCGACACTATAGCTGCGGTGGCAAGCGGTGCGGGTCGGGCAGGTATCGGTGTCGTTCGGGTCAGTGGTCCGGAGGTGCCGGCCATAGCCAAGGCTGTCACCGGCCAACAACTTACGGCACGAAGTGCCATGTATCTACCGTTTGTCGATGCCTCTGGCAACACCATTGATCAAGGGATTGCGCTACGTTTTGATGCGCCTCATTCCTACACTGGTGAGCATGTACTGGAGTTACAGGGTCATGGTGGTCCCGTTGTGCTCGACCTTGTGCTTAAACGTGTTTTGTCACTGGGTGCTCGTCTGGCTCGTCCAGGTGAATTTTCCGAGCGAGCCTTTCTCAATGACAAACTGGATCTTGCTCAAGCTGAAGCGGTCATTGATCTGATCAACAGTAGTAGTGAGGCGGCGGCTCGCGCGGCCGTTCGCTCCATGTCTGGTGCGTTCTCTGATGATATCGACGTGATCAAGGAAGAGCTTATCGCGCTGCGCGTCTGGCTCGAAGCGGCGCTTGATTTCAGTGAGGAGGAGATTGATTTTCTCGGTACACCGGAACTCCTTGAACGTGCCTCGAAGCTGATCAACGACTTTGACTCGCTATTGGCTCGCGCGTCGCAAGGACAGCGTTTGCGTGACGGACTGACTATTGTGCTTGCCGGTGTTGCCAATGCAGGAAAGTCGAGTCTGTTGAATGCACTGGCCGGTACCGATACCGCAATTGTCACCGATATCGCTGGTACGACTCGCGATGTATTACGTGAAGATATCTCTCTCGATGGTGTACCGCTGCGTATTGTTGACACCGCTGGTCTTCGCAGTAGTGATGATCCGGTAGAACAGCTCGGTATTGAACGAGCGCGCAAAGCGATGCATTCGGCCGATCATGTACTGGTGGTGCTCGATGCGACTGATCCTGCGATGCCGGATGAAACAATGCCAAACGATGTACCGATCACCCATCTGATAAACAAGGTCGATCTGGTGGACGCGTCAACACGATCGCGTGTTTTGCAGAAGTTCGACAGTTCGCTTGCCGTGTCGGCAAAGACTGGCGAATCACTGGATGAATTACGCAACTTTCTGTTGTCGCTCGCTGGCCATGATAGTGCTGTGGAAGGTGTATACATTGCACGTCGCAGACACCTTGATGCATTGACTGATGCGCGTGCAGCGACGGATGCGGCCTTGCTGCGTTTACGCGAACGCGATATGCCGGAGTTGGCAGCTGAAGAACTACGCTTGGCGCAGGCTTCGCTTGATGTGATTACCGGACGTTTTGATACTGAAGATTTGCTCGGTCGGATATTTTCTGATTTTTGTGTGGGCAAGTAGTTGCCGGATCTTTTGGGCAATTGTCAGGTAAGAAGTTACCGGGTACAAGGCACTAGTAGATTTGTTTTACCGCTTCATCGGTGTGTTCGATGAGATCGTCCCGCTCTTGTAGTTCGAACACTGACCTTGCGCGTTCAAAAGACTTTCTTGCCGCACGACGGCTATCGTTCGAGTTGTAGAGCAGGGCGATGATGCCTGTTTGACGTCTGTGCATTGCTCGCTTGGATGCTTTTGCCAGTGAGTCGTTGGCTTTCAAGCGAAATTGCCATGCCTGAACCGGATCCCCTGCATTGATGAAGTAGCGGTAGAGTTGCTCGAAATCACGTGCTTTGCCCACTTGATGGATAGCGTATTCGTATTCGCGTTGCGCGTTATCGATTTCTCGTTTGTAGCGTTGAACGTCTTCATATGACATGCCATTGGCAATCAAGGTATCAAGTGACGCTTGAGCGCGTAGTGAACGTCCGGAAGCGGCGTGCAATAACATGGCTTCAACGGCCGCTGCCTGAGCTTCGGCGAGATTACCTTCACTACGATAGCCTCGTTCAAGCATCTCGAACCCGGCTGCCGCCGCCGCGGTTCTATCGAGCCTGAGGTTTTCGTCAATCGCTTCTCGTAGAGAGTCTTCTGCTTCGCTGAAACGCGATTTGGCAACACTCCAGCCGGCTAGTTGAATTTTGTCATAGGCATAAGCGGCGTCACGCGCCCGCTCGCGTTCAAGCAACGCAACTCGACCACGCAAGAGTTCGACACTACCAATACCGAGTTGATCATCACGCTCTTCATAAACGGCCAATGCTTCGTCGAGGTACACCTCGGCAGTATCAAGATCGCTATCGGAAAGTGCTGCGGCACCCAACAATGCAAGATGGTTGGCAAGTTGCAGTCGATCTTCATTGCGAACGGCCATTGCCGCTGCATTCATCAGGCGCGTTCTTACGCTTTCATAATCGCCTTCAGGCAGTGCTTTCGCAATATGTTCAGGAAGTGGGTAACTGGGATTGTTTTCTTTCAATGCCGCGATGGTGATGGCGTCGGCTTCTGCAGGCGTCAATGGTACGGGTAGGGTAGGTGGCGCATGTTTGCCACCGGTAACAATGTCAGTTCTTTCAAGCGAGTGAAACCAGCTGATGGCCAGCACAGCACACATGGCCGCCAGTAGGGAGTTTCGGTACTTGATCAGACCCTGAATCAAGGTTGTCTCACAGCTTTCTTTGACTAGCAGCTTTCAGGGTTTGTACCTTTGTTGTTCGAACGACTTGTTCGAACGGAATTTTTAACCATGTTTCTGCTTTAACCATACTCTTGCCTCGGCAGCGGCTTTTATGCGTCGCGCTATAGTTTTCCTTCGCGGGCCGCCTGGACCAGCTCCTCGTGTCGCTTTTTCTCAGCTCGTACACCGCGATTGTGTCGATGTACCGTAAACATACCGGTAAGAATGATAAAAGGCCACAAAAACAGTGCGCCAACGCCAAAGGTCATGCCACCCACCACAATAACCACGACCAACCAGACCAAGGCACCGGAGAGACTTGAATAGAACAAGCCCAATGGCCCGAAAAACAAGCATAGAAGAAACTGTGCGATCTGGGATTTACTGACCATAACAACTACCGTGAGAACTAAAGGGCTGCGCCAAACTGCATGGCAGCCAGGCGTGCGTACAAACCTTGTTGTGACATCAATTGCGCATGGTTGCCGGTCTCGACAATACGACCGTCATCCAGTACCAGGATTTTATGTGCATTGACGATAGTTGCAAGGCGATGGGCAATGACCAGTGTACTTCTGCCGCGCATTGCCCGGTCCAGTGCGGCCTGCACCTTCGCTTCACTCTCGGCGTCGAGTGCACTTGTCGCTTCATCGAGCAGTAACAAGGGCGGATTTTTCAGCAAGGCGCGCGCTATGGACAAGCGCTGGCGTTGCCCGCCAGAGAGTCGTACGCCTTTTTCACCGAGATAGGTATCGTACTTTTCCGGCAGACGATCAATGAAATCGCTTGCCTGAGCATCGCGTGCCGCTTGCATGACGTCTTCGGTGCTTGCATCCGGATTACCGTAGCGAATGTTGTTGATGACATTGTCCGAGAAGACAACACTTTCTTGTGACACGAATCCAATTGCTTGACGCAGATTTTTTAACGACAGTTGATTGATGGGATGATTGTCGAGTGTGATAAGGCCTGCGTCGGGATCATAAAAGCGCATCAGCAATTGCAAGAGTGTTGTCTTGCCGGAACCTGATGGACCGACCAGTGCAACGGTTTCACCGGCTTCTATTGTGAAGCTCAGCTTGTCCAACGCTTGCTCATTGGGTCTGCTGGGATAGTGGAAAGACACCGCATCAAATGACAACTGGCTACCCGATGCATTTATCTCTGATGGTAGTCGTCGTGAGCTACCGCTGACGATCGAGGGTTTCGTGTCAATCAGTTCAAGCAATCGTTCGGCAGCGCCAGCGGCTCTTTGTACATCGCCAAGTACTTCGGCAAGTACCCCGGTAGAAGCTGCAACGATGGCAGCATACAACATGAATTGAGTTAAAAGCCCCGCGGACATACGCTCTTGCATGACGGCATTGGCGCCGAGCCACAACACAAATACGATGGCGCCGAATACCAGGATGATGGACATCGCTGTCAAGATCGATCGTGTGCGGTTTCGCCTCAAAGCAGTCTGGAAGGCAAGGTCGGTTGCCTTCGCATACCGCATGCTTTCCATATCCTCGCGTACATAGCTTTGTACTGTTTGCATCGCACCCAATGTTTCACCAGCGAGAGCTCCGGTATCGGCCAGTGTGTCCTGGCTATCACGAGATAACTTGCGAACCTTGCGGCCGATGAAGATGATCGGTAGTACAACCAAAAACAACAAGCCGACAATGATGCTCGCGAGCTGAGGGCTTGACCAGATCATCAATAACAATCCGCCAAGGAACAACAGGCTGTTGCGCAGGCCCATCGAGATGCTGGAACCGATCAATGACTGAATGAGTGTTGTATCGCTGGATAAACGTGACAACACCTCACCGGTTTGCAAGGTTTCGAAGAAATTCAGATCCTGACGCAAGACATTGCTGTAGACAGCCGTTCTGATGTCGGCGGTAATTCTGTCGCCGAGCCACGACACCAGATAGAAGCGCAAGGCTGTGGCCGCCGCGAGTAGCACCGCTAACAAAAAGAGCATGATGAAAACGCTGTTGACCTGACTCATATCAATGCTCTGGGTCAACGGATCTGCGTCTGGCAGACTGAAGCCTCGGTCGATAAGAAAGCGGAAGGCAATGGGGATAGACAAGGTCGCTGCGGCCGCCAGTAATAGTGCTGCAATCGCCATGATGACCCGGTTTCGGTAGGGTGCGAGAAACGGCCAAAGGCGCTTGAGAATGAACAGGCCGCTACTGTCGGTTACGGGTTGTGTGGCCAAGGGGCAAGGCTGATCCAGGCAGACGTTGACGATAAAGGGGCCATTGTCTCATTGATCTTCATCGCAATTGTCATTGTTATCGCTGCAGCCATCTGCCACAAACCGCTAGAATGTCACGATGGATTTCCCCACTACATTTGATGTCATCGTTGTTGGCGGTGGCCATGCGGGTACTGAAGCCGCATTGGCTGCAGCGCGCACGGGTGCCTCGACCTTGCTGCTGACGCACAACATCGAAACATTGGGTCAGATGAGTTGCAACCCGGCTATAGGCGGGATCGGCAAAGGCCATCTGGTCAAGGAGATTGACGCTCTCGGTGGTGCCATGGGTATGGCGGCGGATAAGGCTGGTATTCATTTTCGCACCCTGAATTCTCGCAAGGGTCCGGCGGTTAGAGCGACCCGCGCGCAGGCTGACCGACAGCTTTACCGTCAAGCTATTCGCTGGACACTCGAGAATCAAGCCAATCTCACCTTGTTTCAGCAAGCCGTGGATGATCTTGTGCTTGAAAACATTAGCGCTGCTGGTGGCTCCGGCTCACGTGTGACAGGTGTGGTGACGCAGCTTGGTGTGACGTTCAAGGCACCAACGGTGGTATTGACTGTCGGTACATTCCTGGCCGGCAAGATTCATGTTGGTGAAGCCCAGCAGTCAGCTGGACGGGCGGGGGATCCGCCGGCCATGACACTTGCGGCGCGTTTACGGGAAATGCCGTTTGAGACCGGGCGCCTTAAAACCGGAACGCCGCCGCGCATCGATGGACGCACTATCGACTACACGGAATTGCAGGCGCAACCTGGTGATGACCCGCGGCCGGTGTTTTCTTATCTGGGCAGTACGGATGATCACCCGCAGCAAGTGCATTGTCATATCACTGAAACGAACGCGCGTACGCATGAAATCATCAGCGCTGCGCTGGATCGCTCGCCACTTTTTGGTGGCGTCATTGAAGGCGTGGGCCCGCGTTATTGCCCGTCCATTGAAGACAAGGTTGTACGTTTTGCTGATCGTGATTCGCATCAGATCTTTATTGAGCCTGAAGGTCTTTCGACACATGAGATATACCCGAACGGCATTTCAACCAGTTTGCCGTTTGATGTACAGATTGCTTATGTGAAATCGATAAAGGGTTTTGAAAACGCGCACATTACGCGTCCTGGTTATGCCATTGAATACGATTTCTTCGACCCACGTGGTTTGCGATCCTCACTGGAGACGCGCAATGTGGGCGGTTTGTTTTTTGCCGGACAGATCAATGGCACGACTGGTTATGAAGAAGCGGGTGCGCAGGGTCTGGTTGCGGGCTTGAATGCGGCGCGCCAGGTTCGTGGTGAATCACCGTGGACGCCGCGGCGTGATGAAGCCTATATCGGCGTACTGATTGACGACCTGATTAGCCGCGGTACGCTTGAGCCTTATCGTATGTTTACCAGTCGAGCGGAATACCGTTTGCTACTGCGTGAAGACAATGCCGATCTGCGCCTGACGGAAGTGGGTCGCCAGATGGGGCTTGTCGATGATTATCGATGGGCGGCTTTTTCGGCCAAGGCTGAGGCTGTCGAAACCTTGCAGGGGCGACTGCATGATCTGTGGGTGCGACCCGGTACCGAGGAGGCTTCGCAGCTGACAAAGCAAACCGGGATGAGCTTTGCGCGTGAGCGCCGCGCGACTGAGCTTCTGAAGGTGCCGGAAGTCAATCTCAGTGGCTTGCTGTCAATCATTTCACCGGCTGATGCAGCGCTTGACCCACAGGTTATCGATCAGGTGGAAATTCAGGGCAAGTACGCAGGCTATCTCGATCGGCAAATCGCCGATGTCGAGAAAACGCGGCATCAACAGGAAATCGCTCTGCCTGATTCACTCGATTACGATTCGGTCACGGGTTTGTCCAACGAGGTGCGTCAGAAATTCTCTGAAAACCGACCTGAAACGATCGGTCAGGCGTCAAGAATCCCCGGCGTAACCCCGGCAGCCATATCGCTGCTACTGGTGCACCTGAAAAAGCAGTCCCTACAAAAGAGTGCCTGACGCAATCAGCGCCGAACTGCGTGAGCAGCTCGGCCAGCAGCTCAGTGAAGGTCTGACAGCCCTCGATTTGGCCCCCGACCCATCCCAGCAAGCCAAGCTCCTCGACCTGGTCTCACTACTCGTCAAATGGAACCGCGTCTACAACCTCACCGCCGTCCGCGACCCCAGCGACATGATCGCCCGACACCTCCTCGACAGCCTCGTGCTCGCTCCCTTCCTTCTGGACACCCACAAACTCCCGAGTGAGGACCACACGGTGGATACAGAATTGGACACCCACAAATACGATGTCATTGATATCGGCACCGGAGCGGGCTTTCCGGTCCTGCCGCTGGCCATCGTGCGCCCGGATCTCAATTTCCTGTCGATTGAATCGAATGGCAAAAAGACGCGTTTTCAGCAACAGGCCATCCAGAATGTGGGTGTCCAAAACGTGTGCGTAATCAATGAGCGGGCCGAACAGGTAGAGGCGACTGCTGCATTTGTCACCTCAAGGGCCTTTACCGCGCCGGCTGAATTTTTGTGGGTGTCCAAAAGGTTCTGCGCGCCGGGGGGGCGGGTGGTGGTCATGCTGGGGCAGGCTGAGCTGATGCCGGTGGTGCCGGAGGGGCCGTTTAAGGTTGAACAAACTGTGAATATTGCGGTGCCGGGAGTCGATGCGCCGCGGCATGTGTCGGTATGTCGGCGGCTCTAGGTTACACTTGTGGTATGAGTCGGATAATCGCCATCGCTAACCAGAAAGGTGGCGTCGGGAAGACCACAACTTGTGTGAATCTCGCCGCTGCCCTCGCGTCGATGCAAAAGCGTGTTCTGTTGATCGACCTGGACCCACAGGGCAATGCCACCATGGGCTGTGGCGTCGACAAATACGATGTCGAAACCAGTGTCTACGATATTCTGGTCGAACAAACACCGATCAGTACGGTACTCGTTCGCTCAGAGGAAAATGGTTGTGATGTATTGCCTGCCAATTCCGACCTGACCGCGGCTGAAATCCAGTTGATGGACATGGATGGCCGAGAGCGCCGTTTGAAGGACGCATTGAACGCGGTTCGAGATCAATACGACTATCTGCTGATCGATTGCCCGCCGTCCCTGAACGTCCTGACCTTGAACGCTTTTGTCGCCGCGGACAGCGTGCTCGTGCCGATCCAATGCGAGTACTACGCACTCGAGGGCTTGTCGGCATTACTCGAAACCATCGAGGGAATCCGTGAGAGTGTCAATCCGTCACTCGAAATCGAAGGTCTGTTACGCACCATGTATGACGGTCGTAACAACTTGGGTGCAGAGGTCTCCGCCCAGCTGGTGCAGCATTTTGGTAGTCAGGTATTCAACACGATGGTGCCACGCAATATTCGCCTGGCCGAAGCGCCTAGCCACGGTGTCTCGATCATGCAGTACGACAAAACATCGCGTGGGGCGCTGGCCTATCTCGCGCTTGCAGGTGAGATCATCCGCCAACAGTCGCGCACCAGCAAAGCACCAAGTGCGCCCCAAAACCCAACCGAATCCACAGCAACGGCCGCTGCCGATGCTGAGTCTGTGAGTCAAGCGTAAATGGCCAAGAAATCCCGTATGGGTCGTAACCTCGATGCACTCCTGGGTGGAGTGCAGCGAAACCGCTCGGCGACATCAAAGGATGATGTGTCCAGCGACGATGGGATGGCTGTTGATTTCGATCAAACGGGCGCGGCAACTCCTGGCATTGAGGCGACCCCAACAACTTCGGTGGCCACCCCCGTAACAACGTCTTCGAGATCACCATCGGAACCGGCGGCATCGCATCAGCAAGCCAGTGCCAATGATGATCGCGCGCCACTGCAAGCTCGGGCGCCAGCTGAACCTTCACCGCCCACGCTTGCCGCAGATCCGGAAGCCGCTTTGAAGTCTGGTGACAAGTTCCGCCTGTTAGGTATCGACCAGATTCGTCGCGGCGCTTATCAGCCTCGTCGATTGTTTGATCCTGAGTTGTTGCAGGAACTTGCCGAGTCGCTGAAAAGTGAAGGTATGATCCAGCCGATCATCGTGCGCCCATTCGCCGATGCGTACGAGCTTGTTGCTGGAGAGCGACGTTGGCGAGCCGCGCAACTTGCCGGCATGAGCGAGATACCTGCCATCATTCGTGAAATGGAAGACCGCTCGGTTGCTGCAGTATCGCTGATCGAAAACATACAAAGAAAAGACTTGAACCCGCTTGAAGAAGCGGCAGCGTTCGCCCGGTTATGCGATGAGTTCGGTATGACGCATCAGCAGGTAGCCTCCTCGGTGGGTCGATCACGTGTTGCAGTTACTAACCTCATGCGGCTGCTTGAACTTCACGATGAAGTAAAGGTGATGGTTGACAAAGGTGAACTGGAAACCGGACATGCAAGAGCGATCGTTGCACTACCTAAGGAAGACCAGTTGGCACTGGCCGAGCGCGTTGTCAAACTCGGAATGACATCACGTGCTGTTGAGAATATTGTGCGCGATATCAAAGCGGGCAAGGAGCCTAAGTTACCTTCTGAATCAACCATGTCCGATCCTGATATCGAGCGTCTGTCTCAACAACTTGGTGAGAAGCTTGGCTCTCCGGTCAAGATCAAGCACAAGCGTACAGGTGCTGGAAAACTCGAGATCAACTACGGCTCTGTCGCAGAGCTTGAAGGTATCCTCAAGCACTTTCGTTGATTTCAATGTCATGTTTTGAATGCATGCGAATGGTTTGCAAACATTGAAGTAGCAATACCACAAACATCAACAGATTGTGACTAATTGTTAGATATAACCGTGTTTTCTTGATAAAGCGCTAACAAACCGCGAGATTGTTTGTAAGCCAGTCAGGAATACGATTTGATGATCGATCAAAAAAAACGCAAAACTCTCAAGAATATCAGTGCCATTGCAGCCGGCAGCGCGACAGCAGCGGTCTCAAGCGGTGTATTTGCCGGGGCACTTGGTGACGTGAAATCTACAAGTGAGGGTTCAGTGCAACTCAGAGTACATTCACGCGTGTCTGTCAAAACCAACGATGTGGAAGTAGTGTTGACCAACGTCGGTGAAGATACCGCATTCATTTCTGAATTGACTCCAGCGGAAACAGTTACCAAGCGAGGACGATTTAATTTTGCTGGATTGATGACGCAAGGTGATTTGCGTCTTGAAGCTGGACAAAGTGTTTCGGTTCCCATGATTCCTCATCCGGTAGTCATTGATGCATCTGATGCAGCAACCCGATCTGGTTCATTGATCGAAGCACTTAAAAAATCCATGACAGCACAAAGTCGTGGCAGGAACGTTGAAATTCGCGTCATGGACGCAACATTGTTCGCGTAAACGTTTTTCATTTCCGCTTGTTTTACAGAAAATTTGCAGAAAAATTACTAAGATCGCTTCAGGCGCACCGTTTTCAAGCGCGTCGCGATAGCAGTAACCAGACGCCTCCGGCCAGTAAAAAGCTGCCGGAGGCTCGTTCCACCCAGATCACTTTCTGTCGAGTCAACCAACTTCCGGCCTTGCCGGCGGCTACCGCGTAAGCGCCGTCCAGTAAGGCACCGATCAGCATGAAGGTAATGCCGAAGGTCACCAATTGAGGCATCAAGGCCTTGGACGAATCGACAAACTGCGGTAAAAACGCACCAAAGAAAAACAAGGCTTTGGGATTTGACCAGATAACGATAAAACCTTGCCAGACATAAGCCATCGAGCTTTTGTGGCTACCCGTCTGGTCTTTGTCATTTAGAGTGCCGCCATTAGCCCGCCACAGTTGAATGCCTAGCCATATGAGATACACAGCGCCGGTTATGCGTATCCAGTTGAATAACCAAGAGAGTTGATTTACAACTGCGCTGAATCCAAAACTTAATGCCAACAGCATCAAGGCGAGTCCGATCTGTGTGCCAAGTACGTTATACAGTCCAGCTCGCTGGCCGCAACGCAGACTATTGGCAACGATGACAGTGACGGTGGGCCCGGGCACGACAATGATTGCAGCGCTAGCTAACGCGAACAACCACAGAGTATCAGGGTCAACAAACACCGCTTTAGATCAATCTAGAGCGAATAAGCCACTTGTACTTCACTGAAAACGTTAGCTGGCTTTCGCGAATCACAGTGGCTTTGATTGATTTTACGTTCCTCAATACAGTCAAGAAATGCTGCCACGCAATCTCGCGTTCTTTTTCAGCCGTCATCCAGTTAATAACTGATGTTTTTGAGTGAAAAGCCTCCCCATGATCATCTATTTGGCGAACCCTCCTTTCGGACAAATACTCAGTAGACTGGTAACCGTTGACGACCGTAGTTCGGTTCTGTGGTGTGTTATCAACATCAGGTGCAGGAGACACACAAGCTGTTTGCAATGTCGTCAATATTATGGACAGGGTTGAAACGTTGGCGCTTTTCAATGTCAAGTTCTTTCTTTGATTATATTGGAATGATTTATCCGGAGCCGTCATTGTACGCTGAGCTTATG
>CAYUZB010000003.1:22819-31130 GCA_964449565.1 uncultured Granulosicoccaceae bacterium | reverse complement strand
ACAGAGCCGACTGCACCCGAAGAGCCTGTCACTCCGACAGCGCCACCCATAGATGACCCGGTTACTCCATCAGAACCTGAGGAACCTCAGCCCACTGAACCGACCGGTCTGATCGTTAGTGTTGTATCCGGGGATACCCAAGGCGAGTATTTTCTTGGCTCGCCTCCTGAGACTATTGGTTCAGTCACGCTGGACGCCTTGACTGATACGAGCGAGCCGATAACGGTTATCAGTGGTGGTTCGCTGGAATTACCGGTTGAATCAGATGTCCCATTTTCAACGATTTTCGTGAATTCTGATGCTGACGGGTTTTTCCAATTGTTGTTGCCAGAAGCTACGACCTCTGCGTCTGCAATTGTCACTTACAACACCGAACTGGTCGCATCAACGACGAATGAAGTCAATGTTGCGGTACAAACCCCCACTGGAGATGTCAGTAGCCCTCAGATCCTGCCACTGGAGAGTATTGAAGTGGGGACCGGCGAGGTTCAGGTCAGCGTGAGCTGGGACACCCCGACTGATGTGGATATCTGGCTGATTGAGCCAGACGGTACGCGAATTTTTTGGGCTGCTACGCAATCAGCGGCTGGAGGACAACTGGACCTGGACAGTAACCCTGCCTGTTTTCTGGATAACATCAACAACGAAAACATTACTTATGAGGATGGGACTCCCCCGAGCGGTGAATATTCCGTGGTTGTGGATTATTTCAGTGACTGCGGCGTGGCAGGTGATACCAATTACCTCGTGACGGTTCGCGCCAACGGCTCAATCAGTACTTTCTCTGGAGTCTTTGTGCCAGGTGATGCTGATGTGGAAGTCACACGTTTCATCGTTCCCTGAGGGTTGATCAACCCTGTAGCCGGGGCCTCCAAAAAGGGAGGTCCCGGCGCTCTTGCGATAATTGAGTACCGGGTTGTTCCCGCGGGAATATCGCCTGTGAATATCTAACGCCCCTATCGCCAAAAATCTGAGCGAAACGCTGCTATACTTCCGCCGCTCGATGTAGGTCAATCCTCAATTCATCTGGTACCCGAGCGTTGCCATGCAACAGGCGGAAAAGCGATTGCGCGTCATCCGTTTACTGCTTGTCTGGCAGTTGATGGGCGCCATATTGGTTGGGTTAATTGGATTTGCATGGGGCAAGAGTGCGGCACTGGGTGCCTTTCTCGGCGGTCTGATTGTCTGGCTGCCTAACTGTTATTTTGCGTTCCGGGCTTTCAGGCATCGCGGAGCGCGGGCAGCACGGCTTATTGTGCGGTCCTTTTATGCTGGCGCTGCTGGCAAGATGCTGTTGACTGCGATGTTGTTTACTTTGGTATTCGTCAACGTCAAGCCATTGAATGCATTGGCTCTTTTTGCCGGATATGCGGTTGTGCTGTCGCTCAACTGGTTTGTTCCGGTTTTGATGAGTCGCTCGGAAATCCGTTCAAGGGCGGGCCCGGAGGGCTAACCCAAGAACACGTCAATCAAGAAGTGTCGTATAAAACATGGCCAGCAACGCACCGACAACGACCGAGTATATTCAGCATCACCTGCAGAATCTGGTGGTGGGCATCCATCCTGAGAATGGGTTCAGCATTGCGCATGGCGCAGATGAAGCCGCTGCCATGGGATTCTGGGCACTGCATCTCGATTCCATCTTTTGGTCAGTGTTTCTCGGTGGCCTGTTTATCTGGCTTTTCAAAAAGGCGGCCGACAATGTAACAAGTGGCGTACCCGGCCCCCTACAGAATTTCGTTGAGCTGATGGTCGAATTTGTCGACACCAACGTCCGCGAAACCTTCCATGCGAAAAATGAGCTGGTCGCCCCAATGGCGCTAACCATCTTTGTCTGGGTCTTCTTGATGAATTTGATGGATCTGGTCCCGGTCGACCTCATTCCGCGAATGACCGAGGCAGTTGGTATCCCCTATATGAAGGTCGTGCCAAGTACTGACGTCAACATTACGTTGGGTCTGTCATTGTCTGTTTTTGCTCTGATGATTTACTACAGCCTCAAGGTCAAAGGCGCTGGTGGGTTTTTTAAAGAGCTGGCGTTTCAGCCGTTCAACAGTAACAATATGCTCGTCCAGATGCTGTTTGTCCCCATCAATTTGCTGCTCGAGGGCGTTGCCCTGCTGGCCAAACCAATTTCACTGGCACTACGACTATTTGGCAATATGTACGCCGGTGAGCTGATCTTCATCCTGATTGCATTGCTGCCGTTTTACGCGCAGTGGCTGCTGTCCGTGCCGTGGGCGATTTTCCACATACTTGTTATTACCTTGCAGGCCTTCATCTTCATGATGCTGACTATCGTATACATGAGTATGGCGCACGAACATCACTAGGATTCCAAGATCAAGATTAAATGCTTGAAGAATTGCTGTACTTGTTTTTTTGTTAGTACTTAAAGCACAACCGAATTACACATTTATTTTTCTTATTTACAACTGTTTATCTATCCGGAGTTTGTCATGGAAACTGTAGTTGGCTTCACCGCAATCGCTGTTGCTCTCCTTATTGGTCTGGGTGCGCTTGGCACCGCTATTGGTTTTGGTTTGCTCGGTGGTCGTTTTCTCGAAGGTGCTGCTCGTCAGCCTGAAATGACTCCGATGTTGCAGGTCAAGATGTTCATCGTCGCGGGTCTTCTCGATGCGGTTCCGATGATCGGCGTTGGTATCGCGCTGTTCTTCACTTTTGCGAACCCGTTCATCGGTCAGCTTGCACAGTAAAAGTCAGCATCTTGTGCCTGAATAACGCACACAGATAGTGACTAGAGCTGAACCAGGAGGAATGCACACGTGAACCTGAATCTTACATTGATTGGTCAGGCTATCTCGTTCGCGATCTTCGTTATGTTCTGCATGAAGTACGTGTGGCCACCTGTCATGGGTGCGCTGCGCGAACGTCAGGAGAAAATAGCGGAAAGTCTCGCTGCAGCCGAACAGGGCGCGCAGCGACGCGAAGAAGCAGAGGCCGAAATTGCAACGATGGTGCAGGACGCGAAAGCGCAAGCTGCAGAGATCGTTGCGGCTGCGCAAAAGCGTGGCAATGAAATTGTCGAAGAATCCAAAAACACTGCACGCTCTGAAGGCGAACGCCTGAAAGCATCGGCGCAAGCAGAGATCGAGCAAGAAGTGGTTACCGCTCGAGAAACCTTGCGCAAGCAAGTGGGTTCTATTGCCGTAGATGGCGCCAAGAAGATTCTCGGATCCGAAGTCAATGCCGATGCGCATGCCAAGGTTCTGGATGATCTCGTAGGCCAAATCTAAGCGATGGCTGATTTCACTACAGCAGCACGACCTTACGCGAAAGCCGTTTTTGAAATGGCTCAGGAGTCCAGTGAGTTCGATAGCTGGTCCGGTAAATTGGCGTTTTGGTCGGCTGTGGTGCAGAGCCCGGAAATGGCGGAACGTCTCGCCATGCCTGGTCTTACGCATCAGGATCGTGCATCGATGATCGAGAAAGTCACCGGCGATGAATTGAACGACAAGGGTCGTAATTTCATTCGCCTGTTGTCTGAAAACAATCGCTTGTCACTGATTCCAGACATCCACGGTATCTATGAGAGCTTGCGCAGTGATGCGGAAGGTGAGATCGAAGCGACGGTAACGTCAGCCTTTGAACTGACCGACGCACAAAGCGACAAGATCATTGCTGCCTTGTCCAAGCGTCTGAACCGAAAGGTGCGCATTGTCAATGAGATCGACTCAGACCTCATCGGCGGCGCCATCATCCGGGCTGGAGATCTCGTCATCGACGGTTCTTTGAAAGGGCGTGTGGAAAATCTTGAACGCGTCGTCGCCAATTGACGACGCGAGTAGTCAATGGTCGGTATCGGACTGCTGCTGCACTGTTAAGTGCGATGCGCATCTGTTATCGGCAAACCAGTTTCTAGAGGATTGAAGTCATGCAATTGAACCCATCCGAAATCAGTGAACTGATCAAGGCACGGATTGGTAATTTCGAAGCGTCTGCCGATGCACGTACCGAAGGTACGATCGTCAGCCTGAACGACGGTATCGTCAAGATCCATGGTCTGACCGATGCCATGTCAGGTGAGATGCTGTCATTTTCAAACGACCTTTATGGCTTGGCGCTGAACCTTGAAAGAGATTCAGTTGGTGCGGTTGTACTGGGTGACTATGAAAGCTTGTCAGAAGGTGACAAGGTTCAGTGCACCGGCCGTATTCTTGAAGTGCCTGTGGGCCCTGAGTTACTTGGTCGTGTCGTCAACTCACTCGGTGAGCCGATCGACGGCAAAGGACCGATTGAAACCAAATTAACCTCACCGATCGAGCGTGTTGCACCGGGTGTAATCGAGCGTCAATCAGTTGATCAACCGGTACAGACCGGCTTGAAGTCAATCGATGCGATGGTACCGGTTGGTCGAGGCCAGCGAGAGCTGATCATCGGTGACCGACAGACCGGAAAGACGGCGGTAGCGGTTGATGCGATCATCAACCAGAAAGGCACAGGCATCAAATGTGTCTACGTGGCAATTGGTCAGAAGCAATCAACAATTGCGAATGTTGTGACCAAGCTTGAAGAGCACGGTGCGCTTGAACACACGATCATTGTTGCGGCTGGTGCGTCAGACTCTGCTGCGATGCAGTACATCGCCCCTTATGCGGGCTGCTCAATGGGTGAATACTTCCTTGATCGTGGTGAAGATGCGCTGATCGTGTATGACGATCTGACCAAACAGGCATGGGCCTACCGTCAGGTATCACTGCTGCTGCGTCGTCCACCAGGTCGTGAAGCTTATCCCGGTGATGTTTTCTATCTGCATTCACGTCTGCTTGAGCGTGCTTGTCGCGTCAACTCTGACTATGTCGAGAAGTTCACCAATGGTGAAGTCAAGGGCAAGACAGGTTCACTGACCGCTCTGCCAATCATCGAAACGCAAGCAGGTGACGTATCGGCCTTCGTACCGACCAACGTTATCTCTATCACCGATGGTCAGATCTTCCTTGAAACCGATCTGTTCAACGCCGGTATTCGTCCTGCGATCAACGCGGGTTTGTCCGTATCACGTGTAGGTGGTGCAGCCCAGACCAAGATCATCAAGAAGCTCGGTGGTGGTGTTCGACTGGCACTGGCTCAGTATCGTGAACTTGCGGCCTTCGCCCAGTTTGCATCGGATCTCGATGAAACCACGCGAAAGCAGCTTGAGCGTGGTCAGCGAGTTACCGAACTCATGAAGCAGAAGCAGTACTCGCCTCTTTCCATCTCCGAGATGGGTGTTTCTCTGTATGCGGCGAACGAAGGCTTCCTGGATGATGTTGATGTCTCCAAGATCGTCAGCTTTGAAGAGGGTATGCATGCCCACTTCCGCAGCAATCATCAAGACCTTCTTGACCAGGTTGAGCAAAGCGGTGACTGGAACGACAACATCGAAGCGGCGTTCAAGAAGGGTCTTGAGGCCTACAAGGCCAACGGAAGCTGGTAGTCCGACTATCGGATTCCCGGTTAACGTTGACCACATACACGATCTGAGCAGGCAATAAGATGGCTTCAGGTAAAGAGATACGTACGCAGATCAAGAGTATTCAAAATACTCAGAAGATCACCAAGGCCATGGAAATGGTGGCGGCGTCCAAGATGCGCAAGGCGCAGGATCGCATGCGGGCGAATCGTCCGTATGCGCAGAAGATGCGCAGTGTGATTGGTCACGTGGCATCGGCCAACGTGGAATACCAGCACCCCTATCTGATGGATCGTCCGGATGTAAAGCGGGTGGGATACATCGTTGTCTCGACTGATCGTGGCCTGTGTGGTGGCTTGAACACCAATGCATTCAAGGCTGCTGTTGGATCAATGAGCGAGTGGTCAGAAAAGGGTGCCGAAATCGATGTCGTCACAATCGGCAAGAAGGCGGCACAATTTTTCAGCCGTATGGGTGGCAATATTGTCGGTAAGGTTGCAGACCTTGGCGATGCACCTGAGCTTGCTGAACTGATTGGTTCGGTTCGCGTCATGCTCGATGCCTATGACGAAGGCCGTATTGATCGCCTGTATGTTGTCGAGAATGAATTCGTTAACACGATGACGCAATCGCCGCAGGTCACACAGCTGTTGCCCGCAGCACCCGACGTTGATGAAAAACTTCAGCACCATTGGGATTACATCTACGAACCGGATGCCAAGGAAGTGGTTGATTACCTGATGACACGTTATATCGAGTCCTTGGTATATCAAGCGGTCGTTGAGAATGTCGCCTGTGAAATGTCAGCGCGAATGATCGCCATGAAGAGCGCATCGGATAATGCCGGTGACCTGATTGGTGAGCTGCAACTTGTTTACAACAAGGCGCGGCAGGCATCCATTACACAAGAGATTTCAGAGATTGTCGGTGGTGCTGCTGCGGTTTGACCGTAGCGATATCAGCACTGACAAACTCGATACAGATTAAAACTATCAGACGAGACAAAGACGATGAGTACAGGAACTATTGTCGAAATCATTGGCGCGGTAATCGACGTGGAATTCCCACGTGATGCAGTGCCCAAGACCTACGACGCCCTGAATGTGGCAGACAGTGAAACGGTTCTTGAGGTTCAAGGGCAGTTGGGCGACGGTATCGTTCGTACCATTGCCATGGGTACCTCTGAGGGTTTGAAACGCGGTATCGTGGTGACCAACACCGGTTCACCCATTTCAGTACCAGTGGGCGAAGCAACGCTTGGCCGAATCATGAACGTACTGGGTTCGCCAATTGATGAAGCTGGCCCGATCGCGACTGAAGCGCGTATGCCGATTCACCGTGAGCCACCTTCCTATGCCGAGCAGTCCGGTTCAACCGAACTTCTCGAAACCGGTATCAAGGTTATCGATCTGCTTTGCCCATTCGCCAAGGGCGGAAAGGTTGGGCTCTTCGGCGGTGCGGGTGTAGGCAAGACGGTAAACATGATGGAGCTCATTCGTAACATCGCGATCGAGCACTCAGGCTTCTCGGTATTTGCAGGTGTAGGTGAGCGTACTCGTGAAGGAAACGACTTCTACCATGAGATGAAAGACTCCAACGTACTCGACAAGGTATCGCTCGTGTACGGTCAGATGAATGAACCACCAGGCAACCGCCTGCGAGTGGCCCTGACCGGTCTGACCATGGCGGAGTACTTCCGTGATGAAGGTCGTGACGTTCTGATGTTCATCGATAACATCTATCGCTATACGCTGGCGGGAACCGAAGTATCTGCACTGTTGGGTCGTATGCCATCGGCGGTAGGTTACCAGCCAACATTGGCGCAAGAGATGGGTGCACTGCAGGAACGTATTACATCAACCAAGACCGGTTCGATCACATCGATTCAGGCCGTATACGTACCGGCTGATGACTTGACCGATCCATCACCAGCAACAACCTTTGCTCACCTCGATGCAACCGTTGTTTTGTCTCGAAATATCGCGGAACTGGGTATCTACCCTGCGGTGGATCCACTTGATTCCACCAGCCGCCAGCTCGACCCATTGGTTATTGGTCAGGAACATTACGACACCGCGCGTTCCGTACAGAACACGCTACAGCGTTATAAAGAACTGCGTGACATCATCGCGATCCTCGGCATGGACGAGCTCTCGGAAGAAGACAAGCTTGTTGTTTCTCGTGCACGAAAAGTTCAGCGTTACCTGTCTCAGCCATTCTTCGTAGCAGAAGTTTTCACCGGTTCTCCGGGCAAGTACGTATCGTTGAAAGACACGATCTCGGCTTTCCAGGGCATCGTTGCCGGTGAATACGATCACCTGCCAGAACAAGCGTTCTACATGCAGGGCACGATCGAAGAAGTTGTTGAGAACGCCAAGAAGGAAGCGGCGTAAGCCATGGCTGCCTCACTGCATGTCGAGATCGTCTCAGCGGAGAAGGAAATTTTCTCTGGCGAGGCGAAACTCGTAAGCGCGTCAGCTCAGATGGGTGAGGTCGGTATTGCACCTGGCCATACACCTTTCATCACGCGGATCAAGCCCGGTGAAATTCGCGTCCAGCCGGTTGATGATAGCGAAGAGCTCGATATCTATGTCTCCGGTGGTGTACTCGAGGTTCAGCCCTACGTCGTGACGATCCTCGCTGATACGGCTTTGCGAGTAGAAGAGCTTGACGAAGCCGAAGCGCAGAAAGCCAAGGATGATGCGGAAGCCGCACTCGCTGGCAGCAAGCCCGGTGAAATTGATTATCAGGCGGTTCAATCGCAGTTGGCCGAGGCTTCTGCCCAGCTTCAATTGATCAAGAAATTGCGTAAATAAACTGCGTAACAAACCGCTGGCCGTGACTCACCGAGAGTCCTGTTAAAACTACGAACCCGGATCTGGCGATAAGCCGTTCCGG
>CAYUZB010000003.1:0-22719 GCA_964449565.1 uncultured Granulosicoccaceae bacterium | reverse complement strand
GCCGTTCCGGAAGCCGTAAACGTTTAAGCAACAATCCGTTCTAAACAGCCTTGAAAACCTGACCCTTCGCCGGATTATCCGAGTACAGATGCAGTGTGAACACGCCTGGGCTCTCGGTTCTGATTCGGTGCACGAGGTTGTCAAACTGCCCTTCCTTTTGCGTACTGAGGATATTGTCACCGGCACACATTTCGGTCGTTGACACCATCGTCGCTTCATTCGCGCTGACAGGTTCGAACAACTCCATGGCAATGCGCCCTCCCAGAACTTGATAGTAGGCAAATCCTGGGTGGCCATGAATGGTCGAGGTAATGTTCTGTTCCCAGCGACAGATCAAGCCTACCCAGTTGTCTTGCGTACCGATGATGTGGCGGCTATAGGTGTCATGTCTGGGTAGTGTCTGGAGACACTCTTCATGGGAACTGGCGAGCTCGGTGAGTTGCGCGGCAATGGCTTTGCGTTGCTCACACGGGCTGTCCGCGACGTTCGCAGTCAATACCTTTGCTTCCATCAATTGCTGGAATATGTTGGCAAACTTGTCGCGAGCGTCATGTGTTTGCTGATCCGACAGAATGGTGTCCAATGCTATGCACATTGCATCATCTCCTTGTTTGTTTCTGCCGCTGCGGCGAGCCACAAGTCGAAGAATTTATGGATGTCCGCTTCGGTAACATCCTTATTGGTGATGATCAGACGGATGGTCAAATCATCGTTCAGGTAAGCGATATTCACAAAAGAACTGCCCGTTGTATAGAGGCGCTGGCGTACTGCCTTGTTGAAACTGTTCAAATCCCCGTCCTCACATACAGTACTTCGGAAGCAGATGTTGTTTATCCAGCGCTCAGTTTGCAATTCGAGAGATGGTTCCGCTTTGATTCGCTTCTCAGCGATGGCCGACAGGTGCATGAAATGGTCAATTCTGGCCTCAAGACCCTCTTGACCATAGTAGATATACTCCAGCCACATTTTAAGCATATCGACTCGCCGTCCGCACTGTAGCGAGTAGGGGCCTAAATCCTGACGATCTTCGCTATCGTGGAATATGTAAGACGTGTCGCCCAAATTGCATACCTGGTCAAATCCGCCAGTGTCTCGGGTAAAGAGTACACCACACATCAACGGTACACCGAGCATCTTGTGAGCGTCCCAGGTCATTGAATCGGCCTTGTCAAAACCTTGCAGGAATCGACGCTGCTCGCTTGAGAAGGCGACTGCACCTCCCCAGGCACCATCAACGTGGAGCCAGCAATCGTATTTTTTGGCAATTTTTGCGAGGCTCTCGAAATCATCAAAGACGCCCCGCACGGTGGTTCCTGCCGTACCGATAATGCTCACGGGTACACGACCTTCGTCAATGCAGGCCTGTATCTGCTTTTGCAGCTCATCGGTACGCATGACTCCGCGATCGTCCGTTGGGATCTTGTAGAGCGAATCAAGCCCGATTCCCGACATGACCGATGCCTTGTCCATGGAATAGTGTGCTTCGCTCGAAACGAAAACCGCACATTTTGGTAATCCATACAAGCCTGACTGCTTGAGATCGGGGAATTTCCGATGCAAGGCCAGCAGCAAGGCCACGTAGTTACTGTTACTGCCACCGCTGGTCACCTGGGCATCGCCGGATTCGAAGCCGAAGATCCGCTTGAATACACTGAGCATCTCGTTTTCGATGATGGTTGCAACGGGCGCCACTTCATAGGTGTACATTGAAGTGTTGGCAATGGCTTCGATAATGCTGCCGACCAGAGCGGGCTCCGATTGGCCTGCCCAGAGCTGATTGAAGTACTGGGGATGGGCGGTTTTGACGCTATTGTCCAGGTAGGCGTGGACAGTGGTCCACACGCTGTCCCAGGACTGACTTCCGACCTGGATGTCGAGCGCCTTGAGTTTGCTCTTCAGCGCGGCGTAATCCAGGTGCTCGACCACCTTTCCTGTTGTGCGGGCGCTGGCATAGCCGCCCAAGACAGCGGCTAGTTCTGAAAAAAGCTCAGCATCGCCATTGTTCATTCGGTCTTCATTTCTCGGCATGGTGGCTGATTGAATTGCGGTGACCATCTGGACTATTATGAATCTCTATTATCTGTATATGTCACATCGAGACTTGAATCCAGTCTCGGAGTTCAACCCGATTCAGTGTAGTTAACGAAAGTTAAAATAAAATTGGGGAACCAGCGTCGAAATCGGAATTATTTCCGAAGGGTGCGGTCCGATTTTTGGTCCAGTCAGAGTACAAATCGAGAGCAAATCGAATGAAATTCACACTTTTGGGCGCACCACTGCTGTTGCTGGCTTCTGTCGGCCTCATGGCATCAGATTTCGATGGTAATGCCGACCGTGGAGAAGCGCTTTATGGCGTCTGCTCGGGTTGCCATGGGGTCAATGGAGAGGGCAATGCGGCAATCAAGTCTCCGCGACTTGCCGGGCAATTCGAGTGGTACCTTGTGTCTCAGCTCAAGAATTTCAAATCAGGCGTGCGTGGCTCCGTCGAAGGTGACACGGGAGGCGCGATCATGGCCCCGATGGCTCAGATTCTCAAAGACGATCAGGCCATCGAAGATGTAGTTGCCTACATCATGACGCTTGAAGCGGAACCCTACAAATTCGAACAGTGAGGCAACTGATTCGGGGCCTTGATCAGAACATCCTGTTCTGAGTGGGCCTCAAATTGTTCGGGCCCATTGCCCGCCGGCGAAGTCAGGCAGTCTCGTCAGCTTCGGAGTTGCACGAAATTTCGCCAGTATCATTCGAGTGTCGTTTAGGCCGTCTTTTACACCGGCATTTAGGCCGGGTCTTCATCCGTCCATAAAGACTCGAGCCTTCGGGGACAGGCATGCCGAGCGGCTCAGCCGTCACGAAAGTGACGAAAAAACCTGGCCTGCCAATTACATGACGGTGGTAAAGAGCCATCCACATGGGGCCGAATGGGCCTCAGTGTGAGAGGGTTCTGCTTTCACTGCTAAGTCCAATCGATTTCTTTGGTAATTGTTCAACCAATTTACCGAGCCGTCCGCTATTTAATAAGTTAATCTCGCCTTTTTTTGACTAGCAGACCCATGCCTACACGAATCGTTGTGCTCGCCGCCGGGAAAGGGACGCGAATGAAGTCTCGTTTGCCGAAGGTACTGCATCCGCTGGCCGGTAAGCCACTGTTGGCCCATGTGCTCGATACCGCCACCAGCCTCAAACCGGCCAGTATCAATGTAGTCATCGGTCACGAGGCCGAAACGGTCCGGAACACGATCAAGCATGACGTGGTGTGGGCCATGCAGACCGAGCAGCTAGGGACAGGACATGCGGTGCAGCAAGGTCTGGAAGGCATCGATGATGAGGACACGGTGTTGATTACCTATGGGGATGTGCCCTTGACGAGAGCATCGACTTATCAGTCTTTGCTGGATGTTTGTAATGAGAAAACCATCGGTTTGCTCACCCTGATCATGGACGACCCAACTGGCTACGGACGCATTTTGCGTGATGCTGGCGCCATTACTGGTGTAGTTGAGCAAAAGGATGCATCGCCAGAACAACTGCGGGTTTGCGAAGTCAATGCCGGCGTGGTTTCGATCAAGGGCGGGCTGTTGCGAGACCTGCTCTCTCGCATCGATAGCAATAATGCGCAGGGTGAATACTATCTGACGGATATCCACGAGCTCGCGGTCAAGGATGGCCTATCGATTGTCGCTGTGCACCCTGATGATGCATGGGAGGTGGATGGCATCAATAGTCGCGCCCAGCTCGCCAGCGTTGAGCGATTACATCAGGCGCAACTGGCCAATGAATTGATGGACGCCGGTGTAACACTGGCAGATCCTTCACGTATCGATATAAGAGGTTCATTGCGCACTGGCACTGACGTATCAATTGATGTCAATTGCGTGTTTGAAGGCCAATGCGAGTTGGGCAGTAATGTCAGCATCGGGCCGAATTGCCTGATTTCGGGCAGCAAGATTGCCGATGGCACGACCATTCGGGCAAACTCCGTGCTCGAAGATAGTGAGGTCGGACAAAACGCCAACATTGGGCCGTTTGCCCGTTTACGTCCCGGCACGCGCTGTGCTGATGAGTCAAAGGTTGGCAATTTTGTTGAGACCAAGAATGCAACTGTTGGCCGTGGTAGCAAGATCAATCATCTGAGCTATGTGGGTGATGCAACCCTGGGTGAAAACGTCAACGTAGGCGCCGGTACCATAACCTGTAACTATGACGGTGCTTACAAACATCACACGAGCATCGAGGATGATGCGTTCATTGGTTCCAACTCTGCGCTGGTTGCGCCGGTTACGGTGCATAGCGGGGCTACTGTGGGTGCAGGTTCTACCATCACGCGAAATGTACCCAAAGACAAGCTGTCGCTGACACGGGCGAAGCAAACCGATATTCAAAACTGGTCTCGGCCAGTCAAGAAAAAATAAAAGAGACTGAATTTATGTGTGGAATCGTCGGTGCTGTTGCACAACGAGATATAGCAGAAATACTGTTGATGGGCCTGCAAAGCCTGGAGTATCGCGGCTATGACTCAGCAGGCATTGCCACTGTTGACGACGATGGTGAGCTACATCGTATTCGACGCGTTGGCAAGGTCAAGGCGCTCGTCGATTCAGTTGCCGAGCATGGCATGCCGGGTGGCATTGGTATCGCGCATACACGATGGGCCACGCATGGCGAGCCAAACGAGAAAAACGCACATCCTCATGTTTCAAGTGATCGAATCGCAGTTGTGCATAACGGTATTATCGAAAACCACGCGGATCTGCGCAAACACTTGACTGGACTGGGGTACACATTTGTATCTGATACTGATACTGAGGTCATTGCTCATCTGATCGATCATGAGCTCAAGTCTGCCGACTCATTATTCAAAGCTGTACAAGCCGCTGTTCCTCAGCTCGATGGCGCTTATGGCACGGTTATCATGGATCGTAACAAGCCTGATCATTTGATCGTCGCGCGCTCCGGTAGTCCTTTGGTCATTGGTTATGGTGTTGGTGAACATTTTATCGCGTCCGATCAGCTGGCCTTGTTGCCGGTAACACGTCGCTTTGCTTATCTTGAAGAAGGTGATGTTGCTGAAATCACTCGCACTGGAGTGTCAGTGGTCGACGCGACAGGTAATCCGGTAACTCGCAAGATCGAAGAGTCGACCTTGTCGCACGATGCCAGCGACAAAGGCAAATATCGCCATTACATGCAAAAGGAAATTTACGAGCAACCGATCGCTATTCAACGAACACTGGAAGACCGCCTTGCCCCGGGTGTCGTACTTGATTCAGCATTCGGTGAAAACGCTGAATCCTTGCTCAAAAAAGTTGAACATGTGCAGATCATCGCCTGTGGAACCAGCTATCACGCTGGTATGACGGCGCGATACTGGTTTGAGGATTTTGCTGGCGTGTCGTGTAACGTCGAGATTGCATCCGAGTATCGTTATCGTCAGTCCTTCGTTCGACCCAACAGTCTTTTTGTCACGCTTTCTCAATCAGGTGAAACTGCCGATACGCTCGCCGCCTTGCGTTTGGCGAAGAAGCAGGGCTATATGACCAGCCTGACCATCTGTAATGTGCCTGGCTCCTCGTTGACTCGCGAATCGGATATGACGTATCTGATGAAAGCAGGGGCCGAGATTGGCGTTGCGTCAACCAAAGCCTTTACCGTGCAGTTGTCCGGTCTGTTGATGTTGGCCGCCGCAGTTGGTCATCACAAACGCATGACAAAAGAAAAGGAGCGGCAAATTGTGACTGCTCTGCAAAGCCTGCCGGCGAAAATCGAGCAGGTTCTGGGTATGGATGAAGCGATTCAAGCACTGGCTGAAGACTTCGCCGACAAGCATCACAGCCTGTTTCTCGGACGTGGAGATCAGTATCCGATAGCGATGGAAGGTGCCTTGAAGCTCAAGGAAATTTCTTATATCCATGCGGAGGCTTATGCCGCCGGGGAACTCAAGCATGGACCGTTGGCATTGATAGATGCCGATATGCCTGTCATTGTCGTCGCGCCCAATAATGAATTGGTCGAGAAGCTCAAATCAAATGTCGAGGAAGTGCGCGCCCGTGGCGGCCTGATGTATGTGTTCGCTGATCGAGATGCGAAGTTTGCCAGTGATGACACAATGAAAGTGCTTGAAGTTGCACCTTGCGACCCACTGATCGCGCCAATCATTTACACGATACCATTGCAGCTTCTGTCGTATCACGTGGCCATCATCAAGGGTACTGATGTTGATCAGCCGCGAAACCTGGCCAAATCAGTTACGGTTGAATAATCGTATCGGCCCGCACTGACCAAGGTTGCGGGCCGAGATACTGGAGACTACTCGCCGGCCTTGGCCAAGGCCTCAGCGAGATTTTCACGCTCGGCGCAGGAGTCGGGGCATAGCTTCTCGAGCAGGGCTAGATTGCTCCTCGCCCACTGAATTTTACCTTGCATAATAAACAGCTCCCCCTGATACTCAAGAGCGCTGAGGTGCTCTGGGTTCAAGGACAGTGCTCTTGCGTAGGCCTTGTCTGCACCGACAAGATTTCCCATGTTTTTTGCAGCAAAACCAAAAAGATTCCATGCGTCGGCATTCTTTTTGTCCTTTGACAAAACTTTGTCGAGTTCCTCAATGGCCTCTGCATAGCGTTGTTCCTGGATCAGTCCTTCTGCATTGCTGTAGTTCTCTGAAATTTTTGTGACCGCCTTGTCTGTTCCATTGTTATCCGCAAGAGCATTCATTTGCCCGCTTGTGAACATCATGAATACCAATGTAGGTAACAAGATTTTTTTCATGATTTCCTTAATTTTTAATAGGTTGTAATGTCAAATAATATCCGTGCTGGTCTGTATATGATTTTGTCGATGGCGGGTTTTACAATCAATGACACTTTGATCAAGTCGCTCGACAATGCCCTGCCAGTTGCCGAAGTCATGGCGGTACGAGGATTCATACTGACAGGCTTTATTTTAGTGCTCTTGGTATATAACGGATTCCTGTCAAGAATCAAGGAAGTATTTACACCACTGATTGGATTGCGCGCAAGTATGGAGCTGATGGCCACCTTCGCGTTTTTGACGGCTTTGCCTTTGCTGCCGTTCGCAAGCTTGTCCGCCATTCTTCAGTCATTACCTTTGGTTGTGACCCTTGGCGCGGCGCTGGTATTTCGTGAAAAGGTGGGCTGGCGACGTTGGCTTGCGATACTGATCGGTTTTGCCGGGGTCTTGATCATCATCCGCCCCGGCAGCTCCGTCTTCCAGTTTGCTTCGATCATCATGATCATTTCTGTCCTGTTTGCCGCAGCCCGTGACCTGGCAACACGGGCATTACCGGATACGACACCGTCGTTACTGGTTTCCTGTGCAACCGCTGTTCTTGTTGCCTTGTCTGGTGCTGTCTTGACAATCATTCAAGGAAATTGGCAACCGATTAACGCGGAACAGGGAATAACATTGGCACTTGCCGCCATTTTTCTGTTTTTCGGTTATCAGTTCATCATTATGGCCATGCGTATTGGGGAAGTTGCGTACGTTGTACCTTTTCGCTATACCAGTCTGTTGTGGGCGATTGGTCTGGGCTACCTTATTTTTGACGAGATACCTGATCGCTTTACGATTGTCGGGTCTTTAATCGTGGTTTCAATGGGGCTGTTTACCTTATATCGTGAAGTGAAATTGTCGCGTAATAAATTGTCAAAGTAAAAAACGACACGCTCTTGAATCAAGAGAACTCAAGTGTTCAGTTATCTGATCTATCCTCCAAGCGATTGATGACCTCAGAATCATCGGGGCGCGGTTCCCACACTTCTTCTGTTTCTTCCAGATCTTCAAGAATGGCGTCATCAGCTGATTCGATTGCCAGTTCAGTAGCGATGACACCTGTTCGGTAGTTGATGGTCAAGTGCGGAGATGCATCATCACCGATATCGTATGTACGTTGTGTCATACGGTAAAGACCGTACAGGCAGATTGCACTTAACAACACAATCAACGTTATGAAAAACCATTCAATTCCGAAGTGTGACATCGCGTACCCCACCACTATAGGTCCACTAACTGCGCCAAGTCCGTTGATAAAAAGCAGACCACCCGCTGCTGCTGTCATCTGATCGTTATCGAGATAATCATTGGCATAGGCCACCAGTACCGAGTAAAGCGGGTTGCTGCATCCGCCTAGAAGCAAAGCGACAGCGTAGAGAACCCATAAGCTGGATCCCAAAAACATCGCTAACATGGCGGCAAATGCACCAGCTGCAGTCAAACCGATAATCAACCATCGTCGATCCAGACGGTCTGACATCCAACCGATCGGATACTGAAAAAGAAGTCCGCCGAGAAAGATCGCAGTGACGAAATAAGACGTGCTTGCAATCGACAAGCCCCGTTCAGTGGCATAGACCGGTGACATCGCGAACAACACTGAAAACACACCGCCCATCACTAAGGTGCCAAAACAGGCGAGAGGCGAGGCCTTGATCAGATCAGTCAGGGACATGTTGCGCGAAGCCTCGTGCAATGGTGCGGGGGAGGATGACAGCAACATCGGTGCGAACGAGATGGAAACCAATACGGTTATCAGCACAAAGAGATTGTAGCCACCGGGATCGGCGACATTCAGCATTAGTTGGCCGAGTACGATGCCACCCATCTGAACGATCAGATACAACGAAAGCGTCTGACCGCGAGTCTCATTTGATGTGGAATCATTCAGCCAACTTTCGGCAACGACATAGATCCCCGAAAAACAGAAGCCGACCAATACTCGCAACAGCCACCAGGCAATCGGATCAACGATAGCGGCGTACAGGATGAAAGCGGCAGAGACCAATGACCCGAGTGCCGCAAACACACGAACATGCCCAACCCGTTGAAGCATGATGGGAGTGATCCGTGAGCCGCCAAGAAAACCGAGAAAATAACCCGCCATGATGTAACCCATGGTGGAGGAATCGATATTCTCCAGTGAACCACGTACACCCAGTAGTGTGCCCTGCAGACCATTGCCGATCATCAGCAGCAACATACCGATGAGAAGAGCCCAGGACTGGCGTAATACAAGAAGCATGGAGGTAAACAATCGTCGCTGTGTGCGACCTTATACCGGCTGTAGATCCATAACGCATGCCAAAAGGCGAATACGTCGTGTCGCAGTTGGAACAACGAAGCGGTTATACTGACTAAAAGATTTGTTTAACCGGAAAAACACTCATGGCACATACTGTTGACTATTATCATTTCTTGATCTCCCCATGGAGCTATCTGGCTATCAAGCAGTTCAACCAGATCAAGCAAAAGACCGGTGCTAACGTCAATTATTACCCTATCGATGTCATGTCAACTTTTGGCAATATGGGTGGACAGCCTCCGGCACAGCGTCATCCATCGAGACAGAAATTTCGCATGGATGAACTCAAGCGCTGGTCAAGCCATTTATCCATCCCTATGAACTTTACACCTGCCTTTTTCCCAGCCGATCAATCCACCGCCGCCAAGATGGTTTATGCAACGACCGGTGATGATGCGGCAGCACTTAGCGACGCAGTTTTGACGGCTGTCTGGCGAGATGAGAAGAACGTTGCCGATCCCGATACACTGGTTGCGATTGCCAATGAAGCGGGTCTGGATGGCAAAGCCTTGCTGGCCGCGAGTTCAGATACATCCATGCAAGAGGCGTATGATGCGCGTACTGCTGAGGCGCATGAACGCAATGTGTTTGGTTCTCCAAGCTGGGTCGTCAATGATGAAATTTTTTGGGGTCAGGATCGACTCAACTTTCTTGAACGCGCACTAGCCTGAATCAAATAACTCAAGCCCAATATCTCAGACCCAATTTTTCAGACTTAGAAGAACAGGACATGATGATCCGACTAATCACTGCAATGATGCTGTTATTTCTTGCTCCGCATGTTTTTGCTGATACTTGTGAAGCGCCCGATCCGAGCAAGCCTTATCAGCTTGTTTTTGAAGAGAACTTCAATGGAGAGGCGCTTGATCGTGGGCGTTGGAATACTGAGTTTTTATGGGGTCCGAGTGTCATCATCAACAACGAGACTCAGTATTACGTCAATGACGGACAGTTTGGCTACGATCCGTTTTCGATAACTGATGGTATCTTGAGTATCTCTGCGATCAAGGCACCTTTTGATCGCAGTCTTTTGTATCTCACGCGTTCTATCTACTCGCCGAACTCGATTGAATTGCTATGGCGGGTGCCCGCAGATGCCACCTCCTATGAAATCTATCGCGATGGCGAGTTGCAAGGAACAGCGACCGGGGGTTCGTTTCTTCAATCCGATCTGCGCGATGGTATCGATTACGCCTACGAAGTTGTCGCACTTGACAGTAGTGGTAATCAGATCGTCGCTGCACAACTGACTGTCAATACCGCGGACCGGCCCACGCCTTTTCCGGAACAGGCTTTCGGATTGGGTCTGGATGCGAATGTGTATTCAGATACCAATGCGGAAATAGTCTGGCGTGCTCCGAATCGTGGCGACTCTTATGCCATTTACCGTGACGGTGAACTGTATCGCTCATTGAACAGCGGCAACTTCACCAGCCTTTTCGAAGTTGGGCTTGAACCAGGTCGGACCTATCGCTACCGCGTTGAGGCTTATGACGCTTGCGATGAATTAATCATCGAGGATCAAATTGATGTCAATACGGCTGATGGGGTTACGCCTTCAGTTAGCTCTGTTGAGAGATTGGTAATCAGATCTACCGTTTTTTCAAACTCAACTGCCGAGATAGCCTGGAATGCGGTTCTGGGTGCTCGTCAATATGATATTTTTGATAATGAGGTGTTTGTCGAGAACACCGATGGACGTTCGCTGTTCATCGACGATCTTGTTCCGGGTATTGACAGAAAATTTCGTGTCGTGGCGCTTGACGCAGATGGTGCTGTGGTTGACGAGACAACCAGAGTCCTGAACACAGCTGACAATAGTTTCGCGCTTAACCGACAACCGTTTCTCTCCGGTGTCATAACCAGTTACGATTCATTCCGTTTTAGATATGGTCGGGTAGAGGCACGTGCGCGAATGCCGGCTGGCAAGGGTCTCTGGAGTGCGTTCTGGCTGCTGAACGCCTACTACAATCAGGATCAACCGGAAGATCCGGAAATTGACATCATCGAAGCTATTGGGGATGCGACAACCGTCGCTAATCATGCCTATCATTACTTCGAAGATTTCAGTGGCGACGGTTTTCATAACAGCCTTGTATCAAGTGAAGGGCGCGCCACCATCAGTGATTTCTCCGCCGACTTTCACACTTACCGTGTTGACTGGGAGGAGGGCAGGATTGTCTGGTACGTCGACGACATCGAAACCCATCGTGTAGAAGGGCCTCAGGTTTCAAGTGAACAGATGTATCTCCTTGCCAACCTTGCTGTGGGTGGTACTTTTCCCGGCCCTGCTGATGAGTCGACACCCTTTCCGGCAAATTTCGAGATCGACTATATCCGGGTCTACCAGCGTTAATTAAGTTTCAGATCTATCACGACTGCCAATACGATCAGCGCGCCACCTATAAAGGCCAACGTACCGAGTTCGGTACCGATCAGAAAATAGGCTGACAATGTTGCGACAATGATTTCTGTCATGGTCAACAACGCAGCTGTCGGTGCAGGAATACGTCGTGCTCCCCATATTTGTCCGAGCATCGATGGCAGCATCACAATGCAGCCAAACAACAAGGCGAGAGGTATAGCTGCCAAAACGACGCGGGGTTCCGGGGTGAGGTAGGCAATTGTCATACTGTCTGGCAACATGCCTCCTTGACCAACAACAGCAACCAGATTAAGGGCAATAGCCAAGCCTGCGGCAACCAGGCAAGCCGCACACAATGCAGCTGCTGTCGACGCGAAAGCGCCCGAGGTTTCACGATTGCGCAACAGCGCAAGGCTGACTCCCCAGAACAGCCCAGAGCCGATACCGCACCAGTCCCCAATGTTTTTCGGCAGCGGTGGTTCGCTACCACCACCCAAGAGAAGCCACAAACCACTCAGTGCGACGGCTATGACGAATAATTTCTGTCGTTTGATCGGTTCGCCATAAATTATTCGCGCGGCGAATGTTGTCCAGACGGGTAACAGGTAGAACAAAAATATTACCCGCACGACATCAGAGTACAGCAAGCCGATGAAATACAGGACGCTAGAGGTACCAAGAGCAAAACCCACAAGCCAGGGTGTTGCGCTTCTGAATTCAACAGATTCGCGTTGTTGCCAGACTAGTATCAGTGCAGGTAGGGCGGCGGCGCCCATGATCAGTGCAATGGCCCACAGACCGTTGACCCCATGCTCATCCAGGCTACGCAGCGGCAACCAGAAAAGACCCCAGACAGCTGAACCTAGTGCTACGGCGAGAGCGCCACGGCGATCAGTCTTTGTGTATCCTTGGGCGACGGTGAATGACATCGCAAACAGCTTAGAGGATTTGTCATGGATTTAATGAAAATGGGTAAGGATTTATTGGGCGATAAGCTCGGCGATGCCGGTGGCATCATGGAAGCCTTGGGTGGACTTACCAGTGGTGACGGTTTGGACCTAGGTGGCATCGCCGACAAGTTGAAGCAAGGCGGCCTGGGAGATCAGGTTGATTCATGGATGGGTGACGGTGAGAACCTCCCGGTATCTGCCGATCAGGTCAAGGAAGCGGTTGGTGAGGACAAACTCAGTGAAATGGCCGGCAAGCTCGGTGTTGATTCAGATGGCGCTGCAGACAAGCTGTCGCAAATGCTCCCGTCTGTCATGGACAAGGCAAGCTCAGGCGGTAATTTACTCGAGCAGTTCACCAGTGGTAACCCGCTCGATATTGCCAAGGGGCTTTTTGGCAAGTAAATACAGTCAAGAATGTAAAGTTATGTAAAGTTCTGTTTTATATGTTCAAGGCCAATTACCGCAACTATTGCTGTTGCGGTAGTTGGCCAACAACTTTGCATTCAAGCTTTGCTTGCTACCAGTAACTGACTGCGCCTAAATACATATTTTCCATATCAACCAGATTCGACTCCCGTGGCGCATTTGAAATAGCTCGCGTTTGTCTGAATGAAGATTCCGCCAGCGCCTTGATGTGCGCCTCGCCGAACCCCACGCCTGACAGTCCATTGGGCATACCCGTCTCGCGCATCATTTCAATCAGGCGTTTCGACAACACCTCTCCGGCTTCATCGACAGTCGCACCTTTGCTGTCGGCATGTAAAAAATTAGCACCGTCAAGATGGCGGCTTGGTGTTGCCTCTGCCGTGTATCGGAATATGGACGGTGCGTTGACGATGACACTGATTCCGTGCGGTACAAAGGGCGACGGTATTGCATAACCTTCTGTTGTTATGTCTTTCATCAAGTGTGTGATTCCATACGACATGGCATGCGGTAGATGGGTCCCGGAATTGCCAAAAGCGATGCCAGCCAGAGACGCTCCCCACATCAATTTGTCACGTGCCTCGTGATCAGATGCATCGGCGACACCGCGGGTGAGATACAGCCCGGCGATATTCAGGGCCTCTCTTGCAATGATTTCGCTGAACGGGTTTGTGCCTTGCAGAAACTGTCTTGCCGCGGGCTCATTGACCTTGCCATGCTCAGTGTAGGATCGAGCGGTGTAACACTCAAGCGCATGACAGCATAAGTCGAAACCCGTGGATGCCACGACCTTGGCCGGCAAACTGTCACAACAGGATGGGTCGACCAAGGCTTCATCAGGCAGCAGGTAGGGGCTGGCCAGAACGAATTTTGTATCAAACTCATTGATTCTCAAAACAGTAATCGATGTGCACTCGGACCCCGTGCCTGATGTCGTCGGACAACTAAGATGGGTGAGTACCGGACCGCTTACCGGTTTTCCCCGACCCGCCGGAGGCGCGAAGTACTCGGCGATTCTGCCGCCATGTGCGTGAATCACCAGCGCGCCTTTTGCCGTATCGATAACAGATCCACCACCGACTGAGACAAGGCCATCGACTTTCGCATCCTGCAAGAACAAAGCTGCACGGGTGACTGAATCATCATCTGGTTCTACACGAATATCAGAGAACACGGCGACATCAATGCCTGCAGCTTCAAGCGAGGCACGCGCACGTGCGACCAGTGGCCCATCGGCCAATAAGGGGTCGGTAAATAGTGCGATTCGTTTCAGCAGGCGTGTCGCTACGCGAGCACCGACTTCATCCAGACATCCTCGACCAAAGGTAAGCCTGGGCATGGCCACGGTAAAGGTGTCTGCGCCGTTTTCGGTAGGTGCATGGTACTGACAACCCATATAACCCTCTGTCGTTTGACTGGCATCTGATGATGCATGCCGTCATGGTAGCGCGATGGGGGTAAATAGGAAACGGCGCCACACGGGCGCCGAGTTATAACCGATCAGAGTGGAGAGCACTGATCGGAGTAAAGCCTAAGGGTGTCTCTATGGTGGGCCACGCTTGCTACGCCTCCCAAGTCTTACTATCGTGCGTCAAGCTGTCGGGTATCTTGCAGAATCTTTACAGCTTCGTATGTTCTCGAAGTTTGTGACTCGGCAATGAAAAAGATTGTGACTCGGCAAAAAAAACGGCGCCTGGTGGCGCCGTTCGGTATCACGCTTGTGCAGCATTTCACTCGCTGCACGCACACTATTCAGTCACAGTACAAAGCCACCTTTACTTCTGACTCAGGATATTCAAACCCTTGAGCAGATTCAGTGCTTCGTATAGCTGATAGTCGTCGTAGACAAGGCTGTCTTCTTGCTCGCCATCTTCTTCAGTGCCTTCGCCGGTAGCGTCAGCATCTTCTTCTTCACCTGTGTTGCTTAAAGCGCCACGCAGACTGGATTCGGTCAGTGGCGTGAAGTCATCACCATCTTCATCAGGGCGAGTCCAGGTACCTGGTTGCGTCGTGATATCAGGTTCAATGCCCAAGGCCTGGATGGATCGACCGTTCGGGGTGTAATAGCGTGATGTCGTTAGTTTGACAGCGCCCCCGGCAGGCAGATCCTGAATGGTTTGTACTGAACCTTTACCAAATGTCTTTGTGCCGAGTACCACGGCACGTCCGTGATCCTGCATGGCACCTGCGACAATCTCTGACGCTGAAGCTGAACCGCCATTGACCAGAACGACCAAGGGGGCACCATCGAGAATGTCACCGTTGGTGGCATCGTAGCGCAGCTTGGAATCATCCTCGCGGCCATCGGTGTAGACGATCATGCCATCGTTCAGGAACGCATCGGAAACACCAACCGCCCCTGACAGAACTCCGCCGGGGTTGTTACGCAGATCAAGCACCATGCCTTTGAGCGAGCCGCCAGACTCCTTCTTCATCTTTTTGATGGCTTTGAGCATGTCGGCCGTGGTCTTGGTCTGGAAGTTCGAGATTCGCAGGTATCCGTAATCATCGTCCAGCATGCGATTGCGTACGCTGGTGACCTTGATGATGGCGCGCTTGATATCAATTGTCAGTGGTCGATCTTCACCTTCGCGAATGACGGTGAGACGCAGCTTGCTGCCTGGCTTGCCACGCATCAGCTTGACCGCGTCGTTCAGCGACAAGCCTTTGACCGGCGTGTCATCCAGTCGGATGATCAAGTCACCGGATTGCATGCCTGCACGAGCCGCAGGGGTATCGTCTATCGGGGAAACAACTCTGACGAAGCCGTCTTCCATACCGACTTCAATGCCCAGACCGCCAAACTCACCGGTTGTGCCGATACGCAACTCATTGAATTCCTCAGTATTCAGATAGGCCGAATGTGGATCGAGACCATTGAGCATTCCGCGTATGGCAAATTCGAGCAATTCGTCGTCAGAGACTTCTTCGACGTAATCGTTCTTGATGCGGCTGAACACATCGGTAAACGTGCGCATCTGTTCGAGCGGCAGTTCGTGACCGCCGGTGCGGGTGGCCAGCACCCCTTGACCGATGGTCAGAGAGCCACCGACTACGGCACCTAGCAGTACCAGTGTGGCTGATCGTTTTTTTCCAGTCATGCAGTTTTACTCCGATGCGGGATCTGTCCCGTCGTCAAATTGCTTGAGTCAGTCTAGCTGTTTTCGGCCAGTTACCACTAATTCTTGGCACTCTGGAGCCGGTTATCAGTGTTAATCCACTGTTCCGGATCCACCGGTTTTGCGTTGTGACGGACTTCAAAATAAACACCACTATCTGTCTGACCGCCAGAATCACCTACAGTTGCAATAGTCGCACCCGCATCTATCCAGGTTCCATCAGCCACGATCACATCACGATTCCCACCATACAGGGTCATGTAGTCGTCCCCGTGGTCCAGAATGACTAACATTCCGAATCCTTGCAACCAGTCGCTATAAACGACCTCGCCGTCCGCCACGGCCTTGACGGGGCGTCCAACCGGAGCGGCCACGAAAAGCCCGTTCCAGTGCAGTCTGCCGACCGATTTAACGTCCCCGAAGCGGGCCTTGATGGTGCCGCTGACAGGTAACAGGTAATTGCCCTTGCCTGACTCGAAGTAACCCGATTGGGCTATAGCCAGCGCTTTCAGCTCCTCCATCAACGCTGACAACCGGGCCTGATCGGCTTTCAGGGTGGCTACCGAGCGATTTTTCTCGGTTATCTGTTTTTCGACCTTGTCGAGACTTTCGAGCTTCTGTTTCTGCTGCGTGCGGTAGTTCTCGTATTGTCCGGATGCCTTGCGCTTGATGTGATTGAGCCAGTTTCGGTCTTTCAAAGCCGTCTGTTTTGCCGCGTCAATCTTTTGCAGCGCTGCGATCTCCGCTTCGATGGACGCATTCTGAGCCCTTAAAAAGTAGTCCGTGTAGACGCCGAGGCGATCAGCGAGCGCCGGATTGTCATGTTGCAAAAGAACCTTCAGGCCGCTGCCAGTGCCGAGCTGCTGCGAGCGTCGGATCGAACGTGCGAGTCGCTCCTTGCGCAAAGCCACCGAGCGCTGTGCGTCTTGTACTTGAAGTTCAAGCTTGTCGAGCTTCAGGGAATATTTGTCGATGTCCTTGTCGAGTCCGCGAATACGATGCTCGCGATCGCTGACACGAGACTCCACCGCTTGCACTGCTTGCTCCAGGGATGTCTTCAGGGAACGGTTTTCCGCTATTTCCTGGTCGAGTGCCTGCAAGCGTTTGTTTGTCGCTTGAATCTCGGCCTCGACAGAATCTATTGTTTTTGGCTCGTCGCCACCCGCCAAGCCTGCAGCAAGGAGAAATCCGACAGTAAGTACCACACGAACCAGAGCCATAGTGCAAGTTTAGCTCGTCGATTCCTGCCCGTTGCTTTTTCTTGTGACAGGTTGGGTAAATGGGGGCCGCTGACGACGCGCGCGAAGCTGGTTCATCATGTCGAAAATACCTGGCCTTGCCGCGACGGCCCGGATCAGACGGTGCTTTATCGGCAGGCGAATCAGCGACAGCCCAGCCAGCATGACGACGAGTCCTGGCCCCGGTGTGAACATCATCGCGATGCCGATTAGCAGCACGAGGGTGCCGAGAATATTGAGCACGCCATGCCAGAGCCAACGCAGGGGGCCAGTGCCATAGGTCTTTTGTGGGTCCTGGCAAAAATAGTTAGCAGGCAGGCGTGACAATAGCCAAGGGGTTGCCACCACGGTCATGGTGAGTAAAAAGATGGACGCCACGCTGATGCCCACGAGCAAACTGCGGTTTTCGGCCAGTAAAGAGAGCAAGGTTTGCAAGGTGGGGAATCGTCGGAATTTGAACAGGGCAGGCAAGCGCAGTCGCGGCACCTTAGCTCATTCTATCCAGTTGATCTCACTTGCTGTGAAGTCATTGATCATGACGCTGCGAAGACTTTCGGCCATATAGGAGGAATACCGGGAGGTTGGAATGCGTCCGGCCATGACTTCCGCTTTTCGTTGTGGAAAGAGCGGTTGGCGATTCGGATTCGCGAATCCGTAGGGATAGGCCGGGTTGCCGTAGGCTTCATACTTGTCGAATGCACCGACCGTATGCAGTAATTCATGAGCGACCACGATATTGTTCTGCGCTGTTTGTCGGGGTCGGGCGAATGCGTGAACAAGTCCCATCAAACCCTTTTGCATGCCAAGGGAATGGGCGAGTGGTCTGTCATCTTCGCCTTCGTGATACATGACGAACATACGAACTCGGGTCAGGCCTTTGTCGTCATCGGGCGTGTTGCGCCAAGCCCACCAACGAAAACGTAACCCCCAGAAAAGCACATCGACCGCATTGGCGTTATTCGGAAACGTGGGAGGCAGCTTCTTGATCTGTTCACCGAGCTTCACGTCAAACGGTGCCTTCAAAGCGAGATTGTGTCGCTCGGCCTCTCTGACACCCCAGTGGTTTATGTCTGAAAAAGTCTCATCGCTTAGTGTGCGAATGTAACGATCAGTTGCCAGGTGGCCATCCGCGTTCAACGGAAAGACGGTCACGTTGAGTGTCTGGTTCCAATTGCGCGAGTACACATACTGATGGGCTGATACGAGGCCTGCAACCAATAATACTGTTAGTAGCAATGTGATTCGAATATGAGTAAAACTGGGAAGACGCATGCAGCGACGTGACCTAAAGTATCCTTTGGTCTGTTTTCGGTATCAGAAGAGCTCTCTTGAGGGTGCTGATGCGTGACGGAGCAACCTGTCTCATACCACTTATTCGCGTTCAACCCGAGTTCACAAAATCATGAGAACCGATACCCCTGTCACGATCCACCGCGAGCATTATCAAGCACCTGCCTGGCTAATACCGCGTACCGAGTTGCACGTTGAACTCGATCCGGTTGCGACACGAATTACTGCCCGCCTGCATCTGGTGCAACAGCGTAAAGAAGCGTTGATTCTCGATGGTGTCGGCCTGCAGCTCGAAGCAGTATTGCTTGATGATCGAGCACTGACATCCGAACAGTACGAACTTACCGATCTACATCTGCAGATTCATGAGCTTCCTTCACATTGTGTTGTGACGACAATCTGCATCGTCAATCCAGATGCCAATACGGCACTGGAGGGGCTGTATCGCTCGAGTGGCATCTATTGCACTCAGTGTGAAGCCGAAGGTTTTCGCAAGATCACCTGGTTTTTGGATCGACCTGATGTTTTGTCGGTTTTTGATGTAACCATCGATGCTGATCCAGGCAGCTGTCCGGTCCTGTTGTCCAACGGCAATCCGATCTCCGGGCCGGCAGCCATTGCCGGTGATGACAAAGGCAGACATCGGGCGCACTGGCATGATCCGCATCCGAAGCCCAGTTACCTGTTTGCACTGGTCGCCGGTGATCTGGCAAGTATTGAAGACAGATTCACAACCGTGTCGGGGCGAGAAGTCACTTTGCAGATCCTGGTTGAATCGCACAATATCGATCGCTGTGATTTTGCGATGGCATCGTTGAAGAATTCCATGCGCTGGGATGAGCAAGTCTATGGACTTGAATACGATCTTGATCTGTTCATGATCGTCGCCGTTGATGACTTCAACATGGGAGCGATGGAAAACAAGGGGCTTAATGTTTTCAATTCCAAGTATGTTCTAGCTGACAGTGAAACCGCCACGGATTCGGATTTTCTGGGTGTCGAGTCAGTAGTTGCACATGAATACTTTCACAACTGGACAGGTAACCGTGTGACCTGTCGAGACTGGTTTCAGTTAAGTCTCAAGGAGGGCTTGACGGTATTTCGTGATCAGTGTTTTTCAGCGGACATGCACTCGGCCACGATCAAGCGTATCGAGGATGTTCGGCTGTTGCGCGCCAGGCAATTTGCTGAAGATGCTGGTCCGATGGCTCATCCGATTCGCCCGGACAGTTATATCGAAATCAATAATTTCTACACGGTTACCGTATATGAAAAGGGTGCTGAGGTTATTCGCATGCTGCACACCCTACTGGGTCCTGAGCAATGGCGCCTTGGCATGGATGTGTATTTTCAACGGCACGATGGGACTGCGGCTACCTGTGATGACTTCGTCGATGCGATGCAGTCGGTCACTGAGCTTGATCTAGATATTTTCAGACGTTGGTATGCAACAGCCGGAACACCCGTTGTCGAGCTTGACGAACAATTTGACGAGTCCACCGGGCGCTATGTTCTGACTGTCAGGCAAAGTGTTCCGGATACGCCGGGACAGACAGACAAGCCAGCATTGCATATCCCGCTACGGATCGCCTTGTTTGATCGGACGGGAAAAACGGTCATACCGGAAGACGGTAGCGAAACCGTGTTGCATGTGACCAAAAAAGAACAGGCGTTTGCCTTCGACAAGCTGAGCGATAAGCCTGTCCTGTCCGCACTGCGCATGTTCTCGGCGCCCGTCAAGCTGGTACATACCGTCTCGGATGAAGATCTGGCATTTCTGGCAGCAAATGACACCGATGGATTCAATCGTTGGGAAGCGGTGCAACGACTCGTGCAAAAGAGCATTGCGCTTGAGTACCAGGAATCCAACGGGAACGCCGGCGCCAACACGGGATGTGATTCGGGTAGTGATGTCTTGGTCGAGGTGATTGCCAGTGTTCTGAACGAAGCGTCACTCGAAGCAGATTTTGTCGCCGAGTTTCTGACTCTTCCTTCAACGCTCACCTTGGCCGAGCAGCATGAACGGGTGGATATCATCGCGCTTGATGATGCTCGTACGCGGGTCATTCAAAAAATCGCCGGGGCGCATGATCAAACACTTGTACGTCTGATCGAATCTGCGCAGCAGACGGCAGGTAATGATCGGAGTTTCAGCGCGATGGGACAACGCCGACTTGGCAATGCGGCTCTGGGTCTTCTCAGTAGTCTTGATGAAGAAATTTGGCTAGGTACGGCGCTAAAACACTTCAAACAAGCCGACAATATGACTGACAGTGTCGCGGCGCTTGCGGCTCTGTGTCACACCGATACTGACGAGCGCAGGCAATGCCTGTCGCAATTTCATTCACGCTGGGCGAATAACAAGTTGGTTATTGACAAGTGGTTTGCCTTGCAGGCCTTGTCGCGGCGAGTCTCAATCATCGAAGATGTCAGGAAATTGTCTCAGCACAAAGACTTCGATTTGGCTAATCCAAATCGTCTGCGTTCCTTGCTCGGGAGTTTTGCGATGGGTAATACCCGTGGTTTCCATGAGAGAAGCGGGCAGGGATATACCATCCTTGCCGACTATGTGCTTGCGCTCGACAAGCGTAATCCCCAAATCGCCGCGGGTTTGTTAAGCCCTTTGAGTTCGTGGCGACGCTACGCGGAACACTACCAGCAGGGTATGCGCGCCCAGCTGGAACGGGTTCTGGAGGCCGATAATCTCTCTCCAGATGTCTATGAGTTGGCCAGTAAAAGTATTTGACACGGCGGGGATTCAAATACTGGTCGGGTAGCTGGACTGGCAACTGAATTGTGAACAAACGATTCCTAAGTGTAAACAACAGTGGCAACCGCTATGCGCCCATCGGCTTATGGGCCAGTGCATGCTAGTTTCCTTTTCCGAAAACCCGGCTGAGTGGTAGGGGATATTTCGCGACTACACACTGGAGTTTTACATGTCTGATCGCAAACAAGGCACCGTTAAATGGTTCGATAACGCCAAGGGCTATGGGTTCATCATTAGTCCCGAAGGTGAAGATGTTTTTGTGCATTACCGCGTTATCGTCGGTGAAGGCTATCGTTCGCTGAACGAAGGCCAGAAGGTTGAATTTGTCGCGACTCGCGGTGACAAGGGTTGGCAGGCCTCTGAGGTCGCTGCTCTGTAAAATTTTACGTTTGGGCCTTCAACGGGCCCACCCTTGAGCCAAGGCCTGTCTTCGGTCGGATGTCGCCTGCGTTGCGTCCCAACCCTTGAACGATGCTTTGTCACAAGCCGTCTATGCTTGTGGTCATGGCACACGAAACTCAGTTTGATCTTCTTAGAAAGCGCCGCTTCGCACCGTATTTCCTCACTCAGCTACTGAGTGCATTCAACGATAACGTCTACAAGAATGCCTTGGTCGCACTCATCGCGTTTTCGGCAATCAGCAGCAGCAGCGGGAACGACGGTCTGTTGATAAACCTCTCTGCGGGTCTCTTCATATTGCCGTTTTTTCTGTTTTCCGCGTTCTGTGGACAACTGGCTGACAAATTCGAAAAATCGATGTTGATCCGGCGCATCAAGCTGGCGGAGATCGTCATCATGGCCTTTGGTGCGGCCGCTTTCTGGCTACAAAGCGTACCAATGCTCATTGCCGTATTGTTTCTGATGGGCACACAGTCCGCCTTTTTTGGCCCGATCAAGTACGGCATCTTGCCGCAACATCTGAGCGAGTCAGAGCTGGTCGGTGGCAATGGTCTGGTAGAACTCGGTACCTTTCTCGCGATTTTGATTGGCACGATCGCGGGCACACAGCTAATCGCCAAAGCGCCTGATGGCAGTGTAATGCTGGTCTGTATAGCCATTTTGGCTGTCGCTATTATTGGTTACCTTATCAGCCGAGGAATTCCAAAAGCTGCGGCTAACGATCCAGAACTTGTCTTGCGCTTCAATCCGATCTCTGAGACATGGAAACTGGTGCGTGATACGGCGCAGAGTCGAGTGGTCTTCCAATCCATCCTGGCGATTTCCTGGTTCTGGTTGCTCGGTGCTACTTACCTTGCGCAGTTTCCGGTGTATGCCCGCGATGTGCTCGGTGGCAGTGTTGATGTTTTTACCGTACTTCTCGCGACTTTCTCCATCGGCATTGCAGTAGGGTCCATATTATGTGAGCGCCTGTCCCATGGTCGTATCGAGATTGGCCTCGTGCCGTTTGGCATCTTTGGTATGACGCTGTTCGGTATCTCACTGGTGCTGTCGACGCCTGCTTCACCG
>CAYUZB010000002.1:95534-100718 GCA_964449565.1 uncultured Granulosicoccaceae bacterium | reverse complement strand
TTGCGATGGGGCCTTAGCCCAGTTTTCCATTGGTACCAAGGAAACGAGGCCTGAGCCGCTATTCGCATAACGATAGGTTATTAAATATTTTATTGACCGCATCAGGCAGCTTTGGTGGTGTCTTTGTGCTTGGTCTGTGAGTGACCCTCTTGCACGGAGTCTGTGGTCATTGTGTGACTCAAGCTGGGTAAGGTTTTGTTGGAATCGGAGTAACTTTGTGGGCTTTCAATGAATTTCCGTTTGCCTACGTTGAATATTTGTTGATTTGATAGCTCTGATTCTGTGTTTTCGATGCGCCATGGCCAGCCTTTTAATCCTTTTGAAACTAGATCAGGAGAGATGCCGCAGTCAAGCAGTTGTCGTTCTGACATATTGCGGAGATGAAAGAGAGTTTCTCTCTGTTTGCCTCGTAGTAAGGATAAAAATAATCGATTTAAATATTTCATGGCATTTTCCGTTTAAGTTCGTATTTTTATAGTAGACATGAACCAACTATATGAACAAGCAAGAAATACTTAATGAGCTTTAAACCAAATGTATATGCGATATAAAAATTGATTGTGTTGGTGCGAAAATACATGATTCGGCACTATGAAGGTGCGCGTAGGGTGAGGTTGCACGTTGTTTTATTACTTTTGCGTTAGTACGAATGATATTCGATGTTCTTCAATGTTTGTCAATGTTGTAATGCGAGCAGACGATATTTAGATTTTTTATTACATTGCGAATTATTTATAAGAAATTGGAACGATGCTTATGATGGAGAGGGGCATGTATTTCATAATCTGCAGTAACCTGGAACATAGGAAAACTTACAGGTTAAAAACCACCTCTGAAGCTAGAAGAAATATGAACGATACGTATTTGGTATCAGTCGTTGCAGAATTTTCGTGATCTTGCGCTGTTCAATTTGACCATTGAGTGCTAACTACGAGGTCAAGACTTGGTGAGAATTCGTGTCAGTGATGTTTCGAAGTCTGGTGTCATCGCTAGTCGAGTAATGATTCAGTAACAAAAGACTGGTAGATCAGTGTAATTTGAGATCACCGAGTGAACCCATGATGCCATCAGTGCCTGGATGGCCAAAGCCAATTTATCGTGTTAGTTTGCTTAACAGCTTTGGTAACACGCTACGCTTTTAGCAACTCCCACCCGGCTGGATAGGGGTGTGACGGATCTGCTCCTGAGTGAAAGCGGTTCCTAGTCGAAAAATGGTTGTTTGTTCGTGACTCGGTGTACTTGTAAAGATTTTCGAAAAAATGACCTCGATAATGGACTCTTGTTGATCATCGCAGTCACCAATGAATGAATCAAGGCGCGGTGCTCTACGACTCGCTTCAGCAACACGACTCGGCGAGCTTTATCACTGTAAAAAAATTTTCAAAATTGATGGTCGAGGATTGGAAATCGGCTGGATTTTTACGTCTTTAAGATGTTACTGTTTTGTCCTGTCCAGTTTCTAACCAAGGTAAAAATGAACGAATTTCCAGTAGTCGATGCGGATCCAGGTGTAACCCGTCAGGTGCTTGCAGATCATCCTGATCTGATGGTGGTCGCGTTTAATTTCAGTGATCAGGGAGCTGAGGGAAAACTGCACAATCATCCGCATATCCAATCTACCTTTGTTCGGTCCGGGCGATTTGAGTTCTCCATTGATGGTGAAAAATTTGAAGTAAGTTCTGGAGACAGTTTCGTCATACCGAGCAATGCGGTTCACGGTTGCGTCTGTCTTGAGCCTGGTACCTTGATAGATAGCTTCACACCACGTCGTGACGACTTCCTCTGATTATTAAGAGTAAAGCGAGTGTAGAAAACCAATTCGTTGCCTGGCTCGCTTTGGAACTCCTTTTCATTGAGCATCGCGAGCCAGGACATGCCGGTCAAATTAACTGAATACCATTCCACCGTTGATATCGTAGTTTGCACCTGTGATGAATTCCGATTGCTCACTGGCCAGAAAGTAAACCAGATTGGCAATATCATCGGGTACGCCTTCGCGTTTTACCGGTGATGCATTTGCTACATGTGTTCGCACTTCAGGTTTGGTAAATACATTGTGAAAATCAGTGTCGACCATTCCCGGGCAGATCGCGTTCACTCTAATGTCGGGTCCTAGTTCCTTGGCCATTCCCCTGGTCATGGTCATGACAGCACCCTTGGATGCAGCATAGGCAATCGAGCCGGGTCCGCCACCGTCACGGCCCGCCTGAGATGCGAGATTAATTATCGAACCCTTTTTCATAAACGGTAAACAGGCCTTGATCATCAGGAAGCTGCTGGTCGCGTTCAGGGACATGACTTGGTTCCAATGTTCAAGAGACATTTCTGCGATTGTTTTTCGTGCTACCAAGCCTCCGGTATTGTTGACCAGGATGTTCACTGAACCGAATGCATCGACTGTGCTCTTGACCAGTGACTCAACTTCAGCTGGATTGTTGAGGTCCGCTTTTACGGCAATTGCATTGCCGCCGATCTTTTTAATTTCAGCTACCGCGCTTTCTGCACCCTCGCTACTCGAGTGATAGCTCAGCGCAACATTGGCACCTTCTGCTGCCAGTCTAAGCGCACAGGCGCGACCGATATCGCGTCCGGCGCCAGTGACAATCGCGCTCATATTTTTCAAACTCATACTAAAATTTCCTTGGTTTAAATCTTGATAACTTTCAATATTGGTAGGTAATGACAGACTGCCGAGACGTCGCCACAGATCATCATGTTTGTGGCATGCAACTAAAGAAGTTTCCTATCAGCCGCAGATGAATTTCGGTTGACTTTCTTTATACCCAGTGAATCAGTAATAGGTCCAGGATGATATCGTCGATGGCGTTTTCATTTCCCAACCGCCGGATACGCTAGCGATTTTCCCAATTAACTGATTCATGGCAGGGAACCTTTAACTCTCGACTGGACTGTGAATTTTCGACGTGCCAAAGTGCCAATACGAACCATAAATTTCTTTGCATCCATCGCGGGATCAATTATCAGGACGACCAGGCCACCACATAACTTCACGAAGCTCTCGAGCTCAATGCAAGGCATAGATATCTTCGCAAAACATCAAGGGATGAGATGGATCGATCAGCTCACAAAATTGCCTCGGTCAGCGACGCGTAGCGATTTACCGTGTTTCCCCGGTATTGAGATTGTTGATTTCCCAGCATTTTGGCTTTGCTAGAGCAAATGGTATACTAGTATTTCTCAACGTGCAAATGAATTTATTCGCAGGCTGAAAACTATCTGTGCCATGAATATTATTGATGTCAAAGTCGCTCCTGCCAGTATTCGAGGCGTTACATTGGCTAAAATCATGGATGTCTGTATGTACGTATTTCGCAGGGTGAATTTTCAGATCAAGACGTACAATGGTTTGACTGGATTGGAGGAAGTGTGTTTGTACGTCGCGAGAGCTTTGGCGAGACTATTAGCTGCTGCCGCATCTGATCGACCTATGACTTTATTACCCACGGTTCATGCATCTGGAAGGATAAATACAAAGGTAGATGTTCATTTTTCAGTAACAGATCATTGCAAGTTCCCGAAGATTCGGCATTTAGATGTTGAGCTGTGCGAGGAAGCGGGTGTTGAGTTCCACGAAGACTTTAAGGATATGTTGACCAATGATCGCGAAACTGATGAATGCTTAAGCTTACATCTGACTACGTTGAAAGATGCCTCAATTGGTGAGTGATGATCTACCGAACTGTTGTTCATATCTGTTTTTAATTTAAGGGAATGTTGAGTCATGGCGCGAAATCTGAAAATACGTGAGCGTCGCACCGGCGTTGATACGGTGTTCGACTATCTCTATGACGAAATAACATCCATGCGGTTGCTGCCGGGTACCAAGATTTCAGAAGCCGAAATAGCAGGGCTGTTCGGGATTTCACGTCAACCTGTCCGTGATGCATTTGGTCGGCTTGAAAACCGTGATTTGCTACTGATTCGGCCGCAAAAGGCAACCGAGGTCAAACGGTTCTCTTCGGCTGCGATTACCACAGCCAGATTTGTTCGGGCCGCGGTTGAAGCCGAAGTGCTGCGCTGCGCGGCAAGGCGCTGTACAAAGGACGGGAGGGAATTGCTGCAATCTCGGCTTGCAGAACAAGAGTCTGCAGTAAAAGAAAATAGCTATGATCGTTTTCGCTCGTTGGACTACGAATTCCATCAAACAATTTGTACGGTCGCGGAGACGGAATTTGCTGCAGATGTCATTGCCCGGGAAAAAGCCAAGGTTGATCGACTTTGCGTATTAGGTTTGGCACGTGACGAACGCTTGGAGCAGTTGCTGGATGATCATAGTCAGATTGCTCAACTGATCTCGGCTAATGACGAAGACGGTGCCGCAAAAGCCGGCATGCTTCATTTATCCCGACTGGATGCCACTATTGACGCCATACGCGAGGAACATGCGGACTTTTTCGATGATTGAATCCGTTTTTTAGGCGGCTTAGTGTTCTCTAGAACATCTTAGAGAATCCGAAAATTTACGGACGAGATATGCCATTGCAATGGTCCTATGCGGGCCAATCCACACGGCTCTAGCATTGCTTTGATGCCCAATCCTCACAAGTAACCGTAACACACCGCTTTAATTGATCTGGCCTATAAATTTGTTATTCGAACAGTCGTTATCCAATGCACGGATAACTGCCTTGTGAGAATAGACGTGACACTAGCCGCGGAAACGATGGATAAGCCGGAAGCAGAGCCTACATTCCAACTGCTGTATATCAGTGCGGCCAACCATGATTTCACAGAAGAAGAATTAGAAGCGCTTTTGATAAAAGCGCGTTCAAACAACGAGAAGGTGAACGTATCCGGGATGTTGTTGTACCACGAGGGTTCGTTTATTCAAGCGCTTGAAGGTCCGAAAGAGCAGGTCGAAAAAATTTATCAGAAGATAGGAAAGGACACCCGGCATACTGAAACGCGCATTTTGTTCAAAGGCGATTCTCGGCAAAGGGATTTTCATGGGTGGTCAATGGGTTTTTATCGATCAAAACAAAGTGGCGCCGAGAACCTAGAGGGTTTTCATCAATTTTTGACCAATGGATTCAGACATAACGGTGAAGGAGTCAATGATGGTACGGCACGTAAGGCCCTGTTAGCATTTCGTGAAGGGAAGTGGCGCCAGCACGTCGATGTTTAAATCTATTGGAGACTGGAACAGTCTTTCGAACGATACAA
>CAYUZB010000002.1:74768-95434 GCA_964449565.1 uncultured Granulosicoccaceae bacterium | reverse complement strand
TCGTGTCGATTTATACTGCCATCTTGCGTTAACAAAGTACCAACAAGATGAGCGAATTCATTAGCTGAAAAATTTGTTGCACGACTCCATAGCGACTTGAATTGCTTTATTGCTGCATCATCGATTTCACCGTTAATCGCGGGTGATAATGGTGGATCACGATAACGCTCGACATTGCCTGCTTCTGTAATTCGCTGGGCAATAAGCTCTGACAGTTTTAGTACCAGTTCATCCTTGGCGGGCGCACGAAAGCCTATGGACCAAGTGGTGCAATTGTTACCGACCGCGATACCGTGATGAGCAATGCCTGGTGGTAAGTACAACATGTCGCCCGGTGACAGTATCAGGTCTTGTGATGGTGAGAAATCTTCAACCAGGCGCAAGTCTCCTTGCGTGCTTTGTACATGATCACGGACCTTGTCTTCGATCAACCAGCGGCGCTCGCCACTTGCTTGTAATAGAAAGACATCGTAGTCATCCACATGGGCACCGACCGACGCACCTTCGGCTGCGTAACTGACCATCACATCATCAATACGCCAACTCGGCAGGAAGGCGAATGCTAACAATATGCTGCGCAACTCTGGCAGATGCTTTTCAACATCGGTTACCAGTAGTGACCAGTCTCGGGTGCCGAGTGTAGAGAAACGATCTTCTTCAAACGGTCCGTATTCGAGTCGGAATTCGCCCGCTGTATCCTTTGTGATCAAGCGTGGTGTTGTGCCGGGCTCCAACGATAAACCGGCCAGTTCGTCAGCCGGTAATGGTGTATCGAAATCGGGGAATGCCTGTGGCATCAGCAGCGCGGACTGTTGCCAGTACTTTCTTAAAAATCCGGCAGCATCAAGGCCATCGGGAAACACACAGCTTGAAGGCAAGTCCAACATGCTGACGTCTGTGTTTAGATGTCGTCTGACAAGTGCTTGCCAAGATCAAGTGTCAGACGTGTTGCCAGGCCAATATAGGTTTCTGGTGTCAGCTCGGCCAGTCGCTTTTTATCAACCTCGGGTATCTCGAGTGTTTCAATGAAATCCTTGATTGCTTCGCGGGTAATCCCTTGCCCGCGGGTCAATGACTTGAGCGCTTCATAGGCATCGGGTACGGCATGTTTACGCATGACAGTCTGAATGGGTTCTGCGAGCACTTCCCAGGCGTTTTCAAGATCTTTTGACAAGGCTGTCTGGTTAACACCGAGTTTGCCGAGGCCTTTGCCGAGTGATGCCATTGCAATTTCGGTATACGCGGCGCCGACACCGAGATTGCGTAAAGCGGTTGAGTCGGTCAGATCGCGTTGCCAGCGGGAGATGGGCAGCTTGCGACTTAAATGATCGAACACTGCATTGGCCAGGCCAAGATTGCCTTCGGCATTTTCAAAATCAATCGGGTTGACCTTGTGTGGCATGGTCGATGAGCCGACTTCACCCGCAATGGTCTTCTGGCTCAGGTAGCCCAGCGAGATATAGCCCCATACATCACGACACAGATCAATTAGGGTTACGTTGAATCTGGCGACAGCATCGAATAGTTCAGCGACGCAGTCGTGCGGTTCTATTTGTGTCGTATAGGGATTGAATGTCAGGCCGAGGCTGTTGACAACACGCTCGGAAAAATCGGGCCAGTCAAGATCAGGGTAGGCGCAGACATGCGCGTTAAAATTTCCAACCGCGCCATTGATCTTGCCGAGCATCGGTATCTTGCGTATCGCGTTTTGTTGCCGCTGCAATCGATAAACCACATTGGCGAATTCCTTGCCGAGTGTCGTTGGGCTGGCTGTCTGGCCATGTGTTCGACTGAGCATCGGAACGCCAGCATGCTCATGCGCAAAGGATGTCAGTGTTTCGATCAATCGCTCAGTGGATGGCAGCAAAATCTCTGAGCGATAACGCGACAGCATGCAGGCATAGCTCAGATTATTGATATCTTCCGAGGTGCAGGCAAAGTGCACGAACTCGTTCTGAGCATCCAGGGAAGGCCAGGCTTTTAATCGTTCCTTGATGAAATACTCAACCGCCTTGACATCGTGATTGGTGGTCGCTTCGATTTCCTTGACCCTTGCTGCGTCCTCAGTTGAGAACGTGGCACCCAATTCGACAAGGCCTTTGCGCGCTGCAGCATCCTCGATCGAAAATTCGGCAATGCCCGCTTCGTCGGCGAGGGCGAGTAGCCAGTGGATTTCTACCCGTACGCGTTCTCGGATCAGCGCGTATTCACTGAAACAATCACGTAAGGCGGCTGTGCGGGCGGCATAGCGCCCATCCACAGGTGAAACTGCAGTCAATTCGGAAAGGGACACGCGCGCTGCCTGGAGTTCAGGAAATTCAAGTAAGAGGAAATTGGTAGGCGCGATTGGATTCGAACCAACGACCCCCACCATGTCAAGGTGATGCTCTAACCAACTGAGCTACGCGCCTGCCGTTGGCGACAAGTGTAAGGAAGCATGTGCCTGCGGTCAACAATCGTCTACAATTTTAACTCAACGGGCTTCAGGCATCGGCTTGTGAGTGATTTCGGTCCGGTCGTTGCTTCAATTCGGTATAAACTTCGGGAATTCTTTCAACTGATCCAAGTGGCCTCGCGTAGCGGTCACCACTGACAATTTACATGTGGCCTGGCGTAGGGGTCACCACTGAGATCGAGAACAATGCCAACAATTACTTTGCCGGACGGCTCCAGCCGTCAATATCCCAATCCTGTTTCCGTGCTCGATGTCGCCGCCGATATTGGCCCGGGGCTCGCCAAGGCGACACTCGCTGGTGTTGTCGACGGTACCTTGGTCGACGCCAGTCATACCATGTCAGACGATGCTTCCCTGGCCGTGGTAACGACCAAAAGTGACGAAGCCTTGCCCTTATTGCGTCATTCAACAGCTCATTTACTGGCACAAGCGGTCAAGCAGCTGTTTCCGACAGCACAGGTCACCATTGGGCCGGTGATTGAGGAAGGTTTCTTTTATGACTTCGCCTTCGAGCGAGCCTTTACACCGGAAGATCTAACGCTCATCGAGGCGCGCATGGCGGAGCTGGTCGAGCAGGCTATTCCGCTGGAACGTTCTACGCTGCCACGCGATGAAGCTGTCAGCTTTTTCAAATCGCTCGGTGAAGACTACAAAGCGGAAATCATTGCCGATATCCCGTCCGATGAAACGCTGTCGCTGTACCAGCAAGGTGATTTCACCGATCTTTGTCGTGGCCCACATGTGCCTAACACGAAACACCTGAAAGCCTTCAAACTGACCAAGCTCGCAGGCGCTTACTGGCGTGGTGATTCAAACAACGTCATGTTGCAGCGCATCTACGGTACTGCATTTGCACAGCCCAAAGAGCTCAAGACGTATCTGCACAACCTGGCCGAAGCGGAGAAACGAGACCATCGTCGCATCGGCAAGCAGCTTGACCTCTTTCACCTGCAGGACGAAGCGCCGGGCATGGTGTTTTGGCACCCGAAAGGCTGGGCGGTTTACCGTGCGGTTGAAAGTTATATGCGTTCGGTGCAACTCGATGAAGGCTATGAGGAAATCAAGACGCCTCAGGTGGTCGATTTCTCTTTGTGGGAGCGTAGCGGTCACGCCGATAAATTCGGTGACGACATGTTTACCGTCGAAACGGATGATCGGCAGTACGCGGTCAAACCGATGAATTGCCCCTGTCATGTACAGGTGTTCAATCAAGGGCTGAAAAGTTATCGGGATCTGCCCTTGCGTCTTGCCGAGTTCGGCTCCTGTCATCGCAATGAGATGTCGGGCGCTCTGCACGGCATCATGCGGGTACGGGCTTTTACTCAGGATGACGGACATATCTTCTGTACCGAATCTCAGATTCAGGAGGAAGTGTCACGTTTTATCGATTTTCTGCATAAGGTCTATGACGATTTTGGCTTTACCGACGTGATCTACCGTTTGTCGACACGTCCACCTAATCGGGTGGGCAGCGATGAAGCCTGGGACAAATCGGAAAAAGCGCTGGCTGATGCGCTGGACGCCAAGGGGTTGCCGTGGGAAGAGCTGCCGGGTGAGGGCGCTTTCTACGGACCGAAGATCGAATTTTCCCTGAAAGACTGTATTGGCCGAGTCTGGCAGTGCGGCACCATGCAGGTGGATTTCTCCATGCCGGGGCGACTCGACGCCAGTTACGTCGATGAGACCGGCGAGCGTCAGGTTCCCGTCATGCTACACCGGGCAATTTTGGGCTCTTTTGAGCGATTTATCGGGATCCTGATCGAGAATTTCGAGGGCAAGCTGCCATTATGGCTTGCGCCGACACAAGTGGTTGTCATGAATATTACGGATAAGCAGTCATCTTTCGTTGTGGAAGCGGCGAAAGTGTTGCAAAATAGTGGGTTACGTGTCGAGACAGATTTGCGGAACGAGAAGATTGGCTTCAAAATCCGTGAGTGGACCTTGCAGCGCGTGCCTTACCTGCTGGTCGCAGGCGATCGAGAGGTCGAAAGTGACTCGCTGGCAGTGCGTACTCGTGATGGCAAGGATCTCGGCGTCATTAAACTGGAAGACTTGAATTTGATGTTAAAGAACGAGGTCGCGCTGCGCAGTGCAGCAGATGCGACGGTGGAGGGCTGACCTATCTCTGCAAAAAAGGTCAACCGCAAGAACGAAGAGATCGATGTCACGGAAGTGCGTCTGATTTCGGCGGAAGGTGAACAGATCGGCGTCGTGCCGATTGAAAGAGCGTTGGCGACAGCGGTCGAGGCCGGATTGGATCTGGTCGAAATATCACCAAACGTATCGCCGCCGGTTTGTAAAATCATGGACCATGGCCGGTTCAAGTTCGAGGCGAACAAGAAACAGAATGCCGGCAAGAAGAAACAGAAGACTGCTCAGCTGAAAGAAATAAAGTTTCGGCCGGGCACGGAAGATGGGGATTATCAGGTCAAACTCCGAAACCTTGTGAAGTTTCTGGAAAATGGCGACAAGACGAAAATTACACTGAGATTCCGCGGTCGGGAAATGGCCCATCGGGAACTTGGGGCGCAGTTGCTCAAACGGGTCGAGGAGGATTTATCCGAACTTGGAACGGTCGAGCAGTTTCCAAAACTGGAAGGGCGTCAGATGGTGATGGTCATGGCGCCGCGCAAGAAGAGTTAAGTTTGTAGGGCAATCTTCGAGCTCAGTTTTTCGAGGATTGTAAAAGATGTTTTTTGACAATCGTATTATCGACAACCGAGTGGCGTACCGACACTACGACGTCACCGGTTTTACACTCGCGAGGGCTTGCCCTCCTAACAATTGGAGTCCAACAGTGTCCAACAAGCAGAAATCCGTCTCCGGGGCGGCCAAGCGCTTCAAGCGTACGGGGTCTGGCGGTTACAAACGCAAGAGCTCGCACATGCGGCATATCCTGACCAAGAAAAGCACCAAGCGTAAGCGTCACCTTCGTGGTAACGACATGGTCCATGAGAACGATGTGGTCCTGATCAAACGCATGCTGCCGAATAATCGCTAGGAGCCAACCATGCCAAGAGTAAAAAGAGGGGTTACGGCCCGCGCCAGTCATAAGAAAGTCCTGAAGCAGGCGAAAGGTTATCGCGGTGCGCGTAGTCGGGTATTTCGCGTCGCTAAACAGGCGGTAACCAAAGCAGGGCAGTACGCCTATCGCGACCGTAAAGCCAAGAAGCGCGTTTTTCGACGCCTCTGGATTGCGCGCATCAATGCTGCGGCAAGAGAAAACGGCATTACCTACAGCCGCCTGATGCAAGGATTGAAGATTGCTGAGATCGACATCGATCGAAAGATGTTGGCAGATCTTGCTATTGCAGATGCACCCGCGTTTAGCGCCATCGTCGATAAGGCGAAGGCAAGCTTGCCGGCAAGCCTGCCACAGGCTTAATACTGCTTGACCGAACGCACCGGCACTATCTGCCAGTTGCGTATCAACGCTTTATCGACACAGGGAGTACCGACACGTTCGGTATTCCCTTTTTTATGGCCGTGATTTTATGGCCATCCATGCTGTAAACAGAAATTCAACCAACCATGGATTACGGGAAGACATCACATGTCACTCGATCTTGAAAGTCTGATTAGCGACGCCAGCGAAATCGTTGCCGAGGCCAGTTCACTTGACGCACTCGAGGCGGTGCGAGTGGAGTTGCTGGGCAAGAAAGGTCGTTTGACCGGGGTGCTTAAATCAATTGGTCAGTTGCCGGCGGCCGAAAAGCCAGCTGCTGGACAAGCAGTCAATCAGGCAAAGCTTGTCGTACAAGGTTTAATTGATGAGCGCCGAGTTGTACTGGATGATGCGGCGCTTGCGGCGAAGCTCAGTCAGGATGCACTCGATATTACGTTACCGGGTGCTGGTACTCCACGTGGCGGTTTGCATCCAATCACCTTGACGATCGAGCGTATCAGCGCACTGTTTCAACAGCTTGGATTCGATGTGGCGTTAGGCCCGGAAATCGAAGATGACTATCACAACTTCGAGGCGCTGAATATTCCGGCCCATCATCCGGCGAGAGCAATGCACGATACCTTCTATTTTGATGTAAATCGTTTGCTGCGCACACATACGTCTACCGTGCAGGTTCGTTACATGGAGAAGCATGAACCGCCGGTGCGCATCATTGCCCCTGGGCGTGTTTACCGCTGTGATTCGGATCAGACTCACTCGCCGATGTTTCATCAGATCGAGGGTTTGCTTGTCGATCGTCAAGTATCGATGTCCGATCTTATGGGGCATCTGGAAAGTTTTCTGACCACATTCTTCGATCAGGATCATTGCGAGATTCGTTTTCGTCCCTCTTACTTTCCGTTCACCGAGCCATCGGCTGAAGTCGATATTCGTATCAACAAAGGGCCATGGCTAGAGGTGCTGGGATCAGGCTTGGTGCACCCGAAGGTGTTTCAGTCGGTGGGTATCGATACCGAAGAGTTTTCAGGCTACGCGTTTGGTTTGGGTGTCGAACGTCTTGCCATGCTGCGCTATGGCGTGACCGACTTACGTCAGTTTTTCGAGAACGACTTGCGCTTTCTGGCGCAGTTTCACTGATCGCCAGGCAGGAATAAGACGATGAAATTCAGCGAACGATGGTTACGCGAGTGGGTCAATCCTCCGATTGACACGAATGCCCTGACTGACCAATTGACTTTTCTTGGCCTTGAGGTTGACGACGTTGAGTCAGCGATGCCGGGGTTCAAGGATATCGTGGTCGCGCGGGTGGTTAACGCCAAACAGCATCCCGATGCTGATCGCTTGCGCGTCTGTGAGGTCGACAACGGCGAAAGCGAATTGGTGCAAGTAGTGTGCGGTGCACCAAATGTGCGTGAAGGTATGTTGACCGCGCTGGCCAATGTCGGCGGGAAACTTCCTGATGGCACGAAGATTCGAAGATCAAAACTTCGTGGTGTCGAGTCCCGTGGCATGTTGTGTTCGGGCGCCGAGCTCAAGCTGTCGGAAGAATCCGATGGCATTCTTGAATTACCCGCCAATGCACCAATAGGCACCGCCTTGACGGCTTATCTTGAGCTAGATGACGCCATCATAGATATTGATCTGACTCCCGATCGTGGTGATTGTCTGAGCATTCGTGGTATCGCCCGAGAGATATCGGCAAAGAACAATTTACCCTTGCAATTGCGTGAAATAAATCCAATCGCATCTCAGCATGAAGAGATCTGGCCGGTTCTGATTGACGATGCATCCGCCTGTGTGCGCTTTGCATCCAGAGTGGTTCGAGATGTCGACATGCAGGCCAGTTCGCCAAGCTGGATGGTTGAACGTTTGCGTCGAAGTGGTGTGCGTTCGATCAACCCGGCCGTGGATATCACCAACTACGTGATGCTCGAGCTGGGACAACCCATGCATGCTTTTGATCTCGACAAGCTGCAAGGTCCCATTCAGGTGCGGCTGGCAAAAACCGGTGAAAGGCTGACCTTACTCGATGGTCGGGATGTTGCGCTCAACGCCGACACTACCGTCATCGCCGATGACCGTGGTGCTGTCAGTATTGCCGGCATCATGGGTGGCCTCGATACCGGAGTCGATGAAAACACCAAACATGTTTTCTTTGAGTGTGCCCTTTTTCTGCCTGAACTCGTTATCGGCAAGCCACGTCATTATGGTTGTCACACCGATTCCTCACATCGTTACGAGCGCGGCGTCAACCCGGACGGTCAGATTGAAGCTATTGAGTACGCTACCGGATTGTTGAAGAACATCTCTGGTGGTAAGGCAGGACCGGTTGCCGATCAAATTGTCGAATCACGCATGCCGCAACGCACAACGATTACGGTGCGTCGAAAACGCATCATTTCAATGCTTGGTATCGAGCCTGCGGACGGCAACATCGAAGACATCTTTACCCGCCTGGGTATAAAACATGAACGACATGACAAGGGCTGGGATGTTACGCCGCCGAGTTATCGGTACGATCTGGCGATTGAAGAAGACTACGTTGAGGAAGTTGCGCGAGTCGTAGGCTTCGATGCCTTGCCGCGCACATATCCCGCTCATCGACCACAGTTTCGTCCGGTTCCCGAGACGCGAATCGAAGTTAACGCGATCAAGCGTCAACTGATGCATCGCGGCTACCAGGAAGTGGTGACCTACAGTTTTGTCGATGCCGATATGCAGTCGGCCTTGCGCCCTGACCTCGAAGCGCTGGCGCTGGCCAATCCGATATCCAGTGAACTGGCTGTTATGCGAACGACGCTGATTGGCGGCTTGCTGCAGACACTAAAACACAATCAGAGCCGGCAAATTCCTTCCATGCAGATATTCGAAACCGGACTGCGATTTCTACCGAATCCTCAAGAAACTGCGCTTGGCGAGCTGGATGAATATATTGCCGCCGACTGGGGAGACGACCTGCAGATCGATTCGACCTTGCAACAGCAAAGCATGTTGGCAGGTCTTGTTTACGGTCAACAACACGCAGAAAACTGGAATAGTGGTACAGCTGCTGCGAGCTTCTTTAGCTTGAAGGCCGATGTTGAGGCTCTGATTGCATCAGCAAATGGTGTCGCGGTGACTTTCGTCCCTAGTGACCTCGCCATGCTGCACCCGGGGCAGCGGGCAGGCATTGCCGTGAATGACACTGTGGTGGGCTATATTGGCGCTTTGAGTCCCAGTCTCGCTGGTGAGCTTGATTTGAGCGAAATGCCCATCGTATTCGAGCTCGCCCTGGATGCTTTGCAGCATGGGCGCGTACCCAGCGCCACTGTTTTGTCGCGTTTCCCGCAGGCGCGACGAGACATTGCCTTGCTGGTGGATGAATCCGTGAGCTTCGGCGAGCTGATCAACACGATTCGCGAGACCGCCCCATCCGTGCTGCAGGATGTTCGAATTTTTGACGTGTACCTCGGTGACAAGCTTGCCGATGGCAAGAAAAGTATTGCCATGGGCTTGATTTTACAGGATTTTTCGCGCACTCTAGAGGACTCTGAAGTCGAGCGTACGCTTACCTCCATTGTTGATGCACTAGGTAAGCAGCACGGCGCGGTACTTAGGGTATGAGATGGCGCTGACAAAAGCTCTTATGGCAGAAATGTTGTTCGACGAGCTCGGTCTCAACAAGCGAGAGGCCAAGGAATTTGTTGAACAGTTCTTTGAAGAGATTCGGGTTGCGCTCGAATCCGGTCATGATGTTAAGCTGTCCGGATTCGGGAACTTCATTCTCAGAGACAAAAGTCCGCGTCCAGGTCGTAACCCAAAAACAGGCGAGGAAATACCCATATCGGCTCGCCGGGTAGTGACCTTCAGACCAGGGCAAAAACTCAAAGCGCGTGTAGAAGCCTATGCTGGAAATCAGCAACAATAACGAATTACCGACGATACCCAACAAGCGGTACTTCACCATTGGTGAGGTCAGCGACTTGTGTCAGGTCAAACCCCATGTGCTGAGATACTGGGAGCAGGAATTCCCGGATCTGACACCGGTCAAGCGCCGTGGTAACCGGCGTTATTATCAGCGCCATGATGTCATGCTGATTCGTCAGATTCGCAGTCTCCTGTATTCAGAAGGCTACACCATCGGTGGGGCGCGTCTGCACTTGGCCGGTGATGCTGTCAAGGATGACAATGCCCAATCGCAGCAGATGATGCGTCAGCTTCGCTCAGAACTTGAGGATCTTTTGCGCATTTTGCGCACGAGTTAATTGCCCGGCACTATCATCCGATTCCTGCCCAATTCCTGTCTTATTGCGTTATGCTGTACGGCTTGGACGGGGCGTGGCGCAGCCTGGTAGCGCACCACAATGGGGTTGTGGGGGTCGAGTGTTCGAATCACTCCGTCCCGACCAAATACACTTGAGTTCCGGCGACGAGCTTCAGCAGAATTGAACTCGGCCGATAGAAATGGGTACTTAAGTAAAATTTCGCCCGGAGCTCCACATGCACGCAGCTCAACTGCGCATGGCCGTAACCAAAATCATCGATACGCTGATCAGGTCTGATGTCAAGGCTCTGGTTGATCAGTTTCGGGTTGCCAAAGACGATCAACGCTCTGCTGCCGCAGCCCGGCTCGGCAATGCGGGTGCGACTATTGTTGGTCGTTTTGATGCCCTGTCAGCTGATGAGCAGCGAGTCGTTGCTGTGTTGCATCTTGACAAGCTGGGTACGACTGAGTACTGGCATAGCCTGCTCAGTCCTGAGGCTGATCCAAAAATTGTGCGTGGAGAATTGGTCCGGCTGCAAAGCCGTATACTTTTTGCCACGAGTCATCTGCCTGGCATGCTTGGTTTACTGAAGGGTGCTACGCAACCGGTGGTCGCAGACGATCATCCCTATGCTCGTTTTCCGCTAGGCGCAGATGAGGCACGACTGGTCGTCAGACTGACCGATTCTTCAGTTTTTGCGGCTGACCCGGATCGCGTTGCTCGAGCAATCGATGGCATCGACATGTTGTATTCAGCCTGTGCCAGTATCGTGCAGAAACACTCGATAGATCTAAGGCTCGACGCGATAGATGGTGATAATCCTGTTCGTGATCTACATTTCACCGGCGATCAGGATTGTATCGCCTCAGTCATCACGATTCTCGATTCAATACCCGGAGCCCTGGCAAGTATCGAACCCGGCCAGGATATTGATGTGGAGTCAGTGGTGCAGTCATTACCGGTTTTTACCGAGCTTGACGCTATTGCCAGCCAAGGAGCATTTTCCGCCACCGATATGAGCGATATTCGTGACTCTGTGCAACAAGGCGCGCTGCTGTCGCTGGAAAGTGCAGCGATTTTGATTGATCCGCCTGGTCATGTACCAGCCACCGCTGAGCAAGCTGCTGACATGAATGGTGACGACGAACACTATGAACGCTATTTGCGTGAGCGTGAAGCCATGCAACACGGTAATGCCGAGCACCGGAGTGATGAGGTTGAGGCCTCGGAGCCCAACGAGCTGACTGAAGCGCGAGCTGTTGAGGAGGTGCCGGCGGTGCAGTCCAATGGCGATTTGTCAGCTGATAAACCGGCGATCAAAAATATACTGAAATCGTTACTGAAGGAGCGTAATCAGTAGATCGACCGAGCGTACGTAAAAATCGCCCGCTAAAAGCACGCTCTCGTAAAAGTAAAAGGCCCTCGACATGGAGGGCCTTTTTTATGCACAAGCTGAGTTGCCTTGTGAATCTTCACGAATTAAGTGGCTCCCCGGGCCGGGCTCGAACCAGCGACCCAATGATTAACAGTCATTTGCTCTACCAACTGAGCTACCGGGGAACAGCGGACGAGAGTGTAGTGCCGTCAGCGTTCAAGGTCAACGTTGGTGCTAGCAATTTTCGGGTCAATCGTAGCTTCAATGTACAATAGCGGGCAATTAGCCGCGACCTGACCCCATGTCCAAACATTTCGAACTGCAGACGAGCTACGCGCCCTCGGGGCATCAGCCGGCTGCAATCCGGGATTTGACCTCGGGGATCGAAGATGGCTTGGCCTATCAGACCCTGCTTGGGGTCACCGGATCAGGCAAGACGTTCACGATTGCCAACCTGGTACAGGCGCAGCAGCGTCCTGCCATCGTACTGGCCCCGAACAAAACTCTGGCGGCGCAGCTTTACGGCGAATTCAAGGAATTTTTCCCTAACAACGCCGTCGAGTATTTCGTTTCTTACTACGACTACTACCAGCCAGAAGCCTATGTGCCATCGAGCGATCTGTTCATCGAGAAGGACGCATCGGTCAATGAGCATATCGAACAGATGCGCCTGTCTGCGACCAAGGCACTTTTTGAGCGTCGCGACACGATCATTGTTGCAACTGTCTCATCAATATATGGTCTCGGTGACCCGGAGCAGTACCACAAAATGGTCTTGCATCTGAAACGTGGCGAAACCATCAACCAACGCGACGTGCTAAGGCGCCTTGCCGAATTGCAGTACACGCGCAACGATACCGAGCTCAAGCGCGGTACCTACAGAGTCCGTGGCGAAATCATCGATATCTATCCTGCTGATTCGGAGCGTGAGGCCATTCGTATCGAATTGTTTGATGATGAAATTGAAAGCCTTAGCCACTTTGATCCCTTGACGGGGGAAGTGTCACGACGTGTCCCGCGATTGACCGTTTATCCAAAAACGCACTACGTGACTCCGCGCCAACGATTGCTGGACGCGACCGATCTGATCAAGGACGAACTACGGGAAAGACTGGACACGCTGACCGGTTCCAACAAACTGGTCGAAGCGCAACGACTGCAACAACGAACCCAGTTTGATCTCGAGATGATTCATGAACTCGGTTATTGCTCTGGCATCGAAAACTATTCACGTTATTTGTCAGGTCGCCAACCGGGTGAACCACCTCCATGTCTGTTTGATTATCTACCCCCAGATAGCCTTCTGTTCATCGACGAAAGTCATGTAACGGTGCCTCAACTAGGTGCGATGTACAAGGGTGATCGATCGCGCAAGGAGAATCTGGTTAATTTTGGTTTCCGTCTGCCTTCCGCACTGGATAACCGACCATTGAAATTCGAAGAGTTCGAACTTCTCGCCCCACAAACCATTTTTGTGTCCGCGACACCGGGTGACTATGAAAAGAACCACAGTGATCAGATAGTCGAGCAAGTGGTCAGGCCGACTGGTCTGGTCGATCCACAAGTGGAAATAAGACCTGCACGCACCCAGGTCGACGATGTGCTTTCCGAGATCAATGCTCGCGCTGCACGTGATGAGCGTGTTTTGATCACCACCTTGACCAAGCGAATGTCGGAAGATCTGACAGACTACCTTTCCGATCACGGTGTCAAGGTTCGCTACCTGCATTCGGATGTCGATACCGTAGAACGAAGTGAAATTATTCGGGATTTGCGGTTGGGTGTTTTCGATGTCGTTGTAGGTATCAACCTGTTACGTGAAGGGCTGGATATGCCAGAGGTATCTCTGGTAGCGATTCTCGATGCCGACAAGGAAGGTTTCTTGCGCTCGGAACGCTCGTTGATTCAAACTATTGGTCGGGCGGCGAGAAATCTGCAGGGTAGAGCCATACTGTATGCCGATAACGTGACCGGTTCCATGCAACGCGCTATTGACGAAACCACCCGGCGTCGCGACACTCAGACTGAATTTAATGAACTTCACGGGATTACGCCAATCGGTATAAAAAAGGCGGTCAGCGATGTCATGGAAGCCGGTGGCTCGTCCCGTGGCAAGGGTAAGGGCCGACGCGGGGCCAAATCAGTCAAATCTGAGGCCCAGTACGAGAACTTGTCGGTTGCCGATGCCGCCAAGCGTATGAAAGAGCTGGAAAAGCAGATGTACGATAGCGCAAGAAACCTCGAATTCGAACGAGCGGCTGAACTGCGTGATGAACTTGAGCAGCTGCGTGCCAATGTATTTCAGGGCGGAGAGGGCACCATTAAGCCAATCTCACCCGGCAAGAAGCGTGTCGCCAGCTAAGCTATTGGCAACATACCTGTAAATTTTATCTTGGAATTTCTGTAAGGAGGAAATCCTCGTGTTAGAAGCCTACCGCAAAGACGTCGCTGAAAGAGCAGCGCAAGGAGTTGTGCCGCAACCACTTTCGGCGCAGCAAGTTGCCGAGCTGGTTGAATTGTTGAAGTCGCCACCTGCCGGTGAAGAAGAGGTCTTGTTGGAATTGTTGTCCGAACGTGTCCCTGCAGGGGTGGACGAGGCCGCGTATGTCAAAGCGGGTTTCCTCGCCGCGATTGCCAAGGGTGAAGTGAGCTCACCATTGATCGATAAGAAGCGTGCCGTTGAATTACTGGGCACCATGCTGGGCGGTTATAACATCCCGCCGATGATCGAGGCTCTTGATGACAAGGACCTTGCTGACACTGCCGTCAATGCACTTTCCCACACATTATTGATGTTTGACGCGTTCCATGATGTTCAGGAAAAGGCCAATGGTGGCAATGATGCGGCCAAACGCGTCATGCAGTCCTGGGCCGATGCCGAATGGTTTCTGGCCAAGGATGAGGTACCGGAAAAAATCACGGTCACCGTCTTCAAAGTCCCGGGTGAGACCAATACGGATGACCTGTCACCAGCGCAGGACGCCTGGTCACGACCTGATATCCCTTTGCACGCAAAAGCTTTTCATAAGTTTGAGCGCGAGGGCTTCACAACCAAACCACTTGAAACCATTGAAGAGCTGAAAGAAAAGGGTCATCCGGTCGCCTATGTTGGTGATGTAGTCGGAACCGGTTCTTCGCGTAAATCGGCGACCAACTCGGTCTTGTGGCTGATGGGAAATGATATTCCGCATATCCCCAATCGTCGTGACGGCGGCTTTGTCCTTGGTGGCAAGATTGCCCCGATCTTTTTCAACACCCTGGAAGATGCCGGTGCCTTACCGATCGAGTGTGATGTCAGCGCCATGGAGATGGGTGATGTCATTGATATCTATCCGCATGCGATGAAAGTTTGTCGTGGCGGTACCGATGAAGTTCTGGCTACGTTTGAATATAGCAACGAAGTGATACTCGACGAAGTGCGCGCCGGTGGTCGTATCCCGCTGATAATCGGACGTGGTTTGACTGATCGGGCACGTGAGGCCATGGGATTGCCAATCAGTGACGTTTTCATGCGTCCGGGAGCCAATGATCCGAGTAACAAGGGTTATACCTTGGCGCAGAAAATTGTCGGCAAGGCCTGTGGGGTTGATGGCGTTCGACCTGGGCAGTATTGCGAACCGAAGATGACAACAGTAGGGTCGCAGGACACAACCGGCCCCATGACCCGTGATGAGCTTAAGGATCTTGCCTGCCTCGGCTTTACTGCGGATCTGGTCATGCAGTCGTTCTGTCACACCGCGGCTTATCCTAAACCGATCGACGTTGATACCCATCACTCCTTGCCGGACTTCATGGCAACCCGTGGTGGTGTGTCACTGCGACCAGGCGATGGCATCATTCATTCTTGGCTGAACCGTATGTTGTTGCCGGATACGGTCGGTACGGGTGGTGATTCGCATACACGATTCCCGATGGGGATTTCGTTTCCAGCTGGTTCCGGCCTCGTTGCATTTGGCGCAGCGGTAGGCGTCATGCCATTGAATATGCCTGAATCAGTTCTAGTGCGTTTCAAGGGCGAGATGCAACCGGGTATTACCTTACGTGATCTGGTCAACGCGATTCCTTATGCGGCCTTGCAGCGAGGCTTGCTTACCGTTGAAAAGAAGGGCAAGAAAAATGTCTTTTCCGGTCGGGTTGTCGAAATTGAAGGTCTCAAGGATCTGAAACTGGAACAAGCCTTTGAACTTGCCGATGCAACGGCTGAGCGTTCGGCTGGCGGTTGCACGATCAAGCTCGACATCGATCCACTGAAGGAGTACATCACGTCCAATGTCACCATGTTGCGCTGGATGATTGATCAGGGCTACGACGACGCGAGAACGCTTGAAAGACGCGCTCGCAAACTCGAAGAGTGGCTGGAAAACCCAAGCCTGCTTGAAGCTGACAGCGATGCTGAGTACTTCGAAGTCATCGAAATCGATCTGAATGACATCAAGGAGCCACTGCTGGCATGTCCTAACGACCCGGACGATGTCAAGCCATTGTCCGAGGTGGCCGGTGAAAAGATTGATGAAGTGTTTATTGGTTCTTGCATGACCAATATTGGGCACTATCGTGCCGCCGGAAAGCTGATCGAGAAATCCGGTGAATACGTTGATACCGTTCTGTGGATTGCGCCGCCAACTCGCATGGACGAGCATCAATTGAAGGAAGAGGGCTACTACAACATTTTCGGCGCGGCCGGTGCGCGGCTTGAAATGCCGGGTTGCTCGCTGTGCATGGGTAACCAGGCACGGGTGAAACCCGGGGCGACGGTGGTCTCGACCTCGACCCGTAATTTTCCGAACCGACTGGGCAAGGGCGCCTTTGTGTATTTGAGCTCCGCCGAGCTTGCAGCGGTTGCGGCCTTGTTGGGTAAATTGCCAACACCTGCCGAGTATATGGAGTACGTCAAGGATCTCGATGCAATGAGCGATGAGGTTTATCGCTACCTGAACTTCAATGAGATTGCCGAGTTCCAGGAATCGGCTGATGAAGCGAAGATCAAGTTCAAGGATATTCCGGTCACCATTCAGTTGTCGTCATAGTCGGTGATTTGTCAGGCTCAGCCAACTTTGTTCGCCACGGTTAGCTGACTCAATGATACTGTGCCTCCTCGATTGAGGAGGCACAGATGATCGACATAGACGCGGTTCGCCGAGATACCCCGGCTTGCGAATCAATAGTGCATTTCAACAATGCGGGGGCATCCTTGATGCCGCATCCTGTTAGTGATGCTGTTAAAGCCCATCTCGACCTCGAGATCACAACGGGGGCTTATGAGGCCGAACACTCTGCGGCGAGTGAACTCAAGGCTTTCTATACAGAGCTCGCAACACTACTGAACGCATCCGCAGCCGAAGTGGCGTATGTGGAAAATGCTACCCGTGCCTGGGATATGGCTTTCTACGGTTTGCCGCTCGAAGACGGTGATCGCATACTCACGCACGAGTCGGAATATGCATCGAACTATCTTGCCTTGTTGCATCAGGCCAAACGCCGAAATCTGCATATCGATCTGATACCTTCAGATGAGCACGGGCAGATTGATGTGACCGCGATTTCCGCCTTGGTTACACCGCGTACACGACTGATCGCCATTACTCATGTGCCGACACAGGGTGGTCTGGTCAATCCGGCAGAGGCCGTCGGACGCGTCGCGAAGGAACACGGTTTGATTTATCTTCTTGATGCCTGTCAGTCCGTCGGGCAGATCCCCCTGGACGTACAAGCTCTTCAATGTGACATCCTGTCAGGGACCGGGCGAAAATTTCTGCGCGGTCCACGCGGTACTGGATTTCTGTATGTTCGGCGCGAGTTCATGGAGACCATTGATCCACCGTTTGTTGATCTTTTTTCCGCGACGTGGACTAGTGATAGCGAATTCGAATTGAGAGCCGATGCCAAGCGGTTCGAGAATTGGGAGAGTTATGTGGCAGGTCGTATTGGATTGGCTGCGGCATTCCGTTATGCGAATGCTTTGGGTATCGATAACATCAATACGCGTGTTGTCTCACTGGCTGACGAACTACGCCAGAAGCTTATGAACATTCCGACCATTTCCATACAGGATCAGGGCGTGCAAAAATGTGGGATAGTGACGTTCACCAAGGAGGGAGTATCGGCCGAAGAGATCACGCCAAGCTTGCGTGCGAAAGGCATCAATACATCGGTGGCAGAAATGCCGTCAGCGCGTCTGGATCTTGGGCCTCGCAATATCGAATCGATGACACGCGCTTCCGTGCACTACTTCAACACAAGTGCTGAAATCGAGCGATTCGTCGAAACGATACAGACTTTTTAGCGCCCTTCGATAATGAATTAAAGATACTCGTCGGCGAGCCTGACATAGGCTGCTCGATTAAACACCAGTTTTGGTCGCGTCCCACCGCATTGGCGCCACAAAACGACCGAACGAAGCCCGCCAAGCAGTGCGGCGCGAATATTCGAGGCAGTACCATTGTCATTCAAATGTTTCGGATCGCCACTGACCATGATGCGTGGGCTCAAATGGCTGATGCTGCTGCGGTAGAGATTGGCCAGACTATTGACCATGTCTTCATCGAGAATGTTGTTGCTCTGCGACTGCGCATGGCTGATACCGATACGCAGTTGCTCAATCGTTTTTTCGTCCTTGAGGATGTTGCTGCCTAGCTGGATCAGGGACAGGGCATAGCGAGCTATATCGAGATCGCGGGCTTCGTTGTTGCCGCCAAACTGATTTTTGAGAACGCGTAAACCGGATTCAATGCTGCGGGCGGTGCCACCGTAAGCGTCAATGACCCGATCAGTGTTCAAGGTCAGAATCGAGCGCAAGGTGCCTTCGAGCTCCTGTTCATTACAGAGGCCGGTGGTTGCGAGCGATTTGCACAGATTGACCGACTGGAAGATTCCAGCTAGTGCAAGGGTCTGATTTTCGAGCGAAGCGATGGAGTTCATTCAATCAAGTATAGAGAATCAATGGAACGACGAAGGTTTGCTTGTCGGCTTGCTTGCGTGTTTCTGTCGACTGCATCATGTCAGTCAACTAACTCACTGATGACACCGCCACCCAAACACACTTCCTTATCATATAAAACGATCGACTGACCGGGGGTTATCGCTCGGACAGGTAAGTCAAAGTGCGCATGGAGGTGACCATCTGCCAGTACTGTCACGGTTGCCTGCTGGTCGGGCTGGCGATAACGGGTCTTGGCGGTGCAGCTGAAGGTGGTCTCTGTGGGTACTCCGCGAATCCAGTTGACATCATGTGCGGTCAGCGCGTCTTTGAACAAAAGCGGGTTATCGTGTCCTTGCCCGACCAGCAAGCGGTTTTCCGCCAGAAGCTTGTCAAGCACATACCAGGGCGAAGCATCCGAATCCTGTCGGCCACCGATGCCGAGTCCCTGACGTTGTCCGAGCGTGTAGAACATCAATCCATTGTGCCGACCGATCACGTCGCCATCTTCGGTGACTATTTCTCCAGGTTGGGCGGGAAGGTATTCGGCGAGGAATTCGCTGAATTTTCGTTCGCCGATAAAGCAGATACCTGTACTGTCTTTTTTTGCATGCAAGTGAAAGCCTGCGCTGGCCGCAAGCTTTCTCACGTCGGTTTTTTCCAGCTCGCCTATTGGAAACAGACTTGGGGCGATCTGTTCCTCTGAGAGCGTATGCAGGAAGTAACTCTGGTCCTTATTGCTGTCGAGTCCACGAAGCAGGTCAACACCGCCTTCGCGTTTGCCTTTGCGCACGTAGTGACCCGTAGCAATTGCGTCAGCACCTTGCGCTTGTGCGTGATCCAGAAAGGCGCGAAATTTGATTTCCTTATTACACAAGATATCCGGATTGGGTGTACGTCCCTGACTGTATTCATCGAGAAAGTGGGCGAATACACGTTCCCAGTATTCGTCAGCGAAATTGACTGTACTCAATGGAATGCCGAGTGTGCTGGCTACGGCAGACGCATCGCGATAATCCTGGCGCGCCGTACAATGTTCGTCATCATCTTCCCAGTTCTGCATGAAGATGCCTGACACGTCATAGCCTTGCTTTGACAGCAACAGGGCGGTGACAGAGGAATCAACTCCGCCAGACATTCCGACAATGACATGCGTCATGGGAGGCGTCGATCTACAAGTTGGTTATCAGGGCTTCTTGACGGCCGATTGCTTTGAGTTTTTTCGGTGGTTCGGTTTGCCGGGCGAAAAAATCGTCGTCCATCAACTCGAGGAATTTTTTAGCTTGTGGCGACAGGAATTTTCCTCGCCGAAAGACAACGCCGTAACTGCGGGTCGGGAAATAGTCTTCCATCGGTTTGACAACAAGGTTGTCTGTATCACGCAAACAGATACTGGTCACAATACTGATGCCTGTATCAATTTCGACATAACGCTTGATCACTTCCCAGCCCCCGGCTTCAAGCACCACGTTGTAAGGAACATTATGTTGTTGAAAAACCAGATCGACCATGTTCCAGGTGCTCAAGTGACGTGGTGGGAGAATCAGTCCAAATGGGCTTATATCCTCGAGTGTGATTTTTTTCTTTTTAGCCAAGGGATGGCCCTTGCACATGATCAGTGCTGGTGTGAAATCGTAGATCGGGTGATAAACCATATCGTCAGGCACATCGATCATGGAGCCAACGGCAAAATCGACCTCGTCAGCTCGGAGTAAGGCCATACCGTCATGACCGGTGACATTGTGCAATTTGACATCAATCTGTGGAAAATCAGATCTGAATCCCTTGATGATATCGGGAAGAATGTATAGCAAGGTCGCTTCCCCAGACGCGATATCCAGTGATCCAGCGTGGACGTTACCGAGTCTTGCCGCGAAGCTGTCGGCCAGACGGGTAAAGCCGTCAACCAGTGGTTGGGACATCTCCAGCAGCAGTTCCCCTGCAGGTGTCAGACGTATCTTTGGCCCACAACGCTCGAAAAGCAGGGTATCAAGGTCTTGCTCCAACGCTTGGATTTGCAACGATACTGACGGCTGGCTGAGTTTGAGTCGTGCTGCAGCCTTGGAAATGCTGCCGGTTTGGGCCGCGTGGCAAAAGGCTCTGAGCTGTCGCAGTTGGTTCAGATTGGTTGGATCGCTACTTGGCATGGACTTCCTTAAGTATACGTTTTACCAATGCTAATGATGGATAGTATTGTATTATAATAAAGCAGGCAGCGGAGGACCATTTTCGGGCAGATGAGCCGCAGGCACCAATCGATGAACTTGAAA
>CAYUZB010000002.1:50934-74668 GCA_964449565.1 uncultured Granulosicoccaceae bacterium | reverse complement strand
GCGGAGGACCATTTTCGGGCAGATGAGCCGCAGGCACCAATCGATGAACTTGAAAGTGACCGGGAGACCTGGAAAGGTGTCACGCGCCTTAATAACGTTGAAGACGTAGTGCGACTGCGTAGCCCGCTTTTACATCAGTCACTTTCAGCTGTTTGAAGGTTGGTGTTGCTCTCTCGGGATCAAACTTGGTAGTAATCGCGGTACCAATCGACAAAGCGTTCTACACCCTCTTCAACACTGGTGTCTGGTTTGTAGTCGACGTCTCTGACAAGGTCGCTGACATCAGCATAGGTGTCTGGTACGTCGCCAGCCTGTAGTGGCAGCAGATTTTTTTCGGCGCTCTTGTTTAGGCAACCTTCCAATACGCGAATGTAGTGTTCGAGATCCACCGGTTTATTGTTACCGATGTTATAGATGCAAAACGGTGCAGAACTCGACGCAGGGTCAGGCTTGTTGCTATCGAATTCAGGATTCGCGGCTGCGACTTTGTCCAGAGTGCGAACAACCCCTTCGACGATATCTTCAACAAATGTGAAGTCTCGTTTGTGTTTGCCATAATTGAAAACATCGATTGGCTTGCCTGCAAGTATGTTTTTGGTAAACAAGAACAGCGCCATGTCGGGACGCCCCCAAGGGCCATAAACAGTAAAAAAGCGTAGGCCAGTCGTGGGCAGCTTGAACAGATGGCTATACGTATGCGCCATCAGTTCGTTGGATTTTTTGGTGGCTGCATACAGGCTGACGGGATGATCGACCGACTCGTGAGTCGAGAACGGCATATTGGTGTGGTTGCCGTAGACGGAGCTGGTTGATGCATAGACCAGATGCTCAACGCCTGTGTGCCTGCAGTTCTCCAGTACATTCATGAAACCAAGAATGTTAGCGTCGATGTAGGCATATGGATTTTCCAAGGAATACCGGACACCGGCTTGAGCGGCAAGATTTACGACTCTCTGCGGTTGATGGTCACGAAAGGTTTTTTCCATCAAAGAGCGGTCTTCAATATTTCCGCGCACTTCAGTGAAGCCGTCGAACGCTTTAACCCGTTCAAGGCGGGCAAGCTTCAAGTCCACATCGTAGTAGTCATTGACATTGTCCACACCGATGACTTCGTCACCGCGTGCCAGTAACTTCAAGGCAAGCGTCGAGCCGATAAAGCCCGCTGTTCCTGTGACAAGAATTTTCATGAATCGCAGTTTCTTTAGCTGTTTCTGTACTTAGAGTCGAGCATCAACGCTGTCTTTGGGTAACACGCTTTTGATGTCGTAGAGGACGTGATCCGGTTTCCCGAATTCACGAATCGCATCGGCACCCATTGACAAGAAATCGTCATGGGCAACAGCGAGAATGAGTGCATCGTAGTGTTTTTTGTTTATTTCGGGAATTGGCGTAATGCCATATTCTTGCTTGGCTTCTTCAACGTCGACCCATGGATCATAGACATCGATATTGGCATGGTAGTGATCAAGTTCCTCGATAATATCCACGACACGTGTATTGCGTAGATCCGGGCAGTTTTCCTTGAATGCCAGGCCAAGAATCAGAATGTTGGCACCCACGACATGGATCTTGCGACGGGTCAGCATCTTCACGACCCGCTCGGCGATAAACGAACCCATGCCATCGTTGATCTGACGCCCAGCCAGGATCACTTGTGGGTAGTAGCCAATCTCTTGTGCCTTGTGTGTCAGATAATACGGATCAACGCTGATGCAATGTCCGCCGACAAGGCCTGGGCGAAAATTCAGAAAATTCCATTTGGTTCCGGCAGCCTCGAGCACTTCGAGTGTATCGATACCAAGTTTGTCGAAGATTAACGCCAGTTCGTTTATCAGCGCTATGTTCAGATCGCGTTGTGTATTCTCGATAACCTTTGCGGCCTCGGCTACCTTGATGGAGCTGGCCAAGTGGGTGCCGGCGGTGATAATTCGTTGGTAAAGTGCGTCGACTTCTTTGGCGACCTCCGGTGTGGAGCCTGCGGTCACTTTCATGATGTTGCTGACGCGATGTTCCTTGTCTCCAGGATTAATCCGTTCGGGACTGTAACCGGCAAAGAAATCCTTGTTGTATAGCAGCCCGGATTCACGTTCGATGATCGGGATACAGACTTCTTCCGTAGCGCCGGGGTAGACGGTTGATTCGTAAATGACAACGGTATCAGGGCGGATAATTTTTCCAATCATTTCGCTAGCGCGGATCAATGGTGTCAGATCCGGTTGTTTATGTTGGTTGATCGGCGTTGGTACAGTGACAATGAATACCTTGCATTGTGCAATATCACGTGAATCGGAAGTGAACCTTAGATGGTTGGCCTCGGCCATTTCTGTTTTTGAGACTTCACGCGTGCTGTCATAGTGGCGCTTCAGATCAGCGATGCGCTCATCATTGATATCAAACCCGATAGTCGGTGATGACTTGCCGAATTCCACGGCCAGAGGTAAGCCGACATACCCCAGTCCGATTATTGCTATCTGATCGTCCGCACGAATTCGAAACACGGTTACAATGAATATCCAGAGTAATTTAAGACGCTAGAACGACTAATGCGCCGCGATGTGAAAAGAGTTTGTAAATCACGATTATACGGGTCCCTGATGGTACTGGCTCTGATTCAAATCCCCAGGATGTGAAATATCGCAATTTTTCTCCCATCGTTACTTCTCAAGTCTTCAAATTCTGGATAGCGTATTGCATTATCAGTCTGATAACGTCCCTTATATTGCATAGCCTTAAGGCTAGCGTGGGTTAGTTGTCTTGTCTGTTCTAGCTTGAATTGCCGATACCCATGCCCAGAGGATAAAAAAATAAACACAAGTGGCAACGCTTAAACTTTTCAAAATACATTTACGTGTGCCATTCCTGCTGTTGGCCTTGCTGGAATTCTGCATCTGCGTCGCTGCGGTTTATGTGGCGATATACGTGCGCTTTGATGGAGCAGATATTGACGAAGTCAGCATCAACTCCCCGATAGTTACCTCCATATTATTTGGCCTTGTCATGCCGGTAACCATGCTCGCAATGGGGCTTTACCAGAGTCGCTTTCGCGGCGGTGTGCTCGGTGTTTTCTTGCGCTCGGTCATCGGTTTTGCGAGTGGCGCCGCTATTCTGGCGCTGTTGTACTACGTGATACCGGCCCTCTATCTGGGGCGTGGTGTTTTCGGGCTTGCCATTGTCATTGCCTTTTTCATGGTCGGCACGATTCGCCCATTGTTTTTCTATTATGTTGATCGGGATGTTCTCAAAATCCGCGTGCTGGTGCTTGGGGCAGGTGACAAGGCTGCCTCGATCATGCAGCGGATGCGTCGCCGTGTGGACCGTCGCGGTTTTCGTATCGTCGGTTACATATCACTTGATACCGATTCCGGGGTTGCTATCGATGAAGAAAAACGGATAGTTCTGGGGAACCGTTCTCTACTGGATGTTGCCCGTGAATCTGACGTTGATGAGATAGTTGTCGCAGCTGACGAACGACGTAACGGTATTCCGCTCAACGATCTGCTTGATTGCAAGTTGCATGGGGTCGATGTTATTGATCTACTGAGTTTCTTCGAGCGCGAACAGGGAAAACTGCCACTCGACATCCTGCGTCCTGATTGGCTGATCTACTCTGATGGTTTTAAGCGTGGCATCGTACGCGATGTGTTCAAGCGAATGTTTGACATCGTCGCCAGCGTCCTGATACTCGGCATAACCTGGCCATTCATGGCGATAGCGGTGCTGGCTATCAAGATTGAAGAGGGTCGTGATGCACCTTTACTTTACCGCCAGGAGCGCATCGGCTATCGCGGCAAGGCATTTGGTGTTTTCAAGTTTCGTAGTATGCGAGTTGACGCTGAAAAGGCCGGAGTCGCTCAGTGGGCGACGAAGAACGATTCACGCGTCACCCGAGTTGGCAATATCATGCGCCGCACGCGCATCGACGAATTACCGCAAATATTCAACGTCCTGTGTGGTGATATGAGTTTCGTTGGTCCTCGCCCAGAGCGACCACAATTTGTCGCCGAATTGGCCAAGGAAATCCCCTATTATCATGAGCGCCACGCAGTGAAACCGGGAATAACCGGTTGGGCACAGGTATGTTATCCCTATGGCGCATCGATCGAGGATTCGTCACAGAAGCAGGAATTTGACCTGTATTACATCAAGAATCACACGATCTTTCTGGATATGTTGATCCTGTGCCAGACCGCTGAAGTGGTGCTGTTCGGCAAAGGCGCTCGCTAGCACGACCTCCTGCCGAGAGGCCTCAGAATCACTGTTACGACGGGCTAACTAACCCTCGCCGAGAGGAGTGGCCGCCCAAGCTTCATGATGCGGGCTGGAAATATTGGGTTCTGCACCCAAAATAAGCGGTCTGACAGGGTATTTTTCGCCGTATACAGCAACAACTTGTGTGACTTTACGAGAGTTTGAAGTGATCGTCACGATCAACCCTGTTTTGCCGGTCTACACTTGAAATTGAGGTGATTGGCCAAAGAAAACTGTAAATTCGAAGTCGGGGCATGGACTTGCCCCGTTTTGGGGTACGGAAATTGCGATTTTGGGAGACTTGCCATCACAGTGTTTCCCGGATTAACCATACAATATCTAGGGAAAATGCACGTCACCTACGTAGGCACAGTTGATGAGTGAGGAAGACAAAGATTTTGAAGGCGGACTGGCGGTCGAGACTGCCAAACCGAAATTAACGAAACCACCACTGTGGAAAGTGGTCCTATTAAATGACGATTACACCCCAATGGAATTTGTGGTGGAAGTCTTGCAAGTGTTTTTCAAACTGGATCAGGAGCAGGCTACACGAGTGATGCTCCACGTACATCAGCGAGGAAAAGGTGTGTGTGGTGTCTTTACCCGGGAAATCGCGGAAACCAAGGTGGCTCAAGTGACGCAATATGCGCGTGAGAGCAAACATCCCTTGCTTTGCGAGATGGAGGAAGCCTGAGACCAGATGGTTATTGCCATCCGGTCAACCTGAGTACAGAACGACAGACAGACTAGCTAACGAAGGTAGACGCGGACAACATCGACAATGTTAAGTAAAGAGCTTGAATTTACCCTCAACAATGCATTCAAAGAAGCGCGTGCGCGTCGCTTTGAATTCATGACAGTTGAGCATCTGCTGTTGGCGCTGATCGATAATCCGACAGCAGCCCAGGTTCTACGCGCCTGTGGCGGCGATCTTGATAGTTTGAGAGATGAGCTCGACAGTTTCGTCGATGAAAACACACCATTACTGGACGAAAACGACACGCGCGAAACACAGCCGACGCTCGGTTTCCAGCGTGTACTGCAGCGCGCGGTGTTTCATGTGCAAAGCTCAGGCAAAAAAGAAGTGACGGGTGCCAATGTACTTGTTGCCATCTTTGGCGAGCAGGATTCGCAAACGGTTTATCTTCTGAACAAGCAGAACATTACCCGTCTTGATGTCGTCAATTACATCTCGCATGGTATTGCCAAGAATTCTTCCGAAGAGCAGGAAGAGACGGAAGAGGGCGGTGCTGAATACGGTTCCGAAGAAGCCGAAAATGATGCCAAGCCGCTTGATAAGTATGCGACTAATCTTAATCAGAAGGCACAAGCAGGTGAAATTGATCCGCTGATAGGCCGGGATCATGAAGTCGAACGCGCCTCTCAGGTTCTGTGCCGACGCCGCAAGAACAACCCCTTGTTGGTGGGCGAAGCTGGCGTCGGAAAAACCGCTATCGCCGAAGGTCTCGCCAAGAAAATTGTCGATGGGGAGGTACCTGAAGTCCTGTCTGAAGCGGTGATTTATTCACTCGATCTAGGCGCGTTGGTTGCCGGTACGAAATACCGGGGCGATTTTGAAAAACGTCTGAAGAGCATCCTGACGCAGCTAAAGAAAGAGCCAGGTGCGGTGTTGTTTATCGATGAGATTCATACCATCATTGGTGCGGGAGCCGCGTCCGGTGGCGTCATGGATGCCTCCAATCTGATCAAGCCGATGTTGGCCTCAGGTGAGCTCAAGTGTATTGGTTCGACCACCTATCAGGAATACCGAGGCATCTTCGAGAAGGATCGAGCACTCTCACGTCGGTTTCAGAAAATCGATGTAGTCGAACCATCAGTCGATCAGACCTTCGAGATTCTCAAGGGCCTGAAGTCACGCTATGAAGAATTTCATGAGGTCAAGTACTCGACCAATGCACTGAAAACAGCGGCTGAGTTATCAGGTCGCTATATCAATGATCGTTTTTTACCCGACAAAGCTATCGATGTTATCGATGAAGCTGGCGCAAGCCACCGGGTTAAAGGGGCGGCCACGAAAGGCAAGAAGCAGATAAACGTCAAGGATATCGAGGCGATTGTTGCCAAGATCGCGCGTATTCCGGAAAAAAGCGTGTCGTCGACAGATATGGACAAGCTACGTACCTTGGCTCGTGACATGGGTATGCTGGTATTTGGTCAGGATGAAGCCATCGAGACACTGGGCGCGGCCATCAAGATGTCTCGTTCCGGTCTTGGTCCTCAGGACAAGCCGATCGGCAGCTTCATGTTTGCTGGTCCCACTGGAGTTGGCAAGACCGAAGTCACCAAGCAGCTTGCGCAAATTATGGGAATCGAACTGATTCGCTTTGACATGTCCGAGTACATGGAGCGCCATACTGTCTCACGTTTGATCGGTGCGCCTCCAGGTTATGTGGGTTTTGACCAAGGCGGCTTGCTGACTGATGCAGTCATTCAATCACCACATGCGGTGGTACTTCTCGATGAGATCGAAAAAGCGCATCCGGATGTCTTCAATCTGCTGTTGCAGGTCATGGATCACGGAACCTTGACTGACAACAACGGCCGCAAGGCTGACTTTCGCAATATCATTCTGGTGATGACAACCAATGCTGGTGCTGAATCCATCTCACGAACCACGATGGGATTCACTCAGCAGGATCACGCGACTGACGGAATGGAGGCGGTGAATAAAATGTTTACCCCTGAATTCCGCAACAGACTCGATGCCATCATTCAGTTTAAGCCTTTGGACAAGAGCATCATTCTCAATGTGGTCGACAAGTTCATCATAGAACTCGAAGCACAGCTCGAAGAAAAGAATGTATCCATTGACTTCAGTACCGAAGCGAAGGTCTGGTTAGCGGAACATGGTTTCGACGCTCGTATGGGTGCGCGCCCTATGGCTCGTATCATTAGCGAGAACATCAAGAAGCCACTGGCAGACGAGATCCTGTTTGGTAAATTGTCCAAAGGTGGTCGAGTTCGCGTAATCCTCGACGAGAAAGGCGATATAGATTTCGTCTTTGAAAGCAAGGAAAACAAAGAAGCGACAACCTCGAAAGCCTGATTGGCGTCGAGGAGCAGATCGAATCATCAAACCATGCGAAGGGCGGCCGACTGGCTGCCCTTGGGTTATTCACAAAATAAGCAAATAACTAACGGCTTCTGTACGTGATCCGTCCTTTGGACAGATCATAGGGCGTCATCTGTACAGTGACTTTGTCACCGGTCAGAATACGGATGTAATGTTTACGCATCTTGCCAGAGATGTGCGCCGTCACTACGTGCCCGTTTTCGAGTTCAACTCGAAACATGGTGTTAGGAAGGGTATCGATAACGGTACCTTCCATCTCTATGGGTTCTTCTTTAGCCATTAATCCTCATTACTTGCTCGGTCGCGCCCTGGGGCTGCTTGGGTGTTGCTGCTACGATGTAACTGGCGCCATTATCACCATCTGGGCCGTTACCGCAAGTGCCGGGAGCACAGAATATCGAATTCGGAGCTATGGTATGCGCTGGAAACGTCCAGAACATGGCGATTGCCGACAGATTATTCAAGATTAAAATCTTTCATTTGTATCCGTCGCTATAGGCAACCATAATAGAGCGATGTATGACACTTTGCTTCATAAACCGAAAAACAGCGGCAGATTTGCCACGCTCATGGAGCTGTACGAGCTGAACTACGTTCTGATTCGCCTGCTTGCGCCGGAACTCAAGTCTATGAGCGACGAAGAACACGTCTCAAAGGCTCCTGGTGCAATGCCTTTGGTGCTCGATCACCTTGCCCACGATCGATATACCACGACCTTTAAGCTAACTTACGAATTTTCTTCGGGGCAGCGTCACGCTCGGGAGCCGAACCTGACGATTCGCCTGTACCATGACGCTCGAAGTTGTGAGGTGATGAGTGGGTTGTTACCCGGTAGTCGGCATGAAATTCGACGTACTCGCGATCTCGAGGAGGGAAGACGTTTGAATCGATTTCTCAACAAATGGCTGCGTTATTGTCTTCGGCAAGGTCATGGTTTTACCGGGGCGTCTTCAGAGACGACACCTCAACGATCCGCTCCGCCTCAGCGGCTCGTCAAATTGCCCTGAAAACGCTCAAACCCGAGATCGCTTGCCGAGCTATCTAGCGCAGGCAGTGTCGGTTATAGCTCTTTTGGTAGCGTGCCATGTGCACAACCGTGTTGTCCATATCAGCGGGTGACAGGCGAACCTTCAATCGACGTTCAAGTGAAACCACTCGCTTTTGCAAATCTTCGCAGCGACTCCGCTTGCTGGCCGCCACCGTAATGGTTGTCTCATCCGTATCTTTCGTGGCCGCTGGATCAGCATTTTCACTGGCTGCAGCAACGCTTGGTTCAGCGCGGGAAATACCCGGCTTGATCGTGTCACCATTTGGCGCATAGCTCAGTCGCTTGGGTGATTCTGTAGACACCTCTGCAGGTGTAACGCCCGATAATGCTGAGTTTTGCTCTTTTGCCCGGTTGGCAGGAGCCGTTGTTTTCGCCGCTGTACTTTCGATGTTGGCTTGCGATTTTTTCAGCGCACCAATGCGCTCGAACTCGATACCGGCGGGAGGTGGGTTCGGGGAAAAGGTAATGGAACCATCTGGCTCTACCCACTTGTACAGACCATCAGCGAATACCGTGCTGGTGGCAAGAATAAGGCTTAAAAGCGTGATTGTGCGAATCATAATGTCAGGTTTTACGCTAGAGTCCAAGGCATGCCAATGCAATCTCAGTGCCGATGAGTCAAGCCGTGCATTACGTAAGTGTAGCTTTGGGTGGAGCCTTGGGTGCCAGTTTTCGCTATGCCATCAACCTGGGGCTGGCATCTTCGTTAGAAAAGCTGCCGGCGGCGACATTGCTGGTGAATGTCCTCGGCAGTTTTATGGCGGGGTTTCTGACCACCTGGTTCCTGCATCGCTCGTTCGGCAATATATCTCTACAACTTTTTTTGACGGTCGGCTTTCTCGGGGCGTTCACGACGTTTTCTGCTTTTTCGGTCGAGACGATGCGTTTGTTCGAGGCCGGTCATCTAGGCTCGGCATTGGCTAACGTTTTACTGAATCTCCTTGCTTGTTTGTTGGCTGTGTTCATCGGGGCAGCCGCTGCGCGTCTCGTGTGAGATACTGGCCTTTCAAGGCCAAGGCTACGGCGTAACCGTCTCTCGAGTAATCAAAATCCCGGCATGCTAGATCCAAAATTATTGCGCAATGAACTCAGCGAGGTGGCTGCCCGACTTGCTGTCAGAAACATCACTCTGGATCAGGAGCAGCTCTCGTCGCTCGATGCAAAGCGTAAGGATTTGCAGAAACAAACCGAGGACTTGCAAGCGACGCGTAACACACGTTCGAAACTGATCGGCCAGGCCAAGGCAAAAGGCGAGGATATCGAACCACTACTGGCTGAAACTGCTGACCTTGGCAAGCAGCTCGATGCGGCAAAAGCTGAGTTGGAAAAAGTACAATTCTCACTCGACAATATCATGTTGGGATTGCCCAACATCGTGCATGAGGATGTACCACCGGGTAAAGACGAAAGCGACAACGTTGAAATTCGTAAAGTCGGTACGCCACGCAATTTCAACTACGAACCTCGCGACCATGTCGAGCTTGGCGCGCGTGATGCCTCGCTGGATTTTGAAACTGCTGTCAAACTGACTGGGTCGCGATTCTCGGTTCTGCGGGGCGATCTGGCCCGTTTGCATCGCGCGCTTACACAGTTCATGCTCGACGCCCATACTTTGGAGCACGGGTATACCGAAATCAATGTTCCGTATGTTGTCAATCGCGAAACATTGACGGGAACCGGGCAGTTACCGAAATTCGAGGAAGATCTTTTTCGCCTGGTATGGGGTGATGAACAAACGGCCCGTGAAGCAGGGGCGGACGGCAACGATTACTACTTGATACCGACATCCGAAGTGCCCGTGACCAATACTGTGCGTGGTGACATACTTGATGTAACCGAGCTCCCGATCAAGTACACCTGTCACAGCCCCTGTTTTCGTTCTGAAGCCGGATCTTATGGCCGTGACACACGTGGTCTCATCAGGCAACACCAGTTCGAGAAAGTCGAGATGGTGCAAATCGTTCATCCCGATGACTCATTCGCCGCGCTTGATGCGATGACGGAGCATGCTGAGAACATTCTTAAAAAACTTGAATTGCCGTACAGGGTTGTTGTTTTGTGTGGTGGCGATATTGGCTTTGCTGCTGCCAAGACGCACGATATAGAAGTATGGCTGCCTGCGCAGAATACATACCGTGAAATTTCATCGTGTAGCAATTGCACTGATTTTCAGGCGCGACGAATGCAGGCGCGCTTCCGCAATCCTGATACAGGTAAGACCGAGCTTGTACATACGCTTAACGGTTCTGGACTCGCCGTCGGTCGTACCTTGATCGCCATCATGGAAAATTATCAACAAGCTGACGGCAGCATCGAAGTACCTGCCGCCTTGCAGCCTTATCTGGGTGGAGTACGTAGCTTGTTAATCACGGGAAGTTGACACGATGCAGACATTGCCGACGCTTGTTCATTACCTGCTCAGAAATACTGAACAGTATTCTGATCGCGTCGCAATGCGCCACAAGGATCTCGGTATCTGGCGTGAATGGAGTTGGGCCGATGTCTGTAACGAAGTACAAAATTTTTCATTAGGCTTGGCTGAGCTCGGTGTCAATCCGGGTGATCGCGTCGCCATTATTGGTGCCAACCGCCCCAGACTCTACTGGTCGTTTGCCGCTATTCAGGCGCTAGGTGCCATACCGGTGCCAATGTATGCTGATGCGGTAGCTGATGAAATGGTGTTTGTGCTCGAGCACGCCGCCGTACGTTTTGCCATCTGTCAGGATCAGGAACAGATCGACAAGGTGTTGTCGGTGCAGGATCAACTGCCTGAACTTGACTGCCTCATGTACGACGAGGCGCGCGGCTTGCGCGACTACGACTCAGACACCATCTTTAATATCGATGCGGTGCGGGAGTTCGGCGCTCAGGCACTTGAGCGCGACAAGCATAGGGCCGTCGCCTGGCGCGAAGGAATAGACAAGATTAAGGGTGATGATCTGTGCGTAATACTGTACACATCGGGGACAACCGGTCGCCCAAAGGGCGTCATGCTTTCGCATGACAATTTGATCGTGACTTGCATCAATGCGAATGACTTTGACAAACTTGACCATCGTGAGGAGACCATTGCCTATCTCCCGTTAGCGTGGGTGGGTGATCATGTTTTCAGTTATGGCCAATCGTTGACTGCAGGTTACTGTGTTTGTTGTCCCGAGAGTCTGGATACGGTCAATGCCGATCGCCGGGAAATAGCGCCTAGCTATTTCTTTGCGCCTCCACGGGTATTTGAATCGATACTGACAGCGATTACGGTTGCCATGGAAGATGCCAGTCGTCCCAAACGTGCACTGTATGAGCATTTTTTGAAAGTTGCTACACGACACGGTGAGGCTGTGTTGAATGGCGAAAGTCTTTCGCCATTGGCACTATGGCATTACCGTTTGGGCGAATGGTTCGTCTACGGCCCGTTAAAAAATCGTTTGGGTATGTCTAAAGTGCGGGTTGCCTATACGGCGGGGGAGGCCATAGGTCCGGATATTTTTCGCTTTTACCGATCGATCGGTATCAACTTGAAACAGTTGTACGGTCAGACCGAAGCGAGTGTTTATATTACGGCACAACCTGACGGCGAGATCGATGCTGATACGGTAGGCAGGCCTTCACCGGGTGTCGAGCTGAAGATCGCCGACTCTGGCGAAGTGCTTTACCGCTCCCCGGGGGTGTTCGTCGGCTACTACCGAAATGAGGAGGCCACAGCGTCTACCAAGACTGAAGATGGTTGGGTATACACGGGCGATGCCGGATTCATCGATGATCGTGGTCACTTGCGCATTATTGATCGCGCCAAGGATGTCGGCAAGCTTGAAAACGGCAGCCTGTTTCCTCCGAAGTACATCGAGAACAAACTCAAATTCTTTCCCACGATAAAAGAGGCTGTTGCCTTTGGTGACAATCGCGAGTTCGTTACGGCCTTTATCAATATTGATCTGACATCAGTTTCGAATTGGGCTGAGCGCAACAACATTGCCTATGGTTCCTATCAGGAACTGGCCGGTCATCCGCAGGTGTATGCCATGGTCCAGTCACACATAGAAAAGGTTAACGCCGATCTGGCTGCCGAGCCTCGAGTCTCCGGTGCACGAATCAAGCGATTCCTGATCTTGCACAAGGAACTTGATGCCGACGATGGTGAATTGACTCGCACGCAAAAGGTGCGCAGGAATTTTATCAACGAACGATACGATGTCCTGATCAAAGCCCTGTATTCAGATCAGGAATCCGCATTCGTGTCCACAGAAGTTGTTTTCGAAGATGGCCGCAAGGGTACGATCGACGCAACGGTTAATATCCAGACGCTTGATATACCAGATGCAAGTGCCGCGATGAAGATAGCCTCATGACGACGAATAGTACTCGTGAAGTCCTGCTTGCTGCCGAGAATGTGTCATTGTCGTTTGGTGGTGTAAAAGCGATTACCGACATCTCGTTTGATATTCATGATGGTGAGATCCGCGCAATCATCGGTCCAAATGGCGCTGGCAAGACCTCCATGCTCAACGTCATCAACGGTTTTTATCACCCGCAAGAAGGCGTGATTACGTTTCGGGGTAAGCGTCGACGACGCATGAAGCCGTATGAAGCGGCGGCTTCAGGTATCGCACGGACCTTTCAAAACGTTGCCTTGTTCAAGGGAATGAGCACGCTTGATAACATCATGTCGGGTCGTTCACTAAAAATGCACCGCGGTTTGTTCTGGCAGATGCTTCACGTTGGGCCGGCGCGGCGAGAGGAAATCCAACATCGCAAGCGCGTAGAGGAAATCATCGACTTTCTTGAAATAGCGCATATTCGAAAGCAACCGGTGGGTAAATTACCCTACGGTTTACAGAAACGAGTCGAGCTTGGTCGTGCCATGGCCATGGAGCCGGATCTCTTGCTGCTGGACGAACCCATGGCCGGAATGAATCTCGAAGAGAAGGAAGACATGAGCCGATTCGTTCTCGAATTGAATTCTGAGTTTGGTACGACTATCGCGTTGATCGAACATGATATGGGAGTCGTGATGGATCTTGCGGATCGTGTCGTTGTACTTGATTACGGCAAAAAGATTGCCGATGGCAGTCCGCAAGAAGTGCAGGCTAACCAGAATGTTATCGACGCTTACCTTGGAGTGTCGCACTGATGGAATTGCTCAAGTCCATATTCATTACACCGTTTGTCGAGATGGCAGGCTATCCGGACTTTCTTCTGCAGGTTATCTGGGAAGGCTTTGTATCGGGGGTATTGTATTCATTGATTGCCTTGGGCTTTGTACTTATTTACAAGGCTTCGGGGGTATTCAATTTTGCCCAGGGCGTCATGGTCGTCTTTGCGGCCCTGGTTCTGACCGGCTTGTACGGGATGGGAGTGCCGACCTGGGCCGCGGTACTGATAACGATTGCCGTTATGGGTTTGTTGGCCGTGTCGATCGAAAAGCTTGTTCTGCGCAAGCTGGTAAATCAGAACGATGCCATTCTATTGATGGCGACTATTGGGCTGACACTTGTTCTCAAAGGGGTTGGTCAGTTGGTGTTTGGCGGCGAGTCCAGGCCGATGATTACAACAGAACTGAAATTGCCCACGGGAAGCACTGATTGGGAAGTGTTCGATGGCATTGTTATCTTTCAGCACATTGATATCGCGGCGGCCCTTATCGCTATCCTGATGGTTGCAGCGTTGGGGGTCTTCTTTTCCAAGACACGTATCGGTCGCGCGCTCAGAGCGGTAGCTGACGATCATCAGGCGGCGCTGTCGGTCGGAATATCCTTGCATCAGATCTGGGCGATTGTCTGGTTTGCTTCGGGTATCGTGGCACTGGTTACCGGCATCATGTGGGGTGCACGATCAGAAGTGTCTTTCGCGCTTGAGATCATTGCGTTAAAAGCACTTGCCGTACTGATACTCGGCGGCTTTACCTCGATTCCCGGCGCTATAGTCGGTGGCCTGATAATCGGTATTGGTGAAAAATTATTCGAAGTGTACTGGGGCGCTATCTTCGGCAGCGGTGTCGAGGCCTGGTTTGCCTATGTACTGGCACTGATCTTTTTGTTGTTTCGCCCGCAAGGCTTGTTTGGTGAGCGCATTATTGAACGTGTATAGCATGTGAGTACAATTGATGTTCTATCGTGAAGCTGGACAATTCAAGACGAGCTATGCCGCTGATCAAGCGCTATTGCCGATACTGCAGGATCGTATTGGCCTGGCAGTGATCCTGGTGCTTGCCTTCATCGTCATTCCATTGATGGCGTCGAACTTCATGATCAGCTCGATCATGATCCCGTTTCTGGTTTTTGCCCTTGCGGCGATTGGTCTGAACATTCTGATGGGCTATGCCGGTCAGCTCTCGCTGGGTACTGGCGCATTCATGGGAGTAGGTGCTTATTCCTGCTATAAGCTGGCGACGATATTTCCCGACGTGAACATCGTTGTTCACATTCTGGTATCAGGTGTATTCGCCGCATTGCTTGGCGTGATCTTCGGATTGCCCAGTTTGCGCATCAAAGGCTTGTATCTCGCCATAACGACATTGGCCGCGCAATTTTTTCTTGAATGGTGCTTTATCCGTATCGAGTGGCTTTATAACTACAACGATTCAGGTGCTATCGAAGTGCCTCAGCGGATGCTCGCTGGAATCGCCGTAACCGGCCCTTCAGCAACTCCGCTTGCTCGTTATTTCGTTATTCTTGTCATTGTGTCATTGCTTGCCTTGATTGCAGCAAATGTATTACGTGGCCGTATCGGTCGCAGCTGGATGATGATTCGCGATATGGACATTGCAGCAGAGTTGATGGGTGTTCGCCCTTTGATGGCCAAGCTTTCCGCTTTTGCCTTTTCCAGCTACTATTGCGGTGTTGCAGGGGCGCTGATGGTGTTTTGCTGGCTCGGGTCAGCGGAGGTTGAAGCTTTTGATATCAATCATTCCTTCCTGGTACTGTTCATGGTCATCATCGGTGGAATGGGGTCGATTCTCGGTTGTTTTCTCGGCGCCGCATTCATCTGGGCCTTACCTGCAGTGATACGGTCCTTGCCATCAACCTTTGGCATCGACATGCTCGCCGCTACGACGGAACATATCACCAATATCATCATTGGCTTATTGATCATCTTTTTCCTGATTGTCGAGCCGCACGGACTAGCCAGGCTCTGGGGAATTGCCAAGGAGAAGCTCAGAACCTGGCCTTTTCCGTACGCCACGAGTTGAAATGCTGACCACGAAACATTGCACGATAATCAAAAATATGCGAGCGTGGCTTTGTTAGTGAACGTGCTAGAACCACTGGAGAGTGAATGAAATGAATAAAAAACTATTGGTAACCGTTGCGGCTGGCGTATTTGCCAGCGGCTTGGGAATGTCATCAGCTTACGCTGACGATACAATGTACATGCCGTCCATGAGTTATCGAACGGGTCCATTTGCGAGCGGTGGTACGCCATTTGCCGATGGCTATGCCGACTACTTCAATATGCTCAACGAACGTGATGGCGGTATCAACGGCGTCAAGATACTTGTTGAAGAATGTGAGACGGCATACAACACACAAAAAGGTGTTGAATGTTATGAAGCGACAAAAGACAAGGGAGCACTTGCCTATAGCCCGTTGTCGACAGGGATTACACTTGCGTTGATTCCCAAAGCACCGGTCGACAAGATCCCGGTGTTTTCGATGGGTTACGGTTTGTCTGCCGCAGCTGCGGGGGAGAAATTTCCGTGGACCTTTGTTTATCCAACAACTTACTGGAGCCAGCTGTCATCGATCCTGACCTACATCGATGCCAACGGTGGCATCGAAGGCAAGAAGATTGGTTATATCTATCTCGATATTGGTTACGGCAAAGAACCGATTCCTTTGCTCGACGAACTGGCTGATTCCATGGGTTTCGAAGTCGTCAAGTTTCCGGTAGGCATAAAGGAAATGCAGAACCAGTCAGCTCAGTGGCTGAACGTTCGCAAGGAACGTCCTGATTGGATGGTGATGTGGGGTTGGGGTGCCATGAACCCGACGGCGGTCAAAGAGGCGGCCAAGATTCGTTTTCCGCTTGATCGCTTCATTGGCAATTGGTGGGCCGGTTCACACAGCGATCTCAAGTCAGTCGGTGCCGATGGCAAAGGCTACCTTGCGGCTAACTTCTCAGGCATCGGTCAGGACTTCGAAGCAGTGCAAGACATCTTGACCCATGTTGTCGACAAGGGCTTGAGTAGAGTTGCATCACGGGATGATGTCGGCAATGTTTTATATAACCGCGGTATGTTCAACGCCGTTGTGCTGGCTGAAGCTATCCGCGAAGCGCAAGCCAAGAGCGGTAAAAAAGTTATCGATGGCAGCGATATGCGAGATGGTCTTGAATCGATCGACCTGACGCAGGAACGTCTGGCCGAGTTAGGTCTTGAAGGCTTTACTGATAGCGTCAAAGGTTCTTGTAGTGATCATGCAGGCGGGGGTTCCATCTTCATTCAGCAGTGGAATGGTAGCGACTGGGAACGCACCACCGATCTCATTCCACCTATGATTGACGTTGTTCGGCCCAAGCTTGAAGAAGCTGCTGAAACCTATGTGTCAGACAAACCAGACTGGCAATCGCAAAGCTGCAGTTAATTGTTTGCAGTAGTACCTGGTTATCGAGTAACGACGAAGTATGCAAACGGGCCGAATCAGCGGCCCGTTTGTTTTCAGACTCTATTGCTGAATAACACGTGATCAAAATATGAGTGAAGAGCAGATCGCAACCGACGCCAAGACCATACTCAGCGTCAACAATATTGAAGTCATCTATGATCACGTCATTCTGGTTTTGAAGGGCGTGTCACTGACGGTGCCAGAAGGTGGCATCGTCGCCATACTGGGTGCCAATGGTGCTGGCAAGACAACTACCTTGAAAGCCATCTCGAATCTATTACTGGCGGAACGTGGCGAAGTGACCAAGGGCAGTATCGAATTCTACGGCAAGGAAGTACAAGGTCTGGCGCCAAATGAATTGGTGCGTCGTGGATGTATCCAGGTTATGGAAGGGCGTCATTGTTTTGGGCACTTGAGTGTTGAAGAAAACCTGCTGACCGGTGCGTTCACACGCAAGGATGGCAAGGCTGCGATCAAGCAAGACATGGAGATGGTGTATCACTATTTTCCACGTCTGAAGGAACGACGTGCATCACAGGCAGGCTACACCTCGGGAGGAGAGCAACAGATGTGTGCGATTGGTCGTGCCCTGATGTCAAAGCCATCGATGATTTTGTTGGATGAGCCCTCTATGGGACTTGCACCACAGCTCGTTGAAGAGATTTTTGAAATCGTCCAGCAACTGAACAAGGATACTGGTGTGTCGTTTTTGCTGGCCGAACAGAACACCAACATAGCGCTTCGTTATGCCACCTATGGCTACATACTCGAATCCGGTCGTGTTGTGCTTGACGGCAGTGGCGAAACCTTGCGTGAAAATTCTGATGTCAAGGAGTTCTACCTGGGAACCGGTGGAGAGGGGCGTCGGAGTTTTCGTGACGTCAAACACTACAAGCGCCGCAAGAGATGGCTTGCATGAACTTTTTCGACGATAAGGATACGCTCGACGCGTCTGCTCGCATGCGCGACTTATTCGATGGTTTTAATGATCGACTGGAGACAGCGCGGAGCAATTGTCCAGGTCTTGCTCGTCATCATGCGGAAGTTTTGAACATTAGAGTTCACGATAGCGATTCCTTGCGCAGCCTGCCCATACTGCGTAAGGCCGATGTCATGCAGGCACAACAGGAAAAGCCGCCTTTTGGTGGTTTCGTTAATGTCGCCGCCTTGTCGGGATCTCGATGGTTCATGTCACCAGGCCCCGTCTGGGAACCGCAACTCCCTATAGGTGATCCATGGCAATCGGCGCGCGCGCTACATGCGGCGGGATTTACGTCTGGCATGCGCGTTCATAATGCATTTTCGTATCATCTGACACCGGGCGGTTTCATTCTGGATGAGGGCGCGCGAGCGCTGGGCTGTATCGTCTTTCCCGCGGGTATCGGTAATACTGAGGTGCAGGTCGAAGCCCTGCATCACACCGCATCCGAAGCGTATGTTGGTACACCCGATTATCTGCAGACTTTGCTCGATCATGCCAGCGAGCAGTCAATCGAATTACCACAATTGAAACGAGCGATGGTCTCTGGTGGCGCACTGTTTCCGGCAATGCGTGAAAAGTACCAGAGTCAAGGGATTGATGTCATGCAGTGCTATGCCACCGCAGATCTCGGCGTTATCGCCTATGAAACAGCAAGCGATGGCCAATTACATGCTGGCATGGTGATCAATGAAGGCTTGATTGTCGAGATCGTTATTCCCGGTACCGCAATCCCGGTTAGCCCTGGAGAGGTCGGTGAATTGATTGTGACCCGATTGCATCCGGATTTTCCGCTTGTCCGGTTTGCTACAGGTGATCTATCTGCCGAGATCGTCGAGCCTAGCCCCTGTGGTCGGAGTCAAAAACGTATCAAGGGCTGGATGGGACGCGCCGATCAACGAGCGAAGGTGCGTGGCATGTTTGTCGATCCTTTACAATTGAAGAAACTGGCTGATATACATCCTGAGTTGCAACGTTGGCGTCTGGTTGTTGACCGTGACGGTGATCGAGATGTCATGAATCTTAAGGTTGTCGCAAGTGGTGATGAGGGTTCGTTGAAAGTGGATGCTCTGGAAAACACGTTGAAAAAGGTCACGAACCTGTCTGGTACGGTAGAAATCGTCGCTGAGCTTCCGTCTGACGGCGTGGTGATCGATGATCAACGTGACTACAGTCAATAGATACCATCGCGTTTTACGACTGACTAAGCCATGACAACTGCTGATCTTCCAAACATCGACAAGGACGTAACGCCAGCCTCGATGCGTAGCATCGCGATGCCCGCTGATGCGAATCCAAACGGCGACATTTTTGGTGGTTGGATCCTGTCGCAGATGGACCTGGCCGGTGGCACCTATGCGTTTTTTGTTGCACAAGGGAGAGTCGCCACTGTGGCCGTGACCGGCATGAAGTTTCACAAGCCGGTCAACATTGGTGACGAAGTCAGCTGCTATTGCGCAACCGACAGCATCGGTAACACGTCGATTACCGTGCGTGTCGAAACCTGGGTACGTCGGCGTCACAAGATGGAATCAGAGCAGGTCACCGAAGGCCTGTTCACGTTTGTCGCAATCGATGAAAATGGCAAGCCGCGCCCCGTGGAACCTGCTGAATGAGTGCTGACTCAGGTCGTCTCGCCGCTATTGTAGCGGCCATCTCAAACCAGCAATTGCCGCCTGTTGATACCTGGAATCCCTCGCGCACGGATGATATCGATATTCGTATCGCCGCTAACGGAGACTGGTTTCATCAAGGTAGCCACATCCGTCGTTCGAGAATGGTTCGCTTGTTTTCATCCGTTTTGCGCGTTGATGATGACGGGCATACTTATCTGGTGACGCCGCTTGAACGTTTGCGCATCGTCGTTGAGGATGCACCTTTCATGGCTGTCGGCCTGGAACGTCACGGGGTAGGCGATGACCAGACGCTGGTATTCACAACTAATGTGGGGGACCAGGTAATCGCTGATGCGGCACATCCGATCATCGTTGAGTATGTGGAGAAAGGTGGTGAACCTTCACCTTACGTCGTCGTGCGTGACAAGCTACGGGCCAAACTCAATCGGGCGATTTTCTATGATCTAGCCGAACAGGCCATCATGAAAGATGGGGTCGCTGGCGTGTTTTCAGGTGGTTTTTTCATGCGACTGGGCGAGAGTGCGGATCATGCTTGAAGCGAAGGAAATCACCGTCTGGCGCGGTGAATTGTTACTGCTCGATACCTTGAGTTTCGACATCAAAGCCGGTACCGCCCTGCAGGTGCAAGGCGACAACGGTAGCGGTAAAACCACCTTGCTCCGTGCATTGGTAGGAGCATGCGATCTGGATGAGGGTGCTATTTACTGGAACGGACAATCCATCTTGCGGGTTCGAGATGACTATCATGCCAATCTTCTCTATCTAGGCCACAAGAGCGGAATCAGCGCGAGCCTGAGCCCGTTGGAAAATCTTCTTGCTTTATGCCCGGAACTGGAATCGGACGACGAGCGGATCATCGAAGCGCTTGATGCACTGGGCATTGCTGATCGCATGCATTTGCCGAGTGAAGCCTTGTCGGCTGGTCAGCAGCGCCGCGTGGCGCTGGCTCGACTAGCGTTGCAGAAACGTTTGTTGTGGGTTCTGGATGAACCGTTGACATCTCTCGATGCGAAAGGGCACGCCTGGGTCAAACGCAACATAGAGCGGCAGGTCAGTGAAGGTGGGGCGGTTGTCTTTACGACACATCAGGCCCTGTCTCTGGAGGTTCCGCGCCATGATTCCCTGAGTTTGTCAGAACCTGCGACATGAAGGGCCCAGCTTGCCATGAATGAATCGGTAGGCATTGCGTCGGTATTTACACGGGTGCTCGGTCGCGAGCTCAAGATTGCCTTGCGAGCCCGTGGCCAATGGCTAAACCCGTTGATTTTTTTCGTCATCGTCGTGTCCTTGTTTCCATTGGGAATTGGGCCAGGTCCGAATACCTTGCAATTGATTGCGCCCGGCATTCTCTGGGTCAGCGCCTTGCTGTCAATGTTGTTGTCGCTGGATACCTTGTTTGCGCGAGATTACCGGGATGGCACGCTGGAACAGTACGTACTTTCCGATCAACCCCTGTCAGTGGTCGCCTTGGCCAAAACGCTCGGACACTGGCTGCTTAGCGGTTTGCCTCTAGTGCTTATCTCACCGTTGCTTGGCCTGTTTCTGCAACTAGAGAGTCAGGCCTATGGGGTTCTGATCGTGTCCCTGGCCATAGGCACCCTTTGTTTGAGCCTGCTTGGAGCGATTGGCGCCGCGCTGATCGTCAGCGTGAACCATGGTGGTGTTTTATTGTCATTACTGGTACTGCCATTGACTGCGCCAGTACTGATATTTGGTAGTAGCGCAGTCGCCACAGCCGCCAGTGGACAGTCGGCAGTGGCCCAGTTGTCGCTGTTGGCTGCTATGCTTCTAGCAGCCATGTCGCTGGCTCCCATCGTTGTCGCCATGGCGCTCCGTGTGGGTGTCGCGGCTGGTCGCTGAGACAGTTCGTCTTACCTAAGATCCTTAATACAATCAGATATTTGCCCGTGTTCAAGTGGATTCATCGTTTCGGCTCAGCGCCCTTCATGTACCGCCTAGCCGGTCGACTTGCCCCGTGGTTCGGCATTGTCTGCGCGCTGTTGATGGTGATCGGCTTGTATCTGGGCCTGGTGGTTGCGCCTGCTGACTACGAGCAAGGTGACAGCTATCGCATTATCTTTGTTCATGTGCCCAGCGCCTGGATGTCCATGTTCGTGTATATGGTCATGGCGATTTCAAGTGCCGTATTCCTGATCTGGCGTCTCAAACTGGCTGATATCGTTGCCGAGGCGGCTGCGCCTATCGGTGCTGCTTTCACGGCCATTGCTTTGTTGAGCGGTTCGTTTTGGGGTAAACCGATGTGGGGGACTTGGTGGGTTTGGGATGCGCGCCTGACCTCAGAGCTACTTTTGCTCTTCCTGTACCTTGGCTACATCGCCTTGCGAGGTTCTTTGGAACCCGCTCAGACTGCCGCACGCGCCAGTGCCATTCTGGCGGTGGTGGGGGTGATCAATATTCCGATCATCCACTACTCAGTCGAGTGGTGGAACACCTTGCACCAACCGGCAACCATTACCAAATTCGACAAACCGTCAATGCACATCAGCATGCTCAGACCATTGTTAATCATGGTGGCAGCGTTTCAACTCCTGTTTTTTTATAATCTGATGGTGCGCATGCGCAGCCTGATACTGAAACGCGAAGCGCGGACCGGTTGGGTCGCGACGCTGGCAGGGGCAGAAAAATGACAGTCTTAACTGAGTTTTTGGCGATGGGCGGCTATGCCTTTTACGTATGGTCCGCGTTCGGCCTGAGCTTTCTGCTCATTGTGTCCATACTGGTGTGGTCCTCGCATGAACACAAAAGGGTCACGCGTGAATCGTTTGCCATCGCTCTTCGTGAACGGGACCGCAAACTGAAACGTGATCAAGATCGTATCGCCACTGAAGATGTAACTCCGTCACAGGTAAACCGATGACTCCAAAGCGCCGACAACGCCTTGTTCTGGTAACACTGATGCTCGCAGGCGTAAGCCTGGCGGTGGTATTTGGTGTCAATGCTTTTCGACAGAATCTCATGCTGTTTCATTCTCCGACTGATGTTGCGGCCGGCAATGTGGATCCAGGCACGCGCTTTCGCGTTGGGGGCATGGTGGTCGATGGCAGTGTCAAGCGTGGTGAACAGGATCTTGCCGTAAAATTTCAGGTTAGCGATACGCGCGAAACCGTGACTATCAGTTACAAGGGCATTTTGCCGGATCTGTTTCGTGAGGGGCAGGGGATAGTTGCTCAGGGTAAACTCGATGAGTCCGGTGTTTTTGTGGCGAGCGAAGTATTGGCCAAACACGATGAGAACTACATGCCTCCGGAAGTCGCCGAAGCTTTGGAGAAAGCCGGGCAAATGCCGGGTACGACAGCTACTTACGGCAACACAACGTTGGTTGACCCATGATCCCCGAGCTTGGACATTTCGCAATGATTCTGGCGCTCAGTACGGCGCTGGTTTTATCGGTGTTGCCGCTACTCGGAAGCTTTACCGGACACCGCGGTTTTATGGGCTTGGCGAAGCCTGCTGCCAATGTGCAGATGTTTCTGCTGATTCTATCTTACGGCTGTCTGACCTGGGCTTTCATCAGTCATGATTTCAGCGTGGCCTATGTTGCAAGCAACAGCAACACAACCTTGCCGCTTGTTTATCGAATCTCCGGCGTATGGGGTGGGCATGAAGGATCGATTCTGTTGTGGTGTCTGATTTTGGCGTTGTGGATCGGTGCGGTGGCTATTTTCAGTCGCTCGTTACCTGAAGTTTTGCTGGCACGCGTGCTTTCGGTACTGGGCATGATCAGCACCGGATTTCTGTTGTTTGTGATTTTGACGTCCAACCCGTTTGCCCGACTTGCCAACGTGCCGCTTGACGGCGCCTCGCTGAATCCCTTGTTGCAGGATCCGGGCATGGCGATACATCCGCCGATGTTGTACATGGGGTACGTGGGTTTTTCGGTCGCCTTCGCCTTTGCCATCGCAGCGCTTATCGGTGGAAAGCTCGATGCGGCGACGCTACGCTGGATGCGTCCTTGGACAAATATTGCTTGGATGTTTCTGACCATCGGCATCTCATTGGGTAGTTTCTGGGCCTACTATGAGCTTGGCTGGGGAGGCTGGTGGTTCTGGGACCCAGTTGAAAATGCTTCGTTCATGCCTTGGTTGGTCGGGACCGCATTGCTGCATTCTC
>CAYUZB010000002.1:0-50834 GCA_964449565.1 uncultured Granulosicoccaceae bacterium | reverse complement strand
TGCTCTTTGCCTTTCGTGCCCATCGGCTGACCAGCACTCAGGGTTACGAACTGGTTTCGCGAGAAAGTGGTTTGCTATTGAATAATCTATTACTGGTTGTTGCGTGTGCTGCGGTCTTGATCGGCACCATGTATCCGCTGGTCATTGATGCACTCGGTCTTGGCAAGCTCTCCGTCGGAGAGCAATGGTTCAATGTGGTTTTCGTTCCTCTGATGTTGCCGATTTTGTTGGCAGTCGGAGTCGGTGCGCTATTGAACTGGAAGCGAGACAAATTGAAGGGCAAGCGCAACAGTCTGGTTGTGCTGGCGGTGGTCAGTGTGATCGGTGGCGCATTGCTGGCTGCCAGTTTCAGTGATTACAAGATTACCGCGGCGGCCTCAATAGCGCTGACCCTTTGGATTACCTTGACTACTGTGTATGGCGTTTACTATCGCTTGCGTAACAAGCGGCTTCGCCTGTCGTCAATTACCCATACTCCCGCTGCATTCTGGGGTATGTCAGTTGCCCATGTGGGACTCGCCATGTTTACCTTGGGTGTTGCATTGACGTCGATCTACACCAAAGAAGAAACAGTACGCATGAGTACCGGTTCCGAACATCAGGTTGGCGACTATAATTTTCGCTTAAATTCGGTAGAACAAGTCCGTGGACCCAATTACAGCGCCGCGCAGGCGAACATGAGCTTCACCGATCTGCACGGCGGAGAAACAGGCACCGTGATCGCCGAAAAGCGATTGTACGATGTGCGCCGTGAGAATATGACCGAAGCTGGCATTGATGGGGATATGTCGCGCGACCTGTTTGTAGCGCTCGGTGAACATCTGGGGAATGGCTCCTGGAGTGTGCGACTACAGGTAAAGCCATACATTCGCTGGATCTGGCTGGGTACGGTATTCATGGGTATCGGTGGCATATTGGCCGCATCTGATCGTCGCTATCGAAAGCTTGCCGTGGTACGTGATAAAAATAAAAAAATAGCCACTGGGCCAACATCAGCGGTTCCGGCAACCTCGCAATGAAACCTCGCCTGCTGACTTTTCTGCCATTTTTGGCGTTTATTGCGCTCGCAGTTTTTTTATGGCGTGGCTTGCAGCTTGACCCGTCGCATCTGCCGTCGCCACTGATAGACAAAGAGGCGCCCGTTATTAGTGTGGCGACATTGCCCGCATCCGATAAGCCATTCACGAATGACTCGATGGTAGGCGAAGTCTGGGTGTTCAATGTCTGGGCCAGTTGGTGTGTGTCCTGTATTCAAGAACATCCATTGCTCGTCAGCTTGTCAGAGAATTTTGATGTGCCTATTGTTGGACTTAACTACAAAGATACACCGACAGATGCGGCGGGTTGGCTTGATCGCTTTGGCAATCCTTACGCCGCCGTACTCGATGATCGCGATGGTTCTGTCGGTATCGACTGGGGTGTTTACGGTGTCCCTGAAACATTTGTCATTGATCATCTGGGGCGTGTTCGATACAAGCATGTTGGCGCGCTTGATAACGATGATATTCAGGACACCTTGATACCGGTTGTCGAGAAGTTGCAAGCGGAGATGTTATGAAAATTAATCGCGTCAATCTGTCGATATTTTTGTTGCTTATGCCGGCGCTTGTCTTGTTTGCTTCGTCGTATTCACGGGCAGCTGAAGTCATGGAGACATTTGATACCCCTGAGCAGGCGACGCTTTACCAGTTATTGTTGCGTGAGTATCGCTGTCTCAAATGCCAGAACCAGAATCTGGCTGATTCAAATGCTGATCTGGCCGGCGACCTGCGTCGCGAAATTCGCTCGCAAATTCTAGCCGGTAACAGCCGCGTTGAGATAGACGAATATCTGGTCGCGCGTTATGGCGAGTTCGTGCTGTATCGACCACGTTTCTCCAGCAAGACACTGGTCTTGTGGATTCTGCCGTTCGCCTTGTTTATTGCTGCCATGGCCGGTTTGGTCATCAGTGGCCGGCGCCGTCGAATCAGCATTGATGAGTCTGTGGTACCAAATAACCTGGATCAAGGCCAACTCGAGGCCGCAAAGCGGTATCTAGAAAGTCCTTGAAGTTCAGGCCCTTGATGGTTGATATTGGATTTTCGGCGCCAAAGCAATGACCCGCGCACAAAAATAAATGTGTCTCAACGTCGTTAAGTGTAAATTGTTGCCAAGATTCACCCGATGACATAACATTGACGTGGTATTTTACACCCATGGAAAGGGAGCCGTGATGGCCCTTCACAACTAACACGTTAAACAGGTCATGACCATTTCCGAATCATTCAGAGCGCAAGTTACACTAGACTCACTCAGCACCGACGAATTTCTTCAAGTCGTCGGTCAGCGTGTTCGATTTCATCGCACAGCGAAACGTATGTCCCGCAAAAGGCTGGCGGAAACGTCGGGCGTATCAGAACGTTATCTTGCCCAGCTAGAAGCCGGGCAGGGCAATATGTCTATTGCCTTGTTGAGAAAGGTAACCGCTGCAATCGGTCTGTCATTGGGAGCCCTGATGGCTGATGAGGCACCAGCGGAAGCAGAGCTACCAATTGCCGAAGAGGCTTGAGGAACGTCTGATCAGCTCGATCAGAAGCTCATGATGATATTGGTACGTGCAGTTCCTTTTGCACCAACAGCCTGACGTTCATCATCCGTATTGAATTGGTGGATCACGATACCGGGCCGATAGGTTGCCCAAGGGTCCTTGTCGTCATTGTCCTTGCTATAGCGGACATAATCATTCATCGCTATCAGACGTGGCATGCCCACCTGACCTGACACCTCGCGATAGTAGCGGTCAACCTGCTCGAAATCATCATCGGTCTGAAACACCACGATCTTCAATCCGTTTTCGCCTCCGACACGGTATTTCGAACCATTCGGGTAGACCGGATACGGGATTTCGCTGGCGCCAATAACCGCCGATAAAGTATCGTCATCGCCAGCCATGTCGGGTAGAACATCGGAGGCAGCAGAACTTGCGGCATTGGCGATAGGTTCAACCGCACCCTTGAGCTTATCGGCAGGGTCGTCACCACAGGCCACCAGCGTCAACAGTGCCATGGCGGACACGGAGTACGTCAGTATGCGGGGCGCTTTCATGCGAATTCCTTATTAAGTTCAATAATTACTTGTAAGGAAGAATAGACCACGTAAATAATCTTGCTAGGCGATGATGTCAGGCAGCGTCATGAATTTATGTCCTTGCGCCTGGAGTGCCTGTGAAAGGGCTTTGGCGGTATCCACAGCGTGCGCATTGTCGCCATGCACGCAGATGCTATGAAACGGGGTCTTCAGCACCTTGCCTGAGGTTGAGACGACGCCGCCCGCATCAATCATCTTGCGCACATGCGCTATGCACTCGTCACTGTTGCTGATGACCGATCCAGGTAATCTTCTGGGCGTCAGGCTCCCGGTATCGGTATAGGTCCGGTCGGCGAAGATTTCGAGACCAATGCGTAATCCAGCGGACTCCCCGGCGCGTGCCAATTCGGATAAAACCGGTGCCAGCAGGATGAGATCTTCATTGAAAGCACGTATTGCGTCACAGATGGTTGTGGACATATTGATGTCTTCACATGCCATGTTATTCAGTGCCCCATGCGGCTTGACGTGCGTCATTTTGATTCCCGCCGCCGTACACATACCGCCAAGCGCGGCGAGCTGGTAGAGGACCGCCGCATGCAGCTCATCAGGTGTCATTTGCATCTGACGTCGACCAAAGCCTTGCAGGTCGGGAAAGCCCGGGTGAGCGCCGATACTGACACCTTGGCGCTTTGCCTCCTGGATCGTCGCGCGCATGACGAGCGGATCGCCCGCGTGAAACCCACAGGCGACATTGGCTGAGTTGACAATAGCCAACAGGCGTTCGTCATCTCCCATTGGCCAAGGGCCAAATGATTCCCCAAGATCAGCGTTCAGATTCAGTTTCATGGTGCCTCTTTACGTTGTTGGATCTGTTTGCATGGCTCAGCTCGAACCGTCGGTCACGCCATCGATAAGATTGTGTGATAACAAACTCGTTGTATCGATAGTGTCGGTTACGATTTGCAGTGAGGACAAAACCCGTTGCACATCGGCTCGGTAACTTCTAGTCAGCTGTACCGCTTCTGACGATGAGATTTGCTTGAATTGGAATTGCGTGCCCGGACGTGCCAGGGCGAGAACTGGCAAGTCCAGGCTCACCACGGTTGCGATCTTTGGATAGCCGCCTGCCGTATGCGCATCGGCGAGGAGTACGATCGGTTGCCCGTTGCCCGGAACTTGTACCGAGCCCGGCAGAATTGCATCAGACACGATGTCGCGAGCAGCGTCATTCCGATGTTCAATGGCAGGGCCTTGTAGACGTGATCCCATACGATCAGCTTCAGCTGTCAGTTCAAATTCGGATGAGAAAAAAACCTGCAGGCCGTGTTTTGAAAAGTGATGTTCCTGCGGGCCGGGTACCGCGCGTAGTTCACCCGTGGAAAGACCCGGAATAGACAGTGCATTTGCGAACAGGAGGGGGCCAGTCGCTTGCGAAACTTGAAGTTCGTCACCCGTTTCCAGAGCGCGACCTGATATTCCCCCCAGCTCGGCTTTAATATAAGTCGCGGTACTGCCAAGTTGACCGGCGACCTTCAAACCCTTTATCGCAAGAACCGCGAGACGCAAATCGCCGGTACTCTTGATATTCAGCTTTGTTCCGATACTCACGTCATAACTTCTGAACGGCTGACATGGCATTTCCGTGTCATCGTTAATCAGCGTCAGGGTCGCGCTATCATCGGCAGCCACTGCTATGCGGGTGGCCTGCTTGAATACGCCAAGAAAAACACCCTCGAAACACTCGATGATGGTGTCGTTCGTGTCGTTGCCGACAAGCGCGTTGGCCAGTATTTGCCAGGGCGGTACCATCACACCTGACCAGGGTATGCCGAGGTGCCGCATGCCCTTGCGCCCTTGATCCTGCAATGTGCTTAGCAAGCCTGGCTGAAGAATTTCAAACATCGGCACGCAGTTCGTCAAGATTTATCTCACCGGCGGCGCGCGTGTCCATCAGATGTTTGTATTGTTTCAGATCAATTGCTTTGAAACTTACTTTATCGCCTGAACGCAACAGCGCTGGTGGTTGATTATGTCCGGAGAAAAGCGGCGTCGGGCAACGCCCAATCACATGCCAGCCACCGGGGCTTTCCCACGGATAGATACCGGTTAGCTGATTGGCGATGGCAACGCTGCCCGCAGGCACTCGTAAACGTGGTTCGGTTCGTCTTGGCAGTCTCAATGCGTGATTGATATCGCCCATAAAGGCATAACCTGGTTGAAAGCCCAGCATGTAGACAACGTAGGTTTGATCAAGATGCGTTTTGATGACTGTTTCTTCATTCATACCACAGGCCTTGGCAACCTCAGGCAGATCAGGACCAAACTCATCGCCATAGCAAACCGGAAGCTTCCAGTGTCTTGTTTTTTGATTTTTACTGGCGTCGACGTCGACCGACAATGCTGCAATCTTGTTGACGAGTTTTTCAGGTGTGGTAATGCCCGGGTCCAGGATCACTGCCAATGATCGGAAGGTTGGCACTGTTTCAAGCAGACCGTCGAGTTGATTATCGGCAAACGCTTTTTGAATGGCCGTATCGAGCTTCGTTACCTTGTTCAGGATAGCAAGGTCGACCGAGTCACCAAACTCGATGATAATCGCGGTGTCGCCGGCCGAGCGAATAGTCCAGTCCGATGGAATATTATTGACTGACATGAACTATCTAAAATGGGTTTTCAGAAAATAAAAAGGTGATGTGGGTTATTTTTTAATACACGCTGCAAAGCGCGAAAATGCTTCTCGGCAAACTCAGGCATGTCTGCCATGATTTGCTTGGCGGTCAGTGCAACAGTTTCCTTGTCGATCAATTTGAGTGTCGCGCCGGTTTGCAGAGCCAATACATGTTGCCGACAAGCTCGCTCGAGATAGTACAGATCGTCAAAAGCCATGGCGACGCTCGGCCCACCGACGACCACGCCATGATTGGCGAGGAAGACTACATCAATCTCTTGCGCCTTGGCGGCTTTCGCTGCGATTCGCTCGCCTTCGGATTCATCGTGAGCAAGACCACCGAAACTTCGCTCATAGGCCGTCCGGTCATGAAAACGGACCGCGGTCTGATGCGCCATGGTTAGCGTGGCAGCCGTGTCTTCGAGCATTGTCATTGCCGTGGCGTACGGCATATGGGTGTGAAAGAGAGCTTTGTGGCGTGGGTTGGCTCTGTGCCCGGCAACGTGAATAAACCGAGCGGTATCCTCTACTTCGCCATCCCCTTCCAGAATTTGCCCATCGCCATCGATCATAAGCAGCGAATCGGCTTGAATCTCTGACCAGTGAAGTCCGTAGGGGTTGATCAAATAACGTTCGTCATCCGTGTCGAGTCGAACCGAGAAATGATTGCATATACCCTCGTGAAACCCGAAACGTTCGGCCAGTCGCATTGCCAGTGCCAGGTCGTGGCGGTCACGCTCTATGGCGGCAAGCGATTGAGTGTCGGGGTGGGTTGCTGTTGAGCTGGCGGATGCGGGAGTCATGGGCGAGCCTTTGTCAAACCGTTATCGGAGTCACTCGCATGATACCGAGTAAGGCAGAACGAGTGAAATCGCAAGCGGGAAAGGCGGAATTTCAGGCTTGCGGCCAGCATTCAGACAGGCCTGGTTGGCGCACGGCTGCTTACTGGCCCGTGCGCCTCTTGATCGCAGACGCGTCAGGCAGTTGCGACTTCTCGCGTATCTTCTTCTACGTCAGCGCCGGCGGTAGTTGTTTCAATATCGGCGAGGAGTTTGGCGTTGGCAACTGGTGCTGCGTCACCACCTTCGATCTTTTCTTCGGCGTTGTCAGCCCACTCGCGCAATTCACGGTAGGAAGCTAACAGGCTGGCCGCATGCTCTTTAAGTTCGCTGAGCGTTTCCAGTTCTTCCTTTTGAGTCTTGTTTTCCTTTTTCAGCTTGCGGTTGGCATCTTCCGCGGTCTTTCGCGCATTGCCTTCGTCAAGCTTCTGTTTTTTAAGCGTTTTAAGCTTCTTTAGAATGTTCTCAGGCGTATCAGCCAGTGCTGAGTTGATGGCTTTGAGTTCTTTCTGTTTCTCTTCCACCTGGCGTTTGGCTTTTTGCAATGCCTCGGCATTGTCCTTTCGGCCAGTGACCAGTGCCTGTTCGGCCGCTTCTTTTGCTTTGAGGGCTTCATCACGCTGATTTTCTGCATCCTGGCGTAATTTCCCGGTTTTTTTGACTTCCGCCTGCATGATGCCGATTTCTTCGGACGCACGATTGCGAGAAGCGGCCATGTCAGTGTCTGCGTCATTGGCGCGTTTGACGGCTGTTTCGAGCGCGCTTCGGAGTTCTTCGGCGGTGAAATCGTCCTTCAATTTCAATACGGTAGCCGCTTCATTCATCAGCACTTGCTTGCCGATGGCCAGGTCTTTCCAAATTCTTAATTGCTGTTCGTTATCGGTTTGACTCAACGTAATAATCTCTTGAACGAAAAAATCGACACTATTGTAGTTACAGTGTCAGAGGACTGAATGGATGGTTTGTCGATGTTACTTCTTGCTATTCAGCATTAAAAAGTGCGTATCTAAAGTAGGGTGGTTGCAACACAATACTCTAGACATCGATTCGTTAAATGTTCTAACCCTTACTATGAAACAAACGCCAATATTAGGAGTAGGAGGATAGTCTGCGAAAAAGCCTTCATAAACAAACTTGATGGACAAATTCTACGATTAAACCCTGATTTGAACCGGATTAAGGACTTGTTTAGCCCTAAACTGATAGCGTTTGCGGTGTACTGCTTACTGCAGCTCCCAAGTATACCGTGTTTTTCCCTCATATACAGCCCTACGGGCTAGCTTCCTCCACTGCATTTACGCTTTGTGACATTCAGGACATTTTTCAAAGAAAATCTCAGATGGCTCGCCGGTGGCGTCCTGCTGACCTTTTTCTCCAGCGTGGGACAGACTTTCTTCATCGCGAGTTTCGCCGGGCAGATTCGTGACGAATTTACCCTGTCACATGGCGGGTTTGGCCTGATCTATATGCTGGCAACCCTGGGCAGCGCAGCGACCCTGGTCGTCATCGGACCGGTCGTGGATCGTCATAGAGTGGCCCCAGTCGCACTCGTCGTGATTGGGTCTCTGGCGCTCGCCGCGCTCATCATGGCATCGGCCAGTACGGTAGCTGCGCTGCTGATTGCCATCTATCTGCTGCGTTTGTCGGGTCAGGGAATGATGTCGCATGTGGCAATGACAGCAATGGGGCGCTGGTACGCCGCCGAACGCGGACGGGCAGTCTCCGTGGCGACCACCGGTCACCAGTTGGGGGAGGGTATTCTGCCGGCGGCTGTCGTGTTCATGCTCGCTGTCGGACACTGGCGAGACGCTTGGTTGAGCGCTGCGGTCATTCTGATCGTTGTTGCCATGCCGCTAGCCTGGCTGCTCTTGTCCGTACCGCGTCGTCCAACGAATGCCAAGCAGACTGTGTTGGAAACCGGCGTGCAATGGACACGTCGAGAAGCCCTGTCTGATTATCCTTTCTGGGTTATATGCAGCGGTGTGCTGGCACCGTCATTTATCGGCACTTCTGTTTTTTTTCATCAAGTGCATCTCGGAGCGATGAAATCGATTACTCCCGAGGCCATCGCTGTGTCTTTCACTATCATGTCGATAACTACCGTTATTGTCGGTTTGATGACCGGGCATCTGGTTGACCGCTTCAGTGCAAGACGTATGTTGCCGTTCTATTTGTTTCCACTGAGCCTCGGTTGTATCGTACTTTCATATGGTCAACACGGTATGACGATGGTTACCTTCATGTTCTTGCTGGGTATGTCGTACGGGGTATCCAATGCAGTGTTTGGTGCTATCTGGCCAGAAGTTTATGGTATTCGACATCTGGGCGCTATCAGAGCGGTCGCGACCGCGGCAATGGTTTTTGCTTCAGCGCTCGGTCCGGGCTTGACAGGGTGGTTGATCGACTTCGGAGTTCCTTTTGCGCAGCAACTGCTGTTCATGAGTGTCTATTGCCTGTTGAGCATGCTGACGTTATTTATCGCCGTTCGATTGTTGGATCGTCGATTGTCATTGCCTCGTTAAAGTAAGGCGTTCTGAGCGGCATACAAAAAGGCGGTTACTGTCACGATCGAAAACAGTGTTGACACGACCACGACACTTGATGCCTGTTCTTCCCAGACACCATATTGTTGGGCCAGCACAAACACATTGGTTGCGGCTGGCAGTGTTGCCAATAGCACGGCTGAATAGAGCCAGATGTCATTGAGTTCTGGTAAACCACGTAATAGCAGATACACGATCAAGGGATGCAACAACAACTTGATGGGTACCAGATAGGCGAGATCAGGCGGGATGCGCTTGAGTGGACGCAATGCCGCAGTCACGCCCATCGCAAACAGAGCGCATGGTGCTGCGGCAGCTGAGAGTGTGGTTAAAAGTTGGTTGACAGGCGCTGGTGGCTGATACGAAAACCATGCTGCCGTGATGCCAGCGATCGTCGCCAATATGAACGGGTGTGAAAATATTTTTTGTATGATTTCAGCAAGGAGTCTAAGCGGTGAAGCGGGTCGTTCACCACCAACTGCCATCAATAGTGGCGCCATGGTGAAGTGCAGAGAATTGTCCAGACAAAACACGAGGGCAACTGGAATACCGGCTTCAGGGCCAAACGCTGCAATCGCCAGCGGAGGCCCAAGGTAGCCGATATTGCCATAGGCTCCGGCATATCCCATGATCGTTGCTTCCTTTATGCGTCCCGGTCCGAACTTGTACGCCAGTGCAAAACTCAGTACATATACGATGAAAGTGCCCAGCGTCGTGCGAACCAGAAAACTGGCATCAGGCAGATTGGCCAGAGGCGCTCGAGCCAGTAATTGATAAATTAACGCCGGCAAGGCGATATAGATGATGAAGAAATTAAGCCAGGCAAGGCCTTCGATCGGAAGCCTGACCAGGCGCGCGGCCAGATACCCAATGGCGATGAGACCAAATAGCGGTAAAACAAGTCCGAGAACCTGAAGCATCGAATCAGCGCGGTGACACGACCTTGCCAGGATTCAGCTTATTGTCGGGATCAAAAACGCGTTTCAAGGATGACATGATCGCGACCTCGTCAGCGTTTCTTGACAATGCCAGGTAAGGCTTCTTTTTCAGACCGATGCCGTGCTCAGCGGATATTGATCCACCCAAAGCATGTAGTGGTGCATAGACAATGTCATTGCTTACGCTATGCCACTCATCGCCGAGTGCTTCGGTGTAGTCCGGTGTTTTGGCGGGTGAAATCACCAAATGCAAATTGCCATCGGCCAAGTGGCCATAGGCAAAGAATTGAACACCACTCCACTGTTTATTCAAGTTTGCTTCGATATCGTTCAAGTAGCTTTGCATGTGAACGATCGGCAGGCTGATGTCATAGACGAAGACCGGATCGAAGCGCCTTCTGATATCGACATTTTCGCGTATCTGCCAGATGGACTGACGTTCTTTCTCGGATTGGGGAATTGCTGCATCAACGATCAATTGGTCGGTAAACGCTACTTCAAGTGCATTCTGAAACTGTGTTGTGACGAGCTCCTGCTCTGAGCCTTTTGATTCGACGATGGCATAGATAGGGTAGCTGTTATCGAACGGTGAACTGACATTGCCGTCAATAGTCGTATCGGTATTCAAGTCGAAAAAAGGTCGCCAGATGATTTCAAAGGCGTCTAGCGTTCCATTGAGCGAATCGTCCATATGACGCAGGAAAGCCGGCACCGTATCGTAGTGGTCAAACGCAACCAATGCAGTGGCGACTGCTGGAGTTGCTGCGCGCAGGCGCAACACTGCACGCGTGATGATGCCAAGTGTACCTTCACTGCCAATGAACAATTGCTTGAGATCGTAACCTGCGTTGTTTTTCATCATGCGGTTCATCGATGACATGACACGGCCATCGGCGAGCACGACTTCAAGTCCAAGTACTTGCTCACGCATCATGCCGTAACGCAGTACCGACAAGCCACCTGCATTGGTCGACAGGTTGCCACCGATCGTGCACGAACCTCTTGCGCCAAGATCCAGTCCAAATTGCAGGCCTGCGTTGGTTGCTGCCTCTTGTACTGATTGCAGCACGGCTCCGGCCTGTACAGTGATCGTTCTACCGTCGACATCAACAGACTGAATATCGCGCTGACGTTCCATCGACAGTACGATTTCCTGTTCGTTACTGGCGTGACCTTCAACCAGGCCAGTCAATCCGCCGTGGGTAACCACTGCCTGTCCGGCACGGTGGCAGAGGCGCATGATCGCTGATGTCTCGTCAGTATTGGCGGGACGAACTATGGCGAGCGCCGTCATCGGTGTGGCATCCCAATAGTGCGATGCCCGACTTGAGACTGAATTTTCAGTCAATACATGTGCATCGCCGACGACAGCGCGTAACTCATCAAGCAGCGAATGACACTTTACGGGTGGCACGTTTTGCATTGCAGATACCCGAATGTTTACGTGAATGCCTGCAAACCCGTCTGGCAACGTCCGAGTATCAAGGCGTGAATATCATGCGTACCTTCGTAGGTGTTCACGGCTTCCAGATTCATGACGTGACGCATTACGTGATACTCATCGGAAATGCCGTTGCCGCCGAGCATGTCGCGTGCCTCGCGGGCCATCGCCAATGCTTTGCCGGCATTGTTGCGCTTCATTAGAGATATCAGTTCCGCTGAAGCGTTGCCATCGTCCATCAGACGACCGAGCCGCAAGGACCCTTGCAAACCGAGAGTGATTTCCGTTTGCATATCGGCAAGCTTTTTTTGAATCAACTGATTGGCGGCGAGTGGTTTGCCAAACTGTTTACGATCAAGGGTGTAGCTTCGCGCCTGGTGCCAACAGGCTTCCGCGGCGCCAATGGCGCCCCAGCTGATGCCGTAGCGTGCACGGTTCAGGCAACCGAAAGGACCTGCCAGTCCCTGGGCATTTGGCAGCAGTTGGTCTTCCGAGATATCTACATCTTGCAACTGGATCATGCCGGTGATGGATGCGCGTAAAGAGAACTTGCCGTCGATCTTTGGTGTTTCCAGTCCTTTCGTACCACGATCGACCAGAAAACCCTTGATCTTGCCATCGTGCGCATCGGACTTTGCCCAGATGACGCAAACGTCGGCGATAGGGGAATTGGTAATCCAGTTTTTCGCGCCATTGAGTCTGTAGCCACCGTCAATTTTTGTCGCCCGCGTGATCATGGATGAGGGATCAGAACCGTGGTCCGGTTCAGTCAAACCGAAACATCCAATCCATTCGCCGCTGGCCAGTTTTGGTAGATAGTGGCGCCGTTGTGCATCGCTACCGTAGGCAAAGATCGGATGCATGACGAGCGAGGACTGTACCGACATGGCTGATCGATAGCCTGAATCCACCCGCTCGACTTCGCGGGCGACTAGTCCGTAGCTGACGTAGGAGCTGCCAGCGCAGTCGTATTCCTCGGGAATGGTCATGCCGAGCAGCCCGAGCTCCCCGAATTCGTTCATGATCTCGCGATCAAACTGTTCATGCCGATTCGCCATGACGGCGCGTGGTAACAGCCGACTCTGGCAATAGTCGTGGGCCGTGTCCCTGATCAGGCGTTCCTCGCTACTCAATTGCTGGTCAAGAAGAGCAATATCTTGCCAGTCTGCGTTGGCGGGTTTGGCACGCGCCGTTTCGGGCGTGGCTGTGTGGCCGATTGTGGCGTCTGAGTGCATGGCTGTCATCGAGCGCGTAAAAAAATGGATGGTGCCGACATTGTAACTGGCTTGCTAGTTGCAGTTTGCTTGGCATAACACTGTCCGGACACTTAGATGGCTGTTGAAACTCCGTTTCGCCGGAAAAACGCCGCTATGGCCTTGTTTGACCCTGCGCGTGCCACAGACTCGTCTGCGGTACTCAGCGAGGTGGTGCTGCGTGCAATCCTCAGTGATACAAGCGCCGACGCCGTTTCCGTGGCATTGATCAACCAATTGGTCGGGCAATTTCCGGTGCGACGAGTATCGCTGGGTATTCGCCGGTCCGGTTCGACAGTGCTGATGGCGGTTTCCGATCAGATGAAGCTTGATACCCGACGTTCATTGCCTCAGCTGATAACGGCAGCTCTGACCGAGACTCTCGATGCGGATGCGCCGATCGAGTTCAGCGATACGCAAGAAGTTGAGTCTGAAGCGGAACAAATTGTGACGCATCCGGCCCATGCAGAGCTGTGCAAGGTGTCAACGGGTAATCGTCTGATGAGTTTTTCACTTGAGGCGAAACATCATCGTTATGCCTTGTTGCTTGAATATCCGAACGATGTATTGCCTGCCACGGATCTGTCTGCCGGGATGTCCGAACTCGTCAAGCCGTCGATCGCGGTGCTGGATGTGTTGGTGCATCAGGAACGGTCCTTTATGCAAGCCATTCACCAGCGCAGCAGGCGTTTCATTCATGCGCTGTCGCGCGGTGCCTTGTCAACCCGGCAAAGTCTGGCGTTTGCTGGCTTGATATTGCTGGCTTTGAGCTTTGTTTTTCCGGTGACCGCCAAGGTGACCAGCCGAGCATCGATCGTTGCCGCTGACAGTCAGCTGATCGTTGCACCGCAAAATGGTTTTGTTCAGTCCGCCACGCTGCGTGCCGGAGACGCAGTCAAGTCGGGCGATCTGTTGGCGACCTTGGATAATCGAGATTTACGACTGACCGCTGACAAGTGGCAGAGCGAGGCGCAGCAGAACGAGCAAGCGCAGGCGCAGGCACTGGCCAGTCGAGATCGCATTGAGCTGGGACGTTTGCGGGCTGACAGGGCTCGCATTGATGCGGAACTCGCATTGGTAGATCGTCAGCTGCTGCGCGCCGAATTGCGTGCACCATTTGATGGGATCATCACAGAAGGGGATTTATCGCAGTCACTCGGTGCTGCTGTTGAACAAGGTGAAAAACTTTTTACGGTTGCTAGAACGGCCGACTATCGTCTGGAACTGAATGTCGATGAGCATGATGTTGCTCTGATCAACAAGGGTCAGACACTTGGTGTGCGTCTTTCTTCAGCTCCCGGGACAGCGCTTGAGGCCACTATCGAAGAGCTGTTGCCTGTTGCCCAAAGTGAGGCGGGAGTCAGTACGTTTCGCGTGCAAGCAGAACTTGTCAGTCCGCCTGCATTTCTGCGTCCTGGTATGGAAGGCATCGCCAAGATTGATGTGGGCAGACGTACGGCGGCTGACGTCTATACCCGAAAACTACGTAATGGTCTGCGTCTTTGGGCCTGGAAGCTGGGCTTGCTGTGATCTCATTATGGCAACGCGTTGCGGAGCTTAAGCCGACAGCGCTCGATACAATGGAGTCCAGTGCTCGAGAGATACGTGGCAGTCTCTGGTATGTTGCCGGAAATTCCTTGACCGGTGACAAGGTTCGTTTGAATCCGCAAATGCATGCCTGTTTGCAGAGGCTCGACGGGACACAAACCTTGGCATCTGTCTGCGAAGTTGAATTCCCAGATGCTACCGAGTCGGAGCAGCACGCTTTGGCAAGCGCCGTTATTACCTTGTCAAACGCCGGGATGATCCGTTTGAATGCATCCAATGATGTCGAACGTCTGATCAGCGGCGTCAAGATGGCAAAGATTAAAAAGCGTTCGGAACGCTGGTTCAATCCGCTGGCCTTGCGTTTTGCGATCATCAACCCGGATGCGTGGATGACACGTGTATTACCTTGGTTACACTGGATGCTTACGCGTCGCAGTTTGCTGATGTTACTCGTGTTGGTGTTGTCGGCAATGCTTCTCGCGATCACGAATGCAGCATCACTCAGTGCCGAATTCACACGATTGCAACAATCGCCAGGGCACTGGTGGATGTATTTGGTGCTTTATCCCATCATCAAGTTCGGACACGAATTCGCTCATGCACTTGCCATCAAGCGCTTTGGCGGGAATGTTCATGAAGCGGGTTTTTCGATTCTTGTTTTGATGCCGGTTCCCTTTGTCGATGCAACCGATGCATGGATGTTTGACAAACGCAGAGAACGGCTTATTGTCAGTGCCGCCGGGATTGCGTTTGAGGCGGTTCTTGCATCATTGACTTTATTGGTATGGTTGATTGTCGAACCTGGTCTTATCCGCGATATTACCTTTGCGACAACCATTATCACAATGGCGTCGATACTTTTGTTCAATGCCAACCCCTTGCTCCGTTTCGATGGTTACTACATTTTACAAGACGCTATAGATATACCCAATCTCGCGTCGCGCTCCACCCGTTATCTAAAATATCTTTGCAAGCATTATCTGTTCAGAATCCCTCATATTGAGACCCCGGTAACGGCACCGCGTGAACGTCGATGGTTAGCAACATACGGTGTTTTAGCCATTGTCTATCGTTGGTTTATCACTGCGTTAATTTGCATATTTCTCTATAACACTTTGCCATTGATTGGTTTTTTCCTGAGCGTATTTGCGCTCTACCAACTTGCGCTCAAACCGTTGGTCAAACTGTTTGATTATCTTTCGCACAGTCCGGATCTGGAACACACACGTCGTGCTGCCACGCTCAAAACGGCGGTCGGTGCTCTGTTCACGGTCGTTCTTATTAGCGCCTTTCCATTGCCCTCGAGTACGCGCACAGAGGGCGTCGTTTGGGTGCCGGGACAAGCGGAAATCTATGCGGCAGAAGATGCAGAGCTGATAGACATGCCGGTGCAAGCCGGTGCCTGGGTCGAGGCAGGGGATGTCCTGTTCAGGTTTGAATCATCGCAACTTGAACGATCGCTCGATGTACTTGATGCAGAAATCAAGGTACTTGAGGCAGAACGACATGCTTCTAGGCTGACAGATCTCTCTAAAGGATTATCACTTGATAGTGAGCTTGGGAAGTTGGCGCAACAAAAGATCCTGATGCGTGAACGACAAGATGACTTGACGGTGCGTGCGAAGCTCAGTGGTCGTCTGGCATTGGCTGCCGCTGATATTGCTGTTGGCGCTCATGTACAGGCCGGCACTCCGTTGGCCTTTGTGGTCCGCCCAGACGAACTCAGAGTCAGGGCGGTGATTCGACAGAGAGATATAGTGCAGGTTCGAAACGGCGTGTCCGTGGCGCAAATCAGGCTGGCAGAGGCGCTCGACAAGCGCCTTGAGGCCGCGGTTCTACGCGAAATTCCGTCTGGTAGCCACTCTTTGCCGAGTCAGGCTCTCGCCTACAACGGACGCAGCGGCATAGCAGTTGCATCGACGTCCGAAGGTAAGTCAGAAACGCTTGAGCCTGTCTTTCATATGGAGTTAAGTTTGCCTGAACAGCTATCAACCCGTGGTATCGGCGGAAGAGCTTATATCACGTTGACCCATGCACCTGAGTCATTGGGTGCGCGATGGTGGCGTGCTACCAGGCAAGTTCTGATCAAACAACTGTCGGTTTAATCGATGGGCACGCGAGACGAAAAGCTAATGGACACAACAACTGAACGTTCGGTAGGAGTTGGCAAACGCACGGTGCTTGGCTCGGTCGGCGGCGCTCTTGCTATCAGCGCAGTCATACTGCCACTGATTGGTACGTCGATAGCCGCACGCGAAGTGCTGTCGGATATGGACTGTGTCGTCGAGCCGAGTGCGTTGGTCGACATCGGTTCGGCGGTTCCGGGCTTATTGTCAGAAACACTTTTTGATCGCAGTGACTATGTCGGTAAGGGCACGGTGATGGCGCATCTGGAAAGCGAAGTGGAACGTGTTTCACTGTCCATCGCCCGTGAAGTGGCTCGGGCGAACACCGCAGGCGAACTTCGAACCATCACCGCTGAATTCGGTCAGCGAACAGCGTCGAGAAACCGGGAGCTGCTGGCAAAGCGGTTGATTTCGGAGCAAACCATGGATCAGGTGCAGACTGAATCGTCTATTGCGGATCTGCAGGTGCGTCAGGAATTCGAATCAGGAGTGCTCAGGAATCTTGAGGTTGATCGCGCGCAGGCATTGCTCGATCGCCGAGTTATCAGAAGTACAATTGACGGGGTTGTGGTGCAACGTCTTAAAAGTGCGGGCGAATATGTCGATAGCGATGCGGTGTTTCGCGTTGCGCAACTGGATCCCTTGCACGTGGAAGTTATCGTACCGATCGATTATCTCGGTAGTCTGGAAGCAGGCATGAACGCGGGCGTTACCTTGAATGTCCCAGGTTATGAAAACAAACTACTCAGCGCTGAAGTCAGACGCATCGACGCAGTAGCGGATCCTGCCAGTGCGACCTATGGGGTGCTTCTGATTATGGATAATCCTGATCTTGTCATTCCAAGCGGAGTTCGCTGCGCAGTAGACTTCTTCGCATCCTAGCTGTTAGCGGCATCCGGTATGATCAATGGGACAACATTGTCCCGAGTATCCGGCAATTCCGAGAAATGGCAGCTGCAATTGCGTCCCGCATCCTTTGCAGCATACAAGGCCTTGTCAGCCTGGATGATCAAGCGACGACCTGACACTTTATCTTCATTGTCAACGGTACTGGCAACGCCAATACTGACCGTTATATGAGTCTGTTGTTTTTCGAACATAAATGCCTGCTTTTTGATTTCGCCGCGAATCGTTTCGGCGAGTGCATTCGCCTGATCTTCTGATGTTCCAGGCAGTACGGCAATGAATTCTTCGCCTCCATAGCGACCGATCAGATCGCCCGGACGAGAGCACTTTTTCATGATATCCGCTACTGCCTGCAATGCCTGGTCACCGCCATCGTGACCGTGTTTGTCATTGAAGGCCTTGAAATGATCCACATCAAGTAACAGCACGGACAGTGGATTGACAAGCCTTGTACGCTCTTCAGTCTCAGTCTGAATAGTTCGATCAATAAACCGACGGTTGTAGAGCTGAGTCAATTCATCGGTAATGGCCAGATGTCGAAGTCGTTTGTTCAAGTGGACTAGGTGCCGATTAGTGCCAGTGATTTTGGCGTGACTGGCTTGCAGCCGTTTGATCAGATTCGCGTTTTCACGAATAAGCTTTACATGCTCGAACGCACGAAGAACACGGGCGACAATGAGGTCGTGATCTTCAAGTGGTTTGGTCAGGTAGTCATAAGCTCCTTCTTGCAGTGCGCGTCGTACGACATCATAGCTATCGTATCCCGTCATCATGATTATCTTGGCATTAGGGTTGCGCAGCAGCAATTCAGCGAGCAGGTCGAAACCGGACATGCCGGACATCTGAATGTCCGTTATGACGACGTCTGCTTGCTGCTCTTTGTATAGCGTCAAAGCGTCCTGAGCATTTACCGCTGCGCGTACCGACATACCTGCGTCTTCCAGAACTTTTTCCAGAATTTGATTGATCGCTGGTTCATCGTCGACCACGATTACATTACAGGGACGATTACTATCCATGTCTTGTTTCCATTTTTTCTCTGGCAGTTAGACCGCATAGGCCGCTATGAAACATGTAATTCGATGTCACCGGGATATACCAGCGCTATCGGCATATCCGCCACGTCTCTCTAGCGTTGCTTCAAGCGCTTATTCAAGCTGTGATTTAGTTCACGTTATACCTGTCGACAGGGTTGCTTAAGGCTGAAGAAATGTGTCGCGTTGCCGATTTTCATTCAAGCAGCCGGCTTACGGGCTAATGACAGCGGTGCATTGCTCAATGCGGACGGTTAAATGCATGGAAAACCTCAGGAAATACGGAACGTCTTGATGCTGTCCTCGTTAAAAGCTCTATTTGCGCGCTTGCCAAGCTTTAACGCGCGCTTTCATATCGTGTTTGGCTTGTCATCACTAATGACGACAATAGTCCTGCTTGCGATGCTGCTGGGCTTTGTGCCTGATCGTGAGGGTGCCATTCTCGAGGGGCGTATCGCCTTATCCGAAGGCTTGGCCGCGTCAAGTACGATGCTGTTGCGTCGAGGCGATCTCGCGGGTGTTCAAAGTTCACTCGAATTCATCATTGAGCGAAACGCTGAACTTGACTCGATTGTATTACATCGAAACCAAGGTAACTCGGATGCCTTGTTTGGCCTTGCATTACTCGACGATGCAAGTCCTGTTAGCGTTCCACTTTTTCTCGGTAATCGTGAATGGGGTGAATTGCGATTTTACTTTGGAAAATACCAGCCAAAGAGCTTTCTTGACAGGCTGCGTCATTTGCCGTTTAGCCTGATGATGTTCGTCGCTTTCGTTAGCTTCCCAGTGTTTTACTTGTATCTTGGCAAGATGTTGAAGGAGCTCAACCCGTCCACAGCGGTTCCCGGTCGAGTGCGCTCGGCGTTGGACACGATAGCTGAATCGCTGATTGTCATCGACCGTAAAGGCAATCTGGTGTTGGCCAATGCAGCTTTTGCTGAGCTTGTTGGTCAACCAGCAGAAGAATTGATTGGGATTCAAGCTACGGAACTGTCGTGGATTCATGATGACGAGGAGAATCCCGAGTATCCCTGGACGCAGGCACTCGATACCGGTGAAGCGACCCGCCATGAGATGTACGGTTTCAGGAATTCGGTAGGGGAGACGCGCAAGTTCATCGTCAACTGTTCGCCGGTCAACGGTGCCAAAGGTCGAGTCGGCGGTGTATTGATCAGCATGGATGACGTAACGCTGCTGGAAGAGAAAGAACTGCTGCTTCGCCAATCCATGCAGGACGCAGAAGAGGCGAATCAGGCCAAGAGTGCTTTTCTGTCAAATATGAGTCATGAGATTCGAACACCCATGACAGCGATCCTGGGTTTCACAGAGGTGTTGAAGCGCGGATTCAATCAATCTCCCGAAGAGCAGCAAAAACATCTGAACACGATCTCGAACAGCGGTAATCATTTGCTGGAGCTGATCAATGATGTACTGGATTTATCCAAGGTTGAATCCGGTGCGATGGAAGTAGAAGAAATAGCCACAAAACCTGCAGAAATTGCCCATGAGGTCATCAAGGTTCTACGGGTCAAGGCGGAAGAGAAATCCATTGGTCTCGAGATGCAAATCAACAGCGACTTGCCCGAAACCATTGTCTCTGATCCTGCACGACTACGCCAGATCATGACCAATCTGGTAGGTAATGCCATAAAATTTACTGAAGAAGGCGGTGTGACCCTTGCGATCACGTACCGTGACTCGAACATCGAAATTGCGGTAAGCGATACTGGAATTGGTATGAGCGAGCAGCAGCAGGCGACGATTTTCGATGCCTTTACGCAGGCTGATGTCTCTATTACCCGACGCTTTGGTGGAACGGGCCTGGGCTTGTCGATTTCCAAGAAACTGTCTGAGGCGATGGGCGGGAATATAATCGTTAAAAGTGTACCGGGCGAGGGGAGTACGTTTTTAGTCACGATTCCGCAAGATGATCGTAACGATGTACCGATGTTATCGCCAGACGAAGTTTTTGCCTCACTGGAAACGGTTGAGCACGTAGAGTCCAGTAGTTGGCACTTCCCGCCGTCAGAGCTTCTGGTTGTTGATGATGCATTGGAGAATCGTGAACTACTGAAACTGTTACTCGAGGATCTTGGTCTTGACGTGACACTTGCCGAAGACGGTTTGCAAGCGGTGAATGCAGTGAAGGACAAGTCGTTTGACCTTGTCTTAATGGATATTCAAATGCCTGTAATGGATGGGTACGAAGCTGTTGCCGAGATGCGCAAGTTTGGTTTTGATCGTCCGATTGTCGCGTTGACTGCCAATGCAATGAAAGGATACGAGCTGCGGATACTTGAAGCAGGATTTTCCCACTACCAGACCAAACCGATTGATATTGACAAGTTGACGAATCTGCTGTCAACCTTGTTGGGTGGTGAAATCGTTGCAGCGCTCAGCGAACCTGATAAGACGTCGAAAGTGCCGGCACAAGTTGAATTGACTCCTGACAGTTCAGCTGAGCAACCGATCTACAGTACTCTGGCGGTATCGAGTCCCAGATTCGTCGCCATCATCCAAAGTTTTCTGGAAAAGCTCGATAATCAGATTATTGTGATGCATGACACCTTGAACAGTGAAGATTGGACGCAACTGTTTGCGCTGGGCCATTGGCTCAAAGGCTCTGGCGGTACATGCGGGTTCGAAGCTACTTTCGATCCGGCGTTCGCGCTGGAAGAGGCCGCCAAAGCCAAGGACAAGCAGGCCGCTGTTCAGGCGATTGCTGACATTGAACGCATTCGCCCACGATTGATGATCGACACCCGTGAAACAAATTGCTCGCAGTCTGAAAAAGCCGGGAATGTGGTGCCGATCACGAATTCTGAGTCTGTACTCAGCAACACAGACTCCGGAGTCGATACACCCATTACTAGTAGTTTACTTGCAGAAAATCCGAAATTTCGACCAATCGTCGAGAAATTCATTCCGCGTCTTCAGGAACAGGTATCAGCGATGGACACGGCCATGAGCGAAGAGAATTTTACCGCGATTGCGGAAATAGCTCATTGGTTGAAAGGCTCCGGAGGGAATGTTGGATTTGATGGATTTACCGAACGAAGTCTGAAGCTTGAGATGGCTGCCAAAGCATCGAATAAGGATCAAACTGAAATGGAGTTGTCGGAAGTCAGGCGTTATGCATCTCGAGTAATCGAGGGATGGCAGGATCAATCGCCAGAGCGGGTGTCCGCCTGATGAAATTCGTCGTTCCAGAAATCGGATTACCTGAAGCATGAGAACATACGGTACATCGTTGATGGATCATGCTGATCTCGAGGTTCTGCAAGAGCAGACTCGGGATTTGATGCAGCATGCGAAAATCATGATGGTCGATGATGAAGAGATAAACATGGATGTGCTCTGTGTTCATCTCGAGACCGAAGGCTATTCCCGGTTTGTTTCGGTCTCCGATTCGCGTGTCGCGATGGAGATCCTGCGGCGCGAAGAGCCTGATGTATTGCTGCTCGATCTTTTTATGCCAACCGTATCTGGCTTTGACATACTTGCCGAGATACGCCGAGACGATAGTCTTAAAAGCCTCCCGGTTCTGGTGTTGACGTCTGCTGATGATCCAGAGACCAAACACAAGGCCTTGAAACTCGGCGCCACCGATTTTCTTGCCAAGCCGATTGACGCCAGCGAACTTGCGTTACGCATGGGTAACACCCTCGCGACGCGTGCTTGGCAACGACGTATGACGCATGTCGACACTCTCACCGAGCTGCCTAACCGCCAATGCTTCACCACTGTTCTGAAGCGACGATTGGATCATGTTGATGAACATACGCCGCCGGCCGCAATGATTCTGATCAATATCAACCGCTTCAAGTCGATCAATGATTCACTTGGCCCAGCAGCTGGTGATGAAGTTCTGAAACGGTTTGTTGATCGCCTGCTGGCAGTTTTTGGCGACGCCAGTTTGCGCGAGCTGTGGAACTATTCTGCGGAAGAATTCAGCAATCGCAAACCTTATGTCGGTCGGCTCGAAGGGGACCGCTTTGTTGTCCTGTTACCTCTTGATTCCGAAAGCGCACTCACACATAGTGTGACGTTTGGCATCAATCGATTTATCGAATCGCTTGAAGCACCGTTTCGTATTGATAATCAGAACATACACCTGTCTGTAAAAATCGGTGTATCCATAATGGATAACGACACTGCCGATGTGGAATCATTGATAAACGAAGCAGAAACTGCCATGCAGCATGCCAAGCGTGGTAGTGATAAAACATTCGCTGTTTATTCAAAGAAAATGGATGCACAATCACGTGTGCTTCTTAGTCTCCAGAACGGATTGCATACCGCGACTGATAATGATGAAATATTTCTGGTCTATCAACCAAAAGTGAACGTCAAGACCAATCAGATATGCGGTGCAGAAGCTCTGGTGCGCTGGAACCATCCCGAGTTTGGGTTGATATCGCCGGAGAATTTCATTCCGATGGCAGAGGATTCAGGGACGATTGTTGCTATAGGTGAGTGGGTGTTACGCGAAGCGTGTTTTCAGGCCAAGCGCTGGCATGATGCGGGATTTCCTGATTTCAAGATAGCAGTTAATGTTTCAATCAGGCAGTTGTACGAACCGAATTTCATTTCCACGGTTCATAATGCAATTGAAGACAGCGGTCTTGATGCGCAGTCACTGATCATCGAGTTGACTGAAAACATGATCATGGACAATGCCGAGAGCAATGTCGTCAAGCTGCAGGATTTACAGAATATCGGCATCAAGATATCCATCGATGATTTTGGTACGGGTTATTCCTCGCTAGGATACCTGCAGCGTTTTCCCTTGCATCAGCTCAAGATAGACCGTTCATTCATTAGCGAAATCAAATCTGCATTTGACAAGACACCGATTGTCAAGGCTGTCATATCACTTGCCCATGATCTCGGCTTGAGCGTGGTCGCCGAAGGGATCGAAACACACCACCAGCTGGCACATATCAACGCACTCAAGTGTGATGAATACCAAGGCTACTTCTGTAGCAAACCGGTCATCGCCAGTGAATTCGAAGAACTCCTTGGCACTACCGCCCGTAAGCAGGCATAGCGCCGCTTCATCAAAAAGACGACCTTTTCAGAGCTGGTCGCGGTCAGCTATGAATATTTGTGTGAATAGTCCAATCAGGCATTGAAATCGTGGCCAATCGGCCTCATACTTGAGACGTGGTTGAAGTTTCCGGGGATGACATGGTTTCGACGGAAGTGGCAAACCCTGAGGTGCATGCCGAGGCTCAGATTACCTCGTAAATCCAGCTGAAAACTTATAGTTGCAAACGATGACAACTATGCGATGGCTGCATAATTAGACTTTTATTAGTTTAGTTGTGTAGTTCTACCCGGCGGCAGTCGTGCCTATGCTTCAGCTCCGGGGCAATAGCCATAGGATCGCGTGAAGGGTCGCTCTTACACCTAAGCGTTAAACAAATAATGAGCTCGCTGAACTATTTTGGTGTTCGTCCTGGGTAGAACGGCTAAAGCTAATGACGAAACTAAGCATGTAGTACCAAAGGCAGAGTGCTTTCGGACGGGGGTTCAACTCCCCCCATCTCCACCAACAAAAAACGGCTCGGTTCACAGAAATATGTGATCCGGGCCGTTTTGCTTTGTGGGTGTCTGGATTGTCGTCAACGGTCCTGGGTTTAGAACAAATTCAAGTCGCTCATCAATGGAATGGGGAAAGCCACCCATGCCTGACCCGCGATTCAAGGCGTTTATGGCGGAGGGTGATGAAGCTCCAGTCGGCATGACAGATATTGAGCACCGAATTATCGTAGGGTTCTCACAGGCGTCACTACCGATGTTAATGCGAAAGCCCTTTGCTTATCGTCATTTTTCGAGAAAGACTGATCACGCTGGGGTTAGGTATTCGATCGTATGTAACGGTTACACGCCGTACGTAGCGAGTTTATACATGTGTCGGGGCATGCCGATTGCTCGAGAAATCTCGAATCGATCACACGGACAAGACTTTGAACGCCCCCATTGATACCAATGCATTGTTGGTGCAGTTGCGAACCATGGCGCAGGACGCCGGGATCCCGGCAGCGGAGGTTGACAAGTCAGCAGAATCCAGTGTGTTTGCTGACGCGTTAAAAGCTTCTATGGAGGAAGTCAACACACGTGGTAGTGAAGCACAGTCGTTACGCGAGTCATATGAAAGAGGTGATCCGAATGTTGAGTTGTCTGATGTCATGGTTGCCATGCAAAAGGCCCGAATTTCGTTTGAAGCCATGACTCAGGTGCGCAACAGGATGGTGTCTGCTTATAAAGACATCATGAACATGCCGATCTAGTGCGTACAGACCATCCATGTTGAATAACAATATCAAAACCATCGGAATCGGCTGATTAATGAGCGATCTAGAAGACTCTAACGTGTCGCAATCGCCACTGCCTGGTGGTAATCCGGTGTTAAACAGTGTGAGCCGAACGCTTGCCGCACCACAGGTCGGGGCCTTGCTGACGCTTGCCATGGCATTGACCTTGGGGGTCGGCTTGATCATGTGGGCGCTTCGACCAGAATTTGTTCCTATTACGGAGCAGCAATCGCGTCAAGATGCCTTGCAGATCATGGAGATGCTCAATACGTCTGCAACACCTTACAAACTGGATCCGAACACAGGCCTGGTGCTAGTGCCAAAGGCACAAGCCGCAGAAATCAAATTGGGTTTGGCCGCGAGTGGATTGTTGCAGCGCGAATCAGTCGGTCTGGAAGTTTTGCAGCAGGAATCATCTTTGGGTACCAGTCACTTTACTGAAACAGCACGCTATCAGCATGCGCTTGAAACGGAGCTGAGTCGCACGATCAGCAGTATGCGAAACGTTGAGTCTGCTCGGGTGCATCTAGCCCTGCCCAAGCAGTCGGTGTTTGTCCGTGACCGTGAGCAGGCCTCCGCTTCGGTGATGATAAAGCCGCTTGCGGGAAGAGTGATCGAGGAAGAGCAGGTGAATGCGGTTACCAATCTCGTCGCCTCCAGTATTCCTTATTTGCAAAGCGATCAGGTAACGATAGTCGATCAGTGGGGACGTTTGCTTTCCACGGGTGATGAAACAGGATCAGGAATCAATCGAGATCAATACCAGTACACAAGACGGCTTGAAAAGCTATATTCGGACCGAATTGTCTCCTTATTGACACCGGTTGTGGGTGCAGGGCGCGTAAGGGCCATCGTTACCGCCGAAGTTGATTTTTCCATCAACGAACGAACGGAAGAAAATTACAACCCGGACCCCTTGCAGCTTCGTTCCGCGGAGTCTCAGCTTCAGCGCAGGACCGGAGCGGCAGCGGCTGGAGTTCCAGGTGCATTGACCAATCAACCGCCAGAAGCCGGAACCATCGCCGAGGGCGTGCCGGGCCAGGAAGGCGGCGCTGAGACGGTTAATGAAACCAGTAGTGAATTAAAGAACTATGAACTCGACAAGACGATTACCCACACGCGTCAGTCGCCCGGTGGCGTAAGACGGTTGACCGCTGCTGTGATTATCGATGATCAGATAACGACAAACGAGGCTGGTGAGATAGTACGAACTCCTTTGGGTGACGAGGCACTAGCGGAATACACGGCGCTTGCCCGCGAAGCCATTGGTTTCGACGAGAACCGCGGCGATAGTGTGGTGCTGTTCAATCGCCCGTTTCAACCGGCTGAAGAAATACTCCCCATGGAACCTCTGCCGATATGGCAGCAGCCGTGGCTTTGGACAATGGTGAGACAAGTGATGATCGGATTGTCAGTGTTGCTATTGATTCTTTTAGTAGTGCGTCCGGCTTTCAAGAAGCTAGTTGCAGAGGATGATGGTCAGGATTTGCTGACTAACGATGCGGTCGACGGTGATACTGAAGACGATCCCGAAACCACAGCGAGCACGAACAATTCGCTCGACGATGAGGCGTCCCTGGCTACCGCATCGCTCGATGCACCTCCGGCGGTGTATGGCGACATATTGAATATGGCCCGAGTCATGGCAGCTGAAGATCCGAAAAGAGTTGCGAAGGTAGTCAAGGATTGGGTCAAGGAAACATCATGAGCGAAACCGAAGCTGAAACCGAAGAGATTACCGAGCCGGCTGAACCCGAGCTAAGTGGCTCTTGTCAGGCGGCGATCCTTCTAATGGCGCTCGGCGAGGAAGAGGCTGCCGAAATTCTCAAGCACATGAAACCCGAAGAAGTGCAAGCCTTGGGCGGCGCAATGACCGCGATAGATGGCGTCACTCAAGCTCAGATAAGCAGTACGCTGGACAATTTCATGGGGCGCGTTGGTAAAGAATCGTCTTTAGGCATGGGTTCGGCCGAGTACTTCAAAACGACTGTGACCAAAGCGCTTGGCAAAGACAAGGCAACCAGCGTGTTGTCGCAGATGGAGCCGGCTGAGGATGACACTGCTTTAGGAGAATTGCGGTGGATGAATCCACGTATCGTGGCCAAAATCATTCGTGACGAACATCCACAGATTATCGCTACCGTACTGAGTCAATTACCTCGCGAACAGGCCGGAGAAGTGCTGGATCGTCTTCCCGAGGATCAGCACCTTGATTTAGTCACCCGTATATCCAAGCTCGACAAATTACATCCTACTGCTTTGGCCGATCTTGATGACATCATTAAAAGTCTGTTTGAGAATAATTCTGAGGTTGAAGTCAGTGGTGTTGGTGGTGTCAAGGTTGCAGCGGAAATATTGAATGGTGTTTCCAAGGAAGCGGAAGAAAAATTACTTGAAGCGATGGAGGCTGCTGACGCCGAACTGTGTGAGCAGATCAAGGAAGGGATGTTCATATTTGAAAATCTCATGGCCTTGGATGATCGTGGCATGCAAACCTTGCTTAGAGAGTTGTCGAATGAAAACCTCATTCTTGCGCTCAAAGGGTCGTCGTCTGATCTGCAGGAAAAAATATTCCGCAATATGTCGTCTCGCGCTGCGGAGCTGTTGAGAGATGACCTCGAATCAAAGGGACCGGTAAAGCTCTCAGAAGTGGAAACAGCACAGAAAGAGATTTTAGGGGCGGCACAGGACTTGGCGGCCGATGGCAAGATCGCGCTTGGCGGTAAGGGAGATGACTTTGTTTAGAGTATTGACAGAGGAGGAGTCTCGTTCAGTAAAGCGTTGGCAGGCGCCCTCGCTTTCCTCTGCTGAGGCAACACTAAAAGTAGCCAGTCAACCGAGCTCACGGCAATCGACTATGCCGGAAAACGCCAATGAAACCGATGCAGAAGACGATAGTCATGATGCAATAAGTAGCGACGTAGAACCTGATAGTTCAGTCGAAGCCGACGAAGAAAATACTGAGTCGGTAAGTCTTGAAGAAACGCCAATGAATGTAGCTGCGGCGGCTAATATTTCAGCCGAAATGCTTCAATCGAGCTACGATGAAGGTTTTTCGGCTGGCTTTGCCGAAGGTAATGCAGCTGCTTATGAAACTGATAACCAAGGTCTTAGCAAGATTCTCAAGAGCTTGTCTGAGCAGGAAGTTCTGCGCGACGAAACAATACTCGAAGACATCATCGAATTGGTAAAAGTGACGACTGGTCTTGTATTGAATCAAGAGATTAAAACCGATGCCTCGCTTATCAAAGACTGGGTGATCGAAGGATTGGCCAGACTTCCGGCGACTACCGCGGCATCTATGGTTCGTATGCATCCTCTGGACGCGGATCGCGTCAAGCAGCTGGTTGATCCAGACCTGGCGATAAGGATTGTCGAAGACAAAAAATTGAATCGTGGTGACTGCCACATCGAAGTGGGTGCATCTTCGGTCCGAACAGGTGTTTACGAACAGATATGCAGACTGACAGCGAATCAGACCTCAGATGATCGCGCAGATGCTCAAGGTTCGTGACCTTGACTCACACTGATAACAATGCGATCAAGCGTTTGCGTGCGGGTCTCGCTGATTTTTCAAATGCGTTGACTTTACAAGAGCTGCCGGTTAATGGGCGTCTGGATCAGCTCATGGGTCTGACGCTGGTAGCAGATGGTTGTGAGGCTTCCTTAGGTGATCGATGCGCGATTGAGGCTCCTGGTTCAACACATGTCGAAGCCGAAGTTGTCGGATTCAACGGGCAGCGAACTCTGTTGATGCCAACAGGGCCAATACAGGGGCTTAGATCAAATGCTCGCGTCAGTCGCATTTCAACATCATTCAAAGCCCCCGTTGGTTCGGCTCTGCTTGGTCGTGTTATCGATGCCAATGCCATGCCCTTGGATGGTCGCGGCCCATTGAAATGTCCCCGTCACGGATCATTGTCGGGTGCAGCTATTAACCCCTTGAGCCGACGCACAATTGACGAACCTTTTGATGTTGGTGTAAGAGCGATCAATGGGTTGCTGACGCTTGGTCGTGGGCAAAGGGTCGGATTGATGGCTGGCAGTGGTGTTGGCAAGAGTTCATTGCTCGGGATGATGACGCAGCATTCGAGCGCAGATGTGACCGTCATAGCACTCATTGGGGAACGGGGCCGGGAGGTCCAGGAGTTTGTTACGCAGACACTCGGTGATGAGGGCATGCGCAACGCGATTGTGGTTGCAGTGCCGGCAGATCAACCACCACTGTCCAGGTTGCAAGGTGCCTTGTTGGCGACAACCATTGCCGAAAATTTTTGTCACGAAGGAAAAGAAGTGTTGTTGTTGGTGGATTCGTTGACTCGATTTGCCCAGGCGCAACGAGAAATCGGCCTCGCAACTGGGGAACCCCCTACGACCAAAGGGTATCCACCGTCAGTATTCGCTGCATTGCCACGCTTGGTGGAACGCGCCGGTCGATTTGAGTCCGGTGGGTCGATTACGGGAATATATACCGTATTGGCCGAAGGCGATGATCAGAATGATCCAATTGTTGATGCGGTGCGGGCCGTGCTGGATGGACATATTGTGTTGAGTCGATCGCTAAGCGAAGCAGCGCATTTTCCGGCTATTGATATCGGTGCTTCTGTCAGCCGAATACGGCGATCGATCACAAGCCGCGAACATGATCAACTGATTCAGGAATGTCTCAAGCTTGCAGCCAGCTACCGTGCGCAAGAGGACATGGTCAGAGTCGGTTTGTACCAGGAAGGTAGTGATCCGACACTTGATCGGGCTCTCGCCCTCTGGCCGCGGTTAAACAATTACCTTCAACAGGCTGCTGATGAGGGGGTTTCACTGACGGAATCTACCGATCAGTTGCGTCAGTTACTTGCATCGACGTCCGATTAACGGTTTCTTACTGTTAGATCCTTTGATCTGGCTGTTCGCAGCGCCGGTTCTGCCGAAAAGAGTAGGGAGATTCGAGCGTAAACCAAAATGCGAAAAAAGACCCTAGATGGATTGGTAAAACTGGCTGACTGGCAAGCCACTGTCTCGCGGCACTCATGCCAGAAGCAGCAGGATTTGCGGGATCAAGCCCTCAGGGAGCAGGAGGCCATTCAGCAATACATAGCCGCTTATGACACGGTTGTCGCCGGTGAAGAGAGCGTTCCCGTCATGCTGGCGCATAAACGAACGTTTGTCAGCAAGCTTTCTGATCAATTGGCACAGCTCGGTGAGCATGTCGTTGAATGTAGTAACAGACTTGACGACGCAAGTGCCAAACACCGATCGGACACCCAAAAAGTTGCCGCATTACGTTTGATGCAAGACGGCGAGAAAGAAAGAGCCGATTTGCAATTGCGGCGTAGTGAGCAGGCCGAGCAAGATGAAGTGGCGTCACGACCAGCGACAACTGACATTCGGACGGTTGAGCAGGGGGGCTACGATCATGTCTGATATTTTGGAGACATTGAACGTATCTCCAGCGGACATCGTGGGGGCCAACAAGCTTGCGGGTTCCTCAAGTGCCAGTCAGGACACAGTTGATAGTGGGGTTCCATTTGATAGTCATCTGCAAGCCGCGACAGCCTCGCAAAAGCGAACCGAGGCTCAAACAGCTGAGCCGCATGAGTTACCGGTTAGTGCAGCTGTCAGTCGGTCGCCTTCCGAAGGTTCGCGGATTTCAGAAACTGATGCGGTTCGGTCAGAGGTGGTCGAAGAGAAGCTGCCAGCCGATTTGATCGCTCATAAAAATCGTGTTGCGCTTACATCGCCACAGCCGGAATCCGGCGGATCTCGATTACCAGCGCATTTGAGTAGCGACGACAAGGACGATGTTCATCCGGAATCAGTCGTTAACCGAGAACAAACCATTACCCGTGAACAGCGCGTAGCGGCACTTGGTGCAAACCTGATTGCATCTGAGCATGGAGACAGCCAGGTGCCTCCTGAGCTGGACAACACCGGATATGAAGTCGTTGCTGGCAATTCAGAGCGTCTACTAGTCGATGGGCAAAACACACATGAGGAAGCGGTAGCTGTCCAGAACTTTGCCTCAGTTGAATTGAACAGCGAGTCGGATTCCTTAGCGCCATCAGTTTCGCTGACGACAGTTGAAACCGACGACGTGTTGCTTACTCAGGCTTCGCGCAATCCAGCGACAAGCGAATCCGTCGGCGTGGCCAATATTGAAGCGCCTGTTTCGCTGGCGTCTCCAGTGGTACCAGGCTCGACCGGCAATTCGCTGTCTGTTGATTCGCCGCAGCTTATGGTGAATACCCAGAACAAGATGAGTTCATCGCTTGAGTCAGGCAATCCGGTAGCCTTGGCTGCGGCTGCGGCTGCGGCTGCGGCTGCGGCTGCGGCAGAAAACGTCAGCTCTACACAAAATCTGCAAACCGGTACACCTGAGGTCACATCAAAAGTTGCTCCGCCTGCCAGTTTGATAAGTCATGTGACGACGAACCCTGCCAGCGCGTTGCTACAGCCGCTGCAAACAGGTGAAATGGCATCGAGTGTCAAAATTGCGCAACCAACCACCACTATTGACGCATTGAGCGATCTGCAATTGACGAATCCAGCGCAAGCTCGAAGCCCGTCAATGGAAGCGGGCGTGGATGCGAGTAAAAGTAACGTAGTTACGCAGTTAGCTGTGCAATCGAGTGGCGCATCGTCCGTTCAGAGTGTGTCTGAAGCCGATGAATCGGTCGTGCAAAACTCCGTACCCCCTTTGACGTCCACCGCACCTTTGCGCACTGAGCCTGAAGCTACCTTAAATAGGGATGGACGAATACAAGCGGTTACTGAGCCGGTCATATCAGGCAACTTGACCACTGCGATAAAGACAGACTCTCTCGGCGCGACGGCGTCCTTGCAAATTTCCTCAATAGACAGCGACAGTAGTGCTGGGAATCAATCATCTAACATGTTTCTCGCCGCGTCTAATGGCATCGTAGCTGCTCCCAATCCTGCACGAATGACAGCTGGTTCCAGTCTGGTTCTCGCACCCACGGTGATGCAGATGACTCCAGACATACAGGACCAGGCCTTAGTGGGAAATGTGCGTTGGATGGTAAACGAAGGTATCAGCAATGCAACGATCAATGTGAGCCCTGGTGGAATGGGGCCAATCTCCGTTCAGTTGACGATGGAGGGGGAGAAAATGAGTGTGTCGTTTTTTGCAGGACAAGCAGCTACGCGAGAGGCGCTGGATATGGCAGCACCCCGATTGCGTGAACATTTTCAGGCTCAGGGGCTTGATCAGGTTCGTGTGGAGGTCAGTGATAGTCGATCGGATAATTCGCGAAATATGCAACAAAGTCAGTCTGGTGAAAAGCAGTCCTCAGATGCTCGACATACGAGTGAAGTGGAGAGTCTCATTGATGAGAACATGGATACAGCTAGCGCCGATACAAGCTTTTCGCCGCTGCGATCCAAAAGCTCTCTGATCGACGCCTTCGTTTAGAGTCCTGACACCTAATGAAGAAAAAAATATTAATCGGTGTTGGCGCCTTGCTTTTGCTTGGAATCAATGCCGCGCTTTCGGTTGTCGGTATGAATATGTTTGGCAAAGCACCTCCTGCCATGGTGGCTGAGCCTGTACCTGTTGCTGCATTGCCTGAAGAAATTTACTACTACAACGTTCAGCCTGAATTTGTGGTTAATTTTCAAGGAAAATCGAAAGTAAAATTTCTAATGATTGAGCTAGCAGTGGCAGTCAATGATGAAGAAGTCAATGCTGTACTAGATGATCATGATCCCGAACTCAGAAACTCTCTTTTGATGTTTTTTTCAGAGCAGAATAGCGAAGAATTAAAATCTGCTGAAGGTAAGGAAGCACTGCGCCAAGGCGCCATAACAGTTGTCGAAGATATTGTTTCAAAACACTACAAGTCTGGTCGAGTAAAGGACGTCTACGTCACTCGATTGGTAATGCAGTAATGGTGCAATGACGTGAGCACGCCAACTAAAACAGCTGAGGTTTATGATTTTATTCATCCAGATCACAAGCTGGGTGCGCGTTGGCCAGTGCTGGAGCAAATACATAAAAAGGTAGAGGGCTCAATTGCAGACAGCTTATCCGATCGCTTGAAAATATCGATAACAAGTGCAGGTGGAAGAGTCAAACCGAAAAAGGTCTCTGACTCTATTGATGCGACAGGTCCTGCCGAGCTTATTTACGAACTGAGTCTTCGTCCATTGTCTGGGGTCGCTTGGGTTTGCTTTGACACTAGTGTGATATCCGCGTTAGTTGACAAATATTTTGGCGGGACCGGTGTTGTACCAACCGTTGAAGAGCCTCGTAAACTTTCCCCGACAGAAATACGATTGAAGGCATGCGTGTGCGATGCAATAAAATCATCTCTTGATGAAGCATGGATGTCGATACGACAGTTGTCCTCAGTCATAGGTCATGCGGTTTCACGCTCCAGTTTATCTCGTCAGGAAGATGTGACTGTTGTGGTTGAAGCGCAGTTAAAGTTTAATTTGGGAGACGAAGAGGTAGTCATTATGATTCTCTATCCGTATTCCATGCTGGAGCCATTGAGCGATATTCTGCGACAAGAAATATCCACTTCCGAAACGCGAGACAATCAGTTTTCAACAGCAATGCGACGAGAGCTTATGAATTGTGACGTTGAGTTGCGTGGGGTAATGGCTGAAACACGTATGACAATCGGTAAAGTTCTGGCGCTTAAAACCGGTGACTTTATTCCCCTTCGCGACATTGAAAATGTCTCGTTCAAGGCAAACCAGATTCCTCTATTTAACGCTCAGGTTGGTATCAGCAATGGGCGCGTATCTGCCAGCTTTAATTACTGGCATTCCGAAACCTGAATAAGAAAATGGAACAAGAAAAACCTAACGATACGCCCGAGGATGATGTCGATCAAGTCCCAGCAGCTGAGGCAGCTAATGCGGATGTGGTTAGCGATCGCTCCTCGATAGATGATCTTGGGATGATCATGAATATCCCTGTGACGCTATCCATGGAGATCGGCCAAACCCGAATCTCTATCGATGAATTGTTAAAGCTAGGTAAAGACTCAGTCGTAGAGCTACAACGAATGGCCGATGAGCCAATGGATATTTTGGTTAATGGGACGTTGATAGCACATGGTGAAGCTGTAGTTGTTGATGGTCGGTTTGGTGTACGTTTGATCGATGTTATCAATCCACAGGAACGATTGGCCAAGCTGAATTAGTTCTAGTAGTAACCACAGCGCAGAGCGATGTGGAAATCTCTGAAGGAGCAACTGATGTATCAATTACGCATTTTAGTATTGGTCTTTTCGGCCTTGTTTGCAAATGCAACGTTTGCATATGAGTCGGAAGGGCAGAGTGCCGTTTTCTCACCGCTTGAGATATTTGGCAAATTAACTATTGCTCTTGCTGCGGTACTGCTTTGCTTCTGGATTCTCTCGCTGGTGGTCAAGCAGTTACGTGGCGGTGCCTTAAAAACATCTGAAAATTTAAAAATTGTGACTGCCCTTCCTATAGGGCAAAGAGAAAGGTTGCTTGTTGTTCAAGTCGCTGGTCAGCAGCTGCTGATAGGTGCGACAGCAGAAAATATTACCAAATTGCATGAGCTTGAGACGCCCATCGTCTTGAACAATGTTGGTACTGGTGAGGAAAGTGGCGACTTTCGTTCGATACTGAAGCTCGCTTTAAATAAGCAGGTTCCCCGATGAGGGGCAATCTTGTCGTCATACTTAAACCGCCTGGCATGTTGATCTGTAAATCAATTGCTCTGATATCGTTGTTATTTTTGTCAACATCGGTATTTGCCCAAGCAGGTCTGCCCGCATTAACAGTTGAGTCTGGCGAGTCTGGTGAACAGACGTGGAGCCTCAGTCTGCAAGTCTTGTTGCTCATGACTAGCCTGACGCTATTGCCGGCCATGCTTTTGCTCATGACTTCGTTTGCGCGCATAACCATTGTATTAGGCATTCTGCGTACCGCAATAGGAACGGCGCAAACTCCATCCAATCAGATTTTGATCGGGCTTGCACTTTTTCTGACCATATTCATTATGCGTCCCGTATTTCTCGATATTCACGACAATGCGATACGCCCTTATATGGAGGAACAAATCAGTTTTGAAGCCGCGATAGAGAATGCCTCGATTCCAATGCGTAAGTTCATGACTCAGCAGATTCGTGAGGATGACATGAAATTGTTTCTGGATATGTCCGGTTCCGTTCGGCCTGACAGTATAGATGACATCTCCTATTGGGTGATTTTGCCTGCATTCGTTACCAGCGAATTGAAAACTGCTTTTCAGATTGGGTTTCTGTTGTTCATACCGTTTCTGATTATTGATCTGGTAGTGGCCAGTGTTCTGATGTCGATGGGGATGATGATGTTGTCACCGCTCATCATTTCATTGCCATTCAAGCTTATGTTATTTGTTCTTGTTGACGGCTGGAATCTTGTATTGGGAACGCTGGCAGGTAGCTTCTTTCTATAGATAATGACTGAGAAAAACAGTGACTCCCGATACCGTAATTGATTTAGGTCGTGATGCGCTTGTGATGACTGTCATGTTGAGCGCACCACTTCTATTGGCAGCACTGGTAACAGGGCTTGTAATCGGTCTATTTCAGGCTGCGACTCAGATCAATGAGCAGACACTTAGTTTCATTCCCAAATTGCTGGCGATGGTTGTAGTGCTGATGGCTACCGGACCCTGGATTCTTTCCACGATGCTCAATTACACCTCTGAACTGATTGTTAACGTTGTACCACGAGTTGTTGGTGGTTGAGTCATGTCAGCGCTTGTTCTCGGTGCAGATCAGATCAATAGTTGGATCGCTCAGGGGCTGTGGCCAATGTTTCGCATCGCAGGTCTATTTTCGGTGATGCCGGTACTGGGTGGTGGTGAAGTGCCTGTTAGAGCGAGGGTCGGGCTGGCTGCACTGGTCACACTCATTCTACTTCCGACGATAGGAGACGTGCCAGCTGTCGATCCGCTGTCAGCAACGAGCCTGCTGATCACAGCTCAACAGGTTCTAATAGGTGTAGCTATGGGATTTGTTGTTTTGATGGTATTCAATGCCGTAACACTTGCAGGTGAGAGTATCGCGATCACGATGGGGCTTGGGTTTGCTTTAATGACTGATCCGCAAAATGGCGTGCAGGTGCCTACGGTCAGTCAGTTTTATATGATCATGGCGACTCTTTTGTTCCTTGCATTGAATGGCCATCATGCATTGCTGTTGCTCTTGTCTGAAAGTTTCAGGGTACTGCCCATCGGAGAGCCATTGGGTGCGGATGGAGTATGGACTCTGTTGAAATGGGCAGGCATTGTGTTCAGTGGTGCAATAGCTATCGCATTGCCAGCCCTTGTAGCAATGTTGAGTGTCAACATTGTTATGGGCGTTATAACGCGTGCAGCTCCGCAGCTAAATTTGTTCTCAGTCGGCTTTCCGATCACGATGACCGTGGGTTTCCTCGCTATTCTTTTTACCTTGCCACTTTTTGACAAGTCATTTGAAGGCTTACTGATTGAATGTCAACGAGTTTTGCGCGCGATGTTAGGAGGTTGACATGGCAGGTAATGAGAGTGCACAAGATCGCACGGAACCCGCAACGGAGAAAAGACTCGCCGATGCGAGAAGAAAGGGAGACGTTGCCAGATCCAGAGAGCTAAATACCTTTGCCATGCTTGTTGCGGCGATAGTAGGTCTTGTGATTTTCGGAGATACCGCTGTCTATTCATATCAGCGTTTGACAGCTGATCATTGGCAAATCAGTAGGGCAGATATTTTTGATAATCATGCAACTGTGGAGTTGCTGTCTAATGTGTTTGTTGCAACGATTTTTATTATAACTCCATTTATGATTTTGATGTTCATCTCCACGTTCGTCGGTCCTTTGTTGATGGGCGGGTGGAATTTCAGTTCCGAGTCACTGAAATTCGATATCAAAAAATTAAACCCATGGACAGGTTTCAAACGAATGCTGAGCGTCCAAGGGCTTGCCGAATTGTTAAAGGCTTTGGTCAAGGTGATTCTGATTGGCGGTATCGCAGTTATGGCATTTGTGGGGCGTCTGGATGAATATCTGCTTCTCGGTGAATTACCTTTGGGGGTGGCTCTAAGAAAATCGTTTGTGATTTTTTTCGAAATAAGTCTGTTGATGATCTCTGCTATGGCTGTTATCACGCTCATCGACGTCGCTTATCAACGGTGGAATCATGGCCGTAAATTGAAAATGACAAAGCAGGAAGTTCGTGAAGAGATGAAAGAGACTAATGGTAATCCTGAAGTCAAGCAGCGTATAAGGTCTCTTCAGCAATCTGTTGCTGGTCGACGAATGTTGTTGGATGTTCCTGGTGCTGATGTGATTATCGTCAATCCAACTCATTATTCTGTCGCGCTTAAATATCAAGAAGGCACATCTGCACCTGTGGTTATTGCCAAGGGTGTAGATCACTTGGCGCTTAGAATCAGAGAGATTGCCCAACATTCTAATGTTGAAATATTCAGTGCGCCTCCACTGGCACGCGCACTCTACAAAAATGTAGATGTCGGAGGCACCATTCCAACAGAGCTATATGTTGCTGTAGCGAAGATCCTCGCATACGTCCTTCAGGTCAAGGAGGCGACTCAAGCACAGAGGCATCAGTTGGTGAAGCCAGAAAATTTTGAAGTCCCTGAAAATCTACTGGATATCTGAAGCGAATCATGAACATACTTCAAGTACTATCCAAAATATTCAAGGATCATCAATTGTCCGCTTTGAGTGCACCATTTCTGGTGTTGCTCATGCTTGTGATGATGGTTTTACCAATACCGGCATTCGGTTTGGATTTGCTTTTCACCTTCAATATTGCTTTATCTTTGATAGTGTTGTTGGTAACAGTCTATACCAAGCGGCCATTGGACTTCTCGTCATTCCCATCCGTCCTCTTGATAGCGACGATGCTCAGATTGTCTTTGAATATTGCATCAACCCGTATAGTTCTTCTTGAAGGACATACTGGAACTGCCTCTGCTGGGCAGGTAATTGAATCGTTTGGTGATTTTGTTATTGGTGGAAACTACGCTGTAGGTTTTGTGGTCTTTGCAATTCTCGTTATTATAAACTTCGTAGTGGTTACCAAAGGTGCCGGTCGAGTTTCGGAGGTTAGTGCGCGTTTTGTACTCGATGCAATGCCTGGCAAGCAAATGGCCATAGATGCTGATCTTAATGCCGGTATCGTGGATCAAGAGGGCGCACGGGAACGGCGTGCTGATATTGCTCGTGAGGCTGATTTCTACGGCTCTATGGATGGTGCCAGCAAATTTGTAAAGGGCGACGCGATTGCCGGACTATTAGTTCTGTTTATCAATATCGTGGGTGGTCTTGCGGTAGGTGTCGGTCAACACGGGTTGAGCTTTGGTGACGCAGCTCATAACTACACCTTGCTCACTATTGGAGATGGCCTGGTAGCTCAAATACCGTCGTTGCTACTTTCCATGGGTACAGCAGTCATCGTTACACGTGTATCGGCATCAGAAGATATGGGTGAGCAAATAGCGGTTCAGCTGTTTCGTGATCCACGAGCGTTGGGTATAACTGCTGGATTGATACTGCTTCTCGGCCTGGTTCCAGGAATGCCGAATATCGTATTTCTTTCTCTCGGTGCATTAATGGCATTCTTTGCCTGGAAAGCGAATATAGCTGAGAAAACTGAGATTCCTGAGGATATAGTTTCCGATAATGTTCCCGAAGAACGCGAGTTGTCATGGGAAGACGTTCAGACCACTGACATTCTTGGTCTTGAAGTGGGTTATGGATTGATTCCGCTTGTTGATGCCAAGCAAGGTGGCAAACTTCCGGATCGGATAAAAGCGATTCGACGGAAGCTTACGGAACAACTCGGATTCCTGATACACGCTGTTCATATCAAAGATAACCTCGATCTCGCGCCTACTCGATATCGGATCAATTTACTCGGTGTTACGGAGGGTGAAGCTGATATCTATCCCGGTAAAGAACTGGCTATAGGTGCGGGTATCGAGTCAGGGGTGGTTCCTGGAATTGCTGCGAAAGATCCGGCTTATGGGATGGATGCTATCTGGATTGACCATGATCAACGTGAAAACGCCGAAGCGGTAGGTTACACGGTAGTTGATCCGGGCACGGTTATCGCGACACATATGAGCAAATTGATGGCTGAAAATGCCGGAAGTCTTCTCGGGCATGAGGAAGTGCAGCAACTACTTGACACCTTAGGGAAGACTGCTCCGAAGTTGGTTGAAGATCTGGTGCCCAAAGTACTTCCGCTTCCGACCGTCGTACGTGTATTGCAGAACCTGTTGGAAGAGGGTATTCCAATACGAGATATGAGAACAATTGTGGAAACCTTGTCAGAAAAATCGGTAAATACGCAGGACTCTCAAGAACTTACAGCGAGCGTCCGGGTTGCTTTACGTCGTCAAATAACAGGTCAGTTGACAGCTTTTGAAGACACATTGCCAGTTATTACATTGGATGCAGAGTTGGAAAAAATGTGTTTGACATCGTTTGAACGTGAATCAAGCGGTGGTCTTGGTATAGAGCCGGGTTTGGCTGAGCGCTTGTACGAGTCGCTCGCCGAGAGCGTTCAGCGTCAGGAAGCTAATGCTGAACCTGCTGTTTTGTTGGTCAATCCAAAGCTTCGACCGTGGTTGGCGGGTCTTGTGCGGCACACGATACCGTTACTTAAGGTACTGGCATATAACGAAATCGCAGAAAGTAAGCGGTTAAAGGTTATTGCAAACATCGGTGGCGAATCAGCCGCTTGATTTGAAAAATCGGAAACAGAATAAAATGCAGTTGAAACGATTTGTCGCCAAAACAACACCGACGGCACTGGATGCTGTCAAGAGTGCATTTGGAACTGATGCGATAATTCTGGCCAATCGAAAAGTTGGGACAGATGTCGAAATTATTGCCACAGGTAAGATCGAAGACAGTGTTTTTGATGGGGTTGTATTCGACGATTCAGTTAGTGAAGTGTCTGATATTAAAAACGATAGTAACGAAGAGACCTCGATTTCAGATAGAGAACCTGATTATGGGTCATCCGTAACTTCTTCGGAAGTTCCGGATATTGACGAGAGCAAACCGACCAAGCCTGAGGTAGTAAGAGCTGAAGTGCAATCGAAGGGCGCGGATTTAGAATCATCTGAAGAGGATAGAAGTCGAAATCCCGACATTGGAACAACGACGTCAAGCGTTGAAGTCATGTTGCAAACCGCAGTAGACAAAATGAACGGATTTGAAGGCGGAGAGCTTGAGAAAACACTCGACACCATGTTTTCTCGTATTGAACAACGATTTCGTGGCATCGAGGTAAATCTATGGGGTAGTTGCGAACCACATCGTCGTGATTTGCTTGGACATCTATTGAGATTAGGGGTTGGGGCAGAACTTGCCATCCGTCTGGTTGAACGTGTATCACCCGATCTATCTCCGGAGGAATCACTGCGCGAGACCATGTCATTGCTTGCCAACTCATTGCCAATAGGCTCTAACGAGCCATTGTCAGAGCCCGGGATTACTATTCTTGCCGGATTGCCGGGTTCTGGGAAGTCTACGGTCATGATGAAGCTGGCTAACGATTATGTAGCTCGTAACGGTAACTCTTCGATAGTGTTGATATGTGCTGATACCAGTAAAATCGGCGCATTTGAGAGTATTCAGGTTTTTGGAAAATTACTTGGAGTGCCAGTTGTTCAAGCCCATACGTCCGAAGAACTTGAAAACCTGCTGTTGGCATTCAGGCATAAATCTCTGATTCTCATCGAACATCCCTTGTCAGCTACATTGGTCAATATCGGACAGGAGTTGAATGCAGAGCCAGGGGTAAATAATTTCTCCACAAACTCTAATGACACTGAGGCGCCTGGAGGTCTACCCAATTCAACGAAGTGTGTCGAGTCGAATGAGCAGAAGTCAGGATCATCTAAGTATGTAAATGCTATCCGTCGCGTGGCCGTATTGTCTGCATCGAGTCAGAATGCACCTGTGGAAGCGTTGGTATCGCGGAAACTGGAGTATGGATTTGACTTTTGCGTTTTAAGTCACTTGGATGAGCAGGCAAAGCTGGGAGAACTATTCAGTTCCTTGGTACGTCATCAACTTCGTGTGACCAGCTGGTCTGATTGTGCATCACTTCAAAAACCAATGGAAAAAGCTGATGCATCAATATTGGTAGCAACTGCTATAGCTATGAGCAAAAGATTGAAGCACACTGAGGACGATACATGGTTGCTTGATTTGATCCAACCGTCTGGCGTCACTAATCGATATACGCCAATGCCATGCCTGTCTGCGTCGTTGGAGATTGAGACATGAGCCTGAGTATTAGCATTGTAATAGGAGTGCTGACTACGTTATTTGCCGTTATTGCAATACAGCACTTACGTTTACGATTTCTTGTCGACGCAGTAACAGCTCTTGGCAAAAGAGTAGGCCAACTGGAAGTAGAGTTGTTTGAGGTTAAGGAGTCCGGCGAGTTATTTCTCAATGAACATGAAGCTTTGAAAGCTGAAATCAACCGTCGAGATGCGTATGCAGCGTCCGACAATGATTACCAGAAAACGATCGACTTTGCGAGAGACAGATTAAGTCTAGAAAAGCTAAGGCAAAAATTTGGTATTTCGAACTCTTCGTATACTGCCGATCATACAGGTGCCGCTAAAGGAGACAGCATTTCCATGCGTATTGGGAGTGAATCGTAAACTATGGATATCGCAACGCTACTTGGCATATTTGGTGGCCTAGGGGTCATCATAACTTCCATCTTCATTGGAGGAAGTGTCGGAGTATTTGTCAATATTCCCAGTATGGTCGTGGTGATAGGCGGTACGTTTATGGTCACCTTATGTCAGATTTCGCTGGGGCAATTCCTAGGTTCTTTTAAAGTTGCATTACGTGCTTTCATGCATAAATCAACATCTGCCGAGTCGCTTATTGAAGAGGCTATCGAACTCGCTGATGTGGCTCGTAAAGAGGGTGTTCTTGCCTTGGAAGATAAGGAAATTGGCGATCCGTTTCTCGATAATGGTGTTCGTCTTTGTATAGATGGTCACTCTCTTGAAGTTGTGCAGAAGATGTTGTCCAAAGACATCAATTTGGAGCTCGACAGGCAGAATACTGGTATAAAAATGTTCAAATCAATTGCGGAAGCTGCTCCTGCCATGGGCATGATCGGCACCTTGATTGGTTTGGTGCAAATGTTGGCGAATATGGATGATCCAAAATCGATTGGGCCTGCAATGGCTGTTGCATTGCTGACAACGCTTTACGGTGCGATAATCGCAAACGCCGTGGCTTTGCCGCTTGCTGCAAAACTTCAAGCTATCAGCGCGGCTGAACGGCTAAACAAGTTACTGATACTGGAATCAGTGGCTGGCATTCAGGAAGGTACTAACCCTAGAGTTTTACAGCAACTGCTCACTACTTACTTGCCAGAGAGCAAGCGCGAAGCTGCCATGAATAAAGGCGAGTCGAAATAGTCTGATGCAAGACGATGACGAAGCCTGTGAAGAATGCGAAGCGGGAGCGCCTGCTTGGCTTGCTACGTTTGCTGACTTGATGTCACTTTTAATGTGTTTTTTCGTATTGTTGTTGTCGTTTTCAGAAATGGATTTGCAAAAATACAAACAAGTTGCTGGATCTATGAAGTTTGCATTCGGTGTACAAAAGAAAATCAAAGCTGATGATATTCCGAAAGGAACGTCAATCATCATGAAAGAGTTTACTCCGGGAAAACCAGACCCATCTATAATAAAAAGAATCGAACAATTTACACCAGACGATAGTGATAGGACGGTTCACACTCCGCTAGATAAAAAAGAGGAGCTTGAAGAACTTATCAGCAGTATTGAATTTGAATTGTTTGAGGAAATAGAAGCCGAAGTTTTCGAGGTTTTAGTATTTGATGATGGTGTCATGCTTCGTGTCCGAGAGCAAGATGCGTTTCCATCAGGAAGTGCTGAGTTACAGTCTCGTTTCTTGCCGGTGTTGGAAAAGCTGGTAGATATCCTGGAAAGTTCTAAAGGCCGTATTGTGGTGTCAGGTCACACTGACGATATGCCAATATCAACCACAATATACCCATCTAATTGGGTTCTTTCGTCTGCCAGAGCAGCGTCAGTCGTACACTTTCTTTCCACTCGAGAGTTAAGCGATCCTGGGCGGATCGAGCTTCGAGCATTCGCCGATACTCAGCCGATTGTTGAAAATACCTCGCCTGAGAACAGAGCACGTAACAGACGTGTAGAGATAAGTATCAGTCTGTAGTAGCTGGAGCATTCATGAGTTTTCCAAATAACAAAAGAAATTCATTCCGTGTGACTGATCACGTGCACCTTTCAGTTATTCGGCGGAGCGAAGATGATCTCGTCGAATTAATTGACAATTTCGATGCTTATCGGATGCAAGCTTGTTTAAAGACGCACTTCAGCCATCAAAAAGAGACCCGTGTTCCTAATCTGAAAGTTATAAAAAGTCGTGATTCCGAGATAGGAGCCTATTTACAATATCTGGAGAGTCAGATTCATCAGCTAGCCCAACTGATATCTGATAAATCGGTGAGGCAAGATAGAGATCGATTAGAGATGGTACCGGTAAATCTTTCCGCTGATGGTATGCGATTCTGCTTCGAGGAAGCTCTGAATGTTGGTGAGTGTCTGGAATTACTGATCTGGTTGCTTCCGGATGAGCTGATCGTACTTGCATTCGCCAAGGTTATCAGGATTGAGGAGCAGGAGGGGGAGGTATGGGTATCAGTAAAATTTGATACGATCCATGAGGAAGATCGAGAAGCGATTGTTCGTCACGTGGTACGCGTACAGCAACATGAAATAAGGGAGCAGAAAGCTGGGTGATGACGCCCGTTTCAGCGTCTCATCAGATCAAGCGTCTATCGGGATATTATGCGTTGATCGCAAATCAAAAAATACTGAATTCCGCCAATAGCCGGCGACGATATCAGTGTGTAGCGTTAACGGTACTCCTGAAGGATCTCGATCGGTAACCCAGTTATCCGGTAATCCGTAAAAACTGTGGTTAGTACTTAGCTGGCCATTAGAGTCAACTGACAAGTGGGTTTCACCGGTTGTGATGTTGATAAAAGCTGGCTGAAAGCCCGACCATAGTTCAAGCCAATTTTTGGAACTTACGTGCATAGTCATTGTTTCAGAATTAGCGATTTAAAGAGCTGGTAGAAATGTAGTTTTTCATGGCAGTTTGGCGAGCATTGAAAATTCTGCGATCGCTCACCACTTCGCGATGTTTATTATTCATGGACTTTTGTAGATTGGCGTCAAGTTCACGTACATCGGACTTCAATTTTGTCCTTTCTTCAGAGCTGAAAAGATTCGATTGATGATCCGAGTTGCTGTCGGAATTTAATATGTTCAAGCGTTGAGCATCAAGCTTGTCGACTTCTTCCCAATCATTATTTTCCACTGCCTGGCACATGGATTTGGTTAGAGTCTGTAACGAGAGAATCTGTGAATCTGATAAAGGACTGTCAGGCAAGAGATTTCTCCTCAGGAGAGATCATATTCCAGGCATCAGACAAGGTATCTATAACTTGATGCGCGGTTTGCAGATGTTTATCTTCACGCGTGGAGTTCGCCTTAATCAACTGTTGGGTAGAATATGTATAGAGATTGTATAGATTTGCAGATAATTCATTAGTTTCGGGATTTAGTAGTGATCCCTGTAATTCATGAACTATCGCCAGTGATTTGTCTATATTTATGTGCATTTCTGCCCAATTGTCATCCAGCAGATTGCGTCTCGCCATGCTGATTCTGCTTAACGCGGTTTTGAGTAGTAGCTGGATTAACTGGTGAGGTGAAGCACCATCTACATCTGTAGTCCTCTTTACATCTCGATAAGCATTGGCTGCGCTATTCATTTTACACGTCACTTGAAGTTAACCCAGTCGGCTATCTAGAAAATCACCGGTCGATTGAAGATTGCTTACCAATGCGTCCATTGCCGTGAATTGTCTACGTAGTCTGACTTCTGTTTGTTCAAGGCGATATTCCATTCGCTCTATTTGATCAACAATCGCACGGTCACGCGAGTCAATGCCATCCTCTCGTGTGTCTATAACGCCACCAGAACGAGTAAATTCATCCAAAATATCTTCGATGCGTTGAGCGAAGCCTGTTTCTGTCTGAGCGAAAGCAGTAATAAACTGTTCGATACCGTTTTCTTGAGCTTCGTTGAAGCGTGTTTCGTCAATACTCAACGTGCCAAATCGGTCAAAGGTAAAGCCTAACGACTGTGGCAACACTGAATCACCATTGTTCAAAGTCAAAGGAGTGCTGAAGGCGGATCGGATTCTTGATTCAACTAAACGAGGTAATTGATCACCTTGAAGTTCGGCTTCGGAAAAATTAGTTAAATTAGTGCGTAAGCCATTGTACTGACTAACAAATTCATCAAGGCTGGCGCGTAAGCTCTCGGTATCTCGGCTTGTGCTTACTTCTGCAGTGCCAATGCCTCTGAGGTTCAAGGTGACCCCTGAGAGCACATCAGAAACCGTATTGCTGGAGCCTGTAACCGGAAAGCCATCGACTATCAGGCTGGCGTCGGTTGCCTCTGTGATAGTTGAAAGCCCGGAGCTACTTGCCAAGCCTCCAAACGATATCTCGTTGGCTGTGCCTGACTCTCTCGCACTCAGTACTAGTCTGCTGCCCCCATCGACATTCAGGATACTGGCAACGATCGACGTATTGTCTGTTGATGAATTTATTGCAGACTGTAGATCAAGTAGAGTGTTGCTTCCGCCATCTATTGTAATGTCGAAACTGTTCTCGCCAGAGCTAAATGACCATATTCCACTGGCTACGGTATCGTCTTCTGAGGTATAAGCCTGAGATGCCAGCCTATGGTTTTGTGCAAGTGAAAGAACTTCGATATCATGAAATTCACCGGCACCACCACCTGTAGCTTCAGCGGTGAATATATCTTCGTCACTGGTTGTTGCTACAAACGGACCCAAGCGAGTGCCATCGCCAAGCGTACGGGCAATGGTTGCAAGATCATTTATTTGACTGTTGATTGAACCAAGCGCACTCAATTCGACGTCCAGGCTTGCCTGGCGCTCTTCAAGTGCGTCGATTGGTTGTCTTTCAAGGGCAACAAGTTGGGTCAGTATTGATTCAATGTCAATGCCTGAGCCAACGCCTGCAGCTGTTAACATAATTAATGTCCTTGAGTTACTGAAACAACCACGAGGCAACTAGCCTCGTGGTTTCAACGTAACGTCAAGATTATCCTAACAATTGCAATACGCTTTGAGGAGCAGAGTTAGCTTGCGATACCATCGCATTACCCGCTTGCTGCAGGATCTGAGCTCTTGTCATGTTTGCGGTTTCTACCGCAAAGTCTGCATCAACGATTCGGCCACGTGCAGCTGATTGATTCTCAACACCGATTTGCAGGTTGTTGATAGCACTTTCAAATCGGCTTTGGACCGCACCAAAATTTGCTCGTTGGCTAGTAACCGTATCAATTGCTGTGTCGATAGCAGTGATTGCTGCATCGGCATCACCGGTTGCGCCAATATCGGCTGTGACTGCAGCAACTGCAGTGGTTGTGATAGTCAGTTGTTCGCCCACATTAGCGCCGACTTGGAAGTCAAATGCGCCTGCGTCAGCGCCCAGGACAAATCGACCGTTGAATTGGGTAGTTGCACCGATTCGTGTAATCTCATCAGACAATTCAGCGAATTCAGCCTGCAGATTGTCTCTATCAGAGTCGCTATTGGTACCGTTTGCTGACTGAACTGCCAGTTCACGCATACGTTGCAGCATGTTGCCAACTTCGTTGAGGCCGCCTTCAGCTGTCTGCGACAGTGAAATTCCGTCATTTGCGTTTCGAATTGCGACATTCATGCCGCGGACCTGAGTATTCATCCTTTCAGCGATCGCCAGACCTGCGGCGTCATCCCTGGCGCTATTCACTCGTAGACCAGAGCTTAAGCGCTCCATTGATGTCGCAAGGGTAGACTGTGACTGACTCAGATTGCGCTGAGCGGTAAGTGACATAACGTTTGTATTTATAGTTTGCATTTTTATATAGATCCTCGTTGGGAATCCTTGTTTTTATTTGATGTGGCGCCTTCTCCTCAAGTAAACCCGCTCAGCGCAGGTATTGCTCACATGAGATGGTTATCGGGCTACCCAAAAAAATCATGAGTGACGTAATTCAATAAACCGTATTGAATGCAAGCAAATGTTTATTAGTCGAAAATACTTGTATAGCGTATTGTGCTTCAACTCACGTGTAACATATAAATTTCACTATTTTACATGAAAATAATATTGTGATTGAGTTAATGAAATTCCTGCTACATGTAGTTGAATAGAGATAAATTATCGATGGCTGCATATGATTGTTGAAGTATTTCTAGAGAGTTGACTCGTGTTTGAAGTTCGGTAACTGCTTTTGTTATGTCAAGATCTTCAATATTTGATCGAGCTTGCTGTAGTTGGATCGATACAGCGTTATTTTCATCACGTCGGCTGTCAATACTGGTCAGTCGAGTTCCAACTCGGCTTCGAATGGTATTTATGTGCTCTAAGGATTGATCAAGATTGGTAAGAACGCTATCAAACGTCTGGGACTGTGATGCTTTGTCGCTTGCTGTGATAGATGGTGCTGCGAGAGCTGCAGCGAAATCGGACACAGTCGAGAATATGTCTTTGAATTGCGAAGGGGTTACATTAAAGACATCACCAGTTTCGGGAACACCTCTTATATCGAGCTCAATTCCGTTAAAGGATATGGGTTCGTTCTCGACAAATGACATTCCGGTTTGTATAGTGGCTCCAGAGTTTGAATCGACGACATCAAAAGTGGTTCCGGATGTAAATACAATAGAATGAGGTGTGTCTACGTAAGCTGAGGGATCAACCAGCGATCCTGTCGATATGATACCGGTACCTGTATTAGTCACATCTGCATCAACTGTAAATGTTCCGTTTCCTTCTTTTATACGAACAAAGACATCTGCGCCAGAATCTCCTGTTTGGATTGTTTCTCCCAAACCGATTGGAACAGCTCGGGTTTCATCGTTTCCGTTGTAGACTGATGATCCATCCTGAGTAAATGGGCGGCTTACACCGTTGGACCCACTGAATAGAAAATCACCGTTGCTATCCCTCACATTTGCGAGATCGTATAGTTCATCGAGGCGTTGGGTAACTTCGGCGTGAATAGCTGAATGGGAATGTGAATCCAGCGAGGAGTTGTTTGCAGTCAAAACTAGATCACGAATTCTCAGCAAGCTATCGTTAACACCTGTGAGCGCCGTTTCTTCCAGACTGAGTCGTGCTTCAGCGGATACCGAGTTTCTATCAAATTGAGCCAGTCTCGCGTCAGCTTCAGCCATATTCAGGAGCCGTCCAGCTTGAGCGGGATCGTCCTGGGGGCTGTTTACCCGTTTTCCGCTGGCGATGTCTGCTTGCACCGCCGAGATCTCGCTTTGCTGTCTGATCATATCGTTAACCGATTGACGATTAAGCATGGCAGTGCTAACACGCATAGTTATCTACCTACCGCATTCAATACAGTTTGGAAGAGTGTATCGGCGGTCGCGATTATTTGCGCTGACGCCTGGTACGCCTGTTGATAGCGAGATAAATTGACGGCTTCTTCATCAAGATTCACACCCTGGACGGACTGCTGCCTCTCTATGGCGTTGGTGTTGATGTTTTCCAATGCCAAACTGCGAGTTTGTAAAGATCTATTCTGACCACCAATGCTTGATACCAGCGAGCCATAGGTGTCATTGATTGATTGATTGCCGGAAATGACTAATGCTGTTTGTAATCCGGCCAATGCCAAACCGTTGCTGTTGCTGCCGTTGTTGGAGGAAGCAGCATCTATTTGATGCACATCACCTGCGTTGGCAGTGCCGTTAATAGTTAGTTCCCAACCGTTGAACTGGATAGGTGATCCGGACGTATATGACAGCCCAGTGGCAAGCGTGTTGCCATTGCTTATATCCAGTACATCGAAGGTGCTATTGTCGGTAAATACGATTTCCACTGAATTGTTCAAATTGGGATTTTGTGGATCGGGAATCGCAGAAAGTTCTGAACGAGCAGTACCTATATTATCAAAGCTGCTGGTAGCGGATAATGGACTTGCCAGTGCGAGTGCATCAGCTGATGTCATTATGTTGTCTAAATAGGCGGCGGCACGTCTGCTTGGAGACACGATAAAAATATCTCCTGTAGAGGGGCTGCCACTGACTGATATTTCTATTCCATCTATAGTCATTGGCAGTGTGCCGACAGTTTGTTGTCCATCGCTGATTCGAGTTGTTGTGTAGCCACTCCCATCGAAACGAATACGATAATCCGACGCCTCCAGGCTATTTACATCGCTAATGGTGGCAGCTACGTTTCCAGATCCCGAGTTCAGACTGCTTGACAAGACTTCCGGGTCGCCGAATGAGAAGATATCTGTACCATTGTTACCTTGTAGATCTATACCTTGTTTGTGTTGCCCATTGACCGAGTCGGCCAACACCAAAGCCAGCCGTCCGATCTCATGCATTGCCTTGCTCAAGGTATCGCGTTCAAAATCGCGTAGTCCCCCGATTGACCCGCCCTGGAGCAGGGTGCCTATTGGCTGCCAATTGGTACCGACATCGATTTCAATTTCCAATTGACCAGGAGTGTTTGTATCTTGAGCAATGCGCAGTTGTTGGGCATCGGCGCCAACAACCAGAGCCAAGCCATTGCCTGCGTAAACATTCATGGCACCATCATCTTGTATATGTGTTCGAATGTCTGCTAATCCAGAAAGCTCTGAGACTAATTGATCACGTTGGTCCAACAGGCTATTTGCTGTCTGTCTTTGTAAAATTCCATTTCTGGTAATTAACTCTGAGTTTATTTCTGCGATTGACGCAGAGATATCGTTTACATCGCTGACCGATGCGGTCAAGCGATCATTGACTTCTTCCTGTAATCCGTCAAGTTGTTGTTGCATACCCCTAAAGCGGGTAGCAAGTGACGAAGCTTGTTCGATAATGATTTCTCTGTTTGCCAATGAGGCCGGATCAGAGTTGGCATCCTGGATAGCATCGTAAAAACTGTTTAATGCCGGGGTCAAACTCAAAGCGTCATCTGCCATAAAACCGTCAATCTGGCCGGCCATATCGAGATGTGTCTGTTGCCTTGCAAAGGCGCTCGTAGTCTGTAATACCTGGGCGGTTGCAAACTCATCTTGCATTCGTTCGATATTGGTGACTGTAACACCTGACCCAACTTGCAATCTCTCATTTGGATCGCTGACAACGGATTCCAGATTTACCCGCTGACGCGAGTATCCTTCAGTGTTGACGTTCGCAATATTTTGTGAGGTTGTGGCAAGCGCTCGCTGAAATGTCAGTAAGGCACTTGCGCCATTGGTCAGTAAGCTGCTCATTTCAACGCCTCGTGACTACTTTCTATCTCGTGCAAAATACTGATAGCTTTGTCGGCATACTTCGGATCTGTTGCGTAGCCAGCGCGTTGTAATTCTTCGAGAAAGCGTGTTGGATCGGAGGCATGCTCCAGTGCCTTTTTATATCTAGGATTTTCAAGAATGAAATCTGCGAACCCATCTACAGCATCTGCGGGATTTTTGAATACACGAAATCTGTCAACAATTTTTTCAGGTTTCCCATCAATGTATTCAGTGGTCAGAATGTTTACTGACTCTACATTTTTACCAAATGACTTAATGCCAAATAGATTATGCGAGGGTTTTCCATTTTCATCAGACGCCACTTTTTGCCCCCATGCGGACTCCAGGGCAGCTATTGCAAGGATTGCGTTCGGTGATGTTCCCAATCTATTCGCATTACGATTTGCGTGCGGCATGAGAGGGTCAATAAAAGCCCTTTTCTGATTTGATAGTATCTGTGGATTTGAGCTTTGACTCAGCCCTGCGGATTCTCTAAACCGCTCCAAATCGCGTGCACTTAGACCCGGGATGTGAGATTTCTCTGACAAATTCAGAGCGACAGTGACGGGTCTTGTGGGCTCAGAACCGCTTTCAGTCGTTTTCAATTGAGCAGACGTGATAGCAGGTTCTTCGTTTGAGAGCGATTTGTTATTAACGCTATCTGACAACTGTCTTTCTATTGCCTGAGCGACACCAAATTTTCCTGATTTACTGATGACGGATG
>CAYUZB010000001.1:79343-114991 GCA_964449565.1 uncultured Granulosicoccaceae bacterium | reverse complement strand
GCTGCAATTTGTTGAATCGACGCAACATAAGCGGCCGTTCGATAGTCTCCAAGTTTGGCTCTTTCATGAAGTAGATTGGACATTCTCGAATGAAAGTTTTATTGACGTAGGGTTCGTTCGAATTTGCTTCGTTAAAGCTCAATAAATGCCAGCGTCAAGGCCGGCGGCCATGAGCAGTCCCAGCTCTTCGCATTGATGCAAAAAACTATCCTGAAAATCTCCCGTCATTATCAAAGCAGGGCGGATAGGGTTCCAGCGCAATCCGGTGACAATACGTTCAACAGATGTTTTTGCCCCTTCACCGTCGTTACCGGCGCGAACGTACAAGGCGTAAGGTTTGCCTTGTGTTTCATCAAGGCAGGGATAGTAGATGCGTTCCAGGAAATCCTTCATCAAGCCACTCATGTAGCCGAAGTTTTCGGTGGTGCCCAGTATCATGCCGTCAGATGCAAGAATGTCTTTTGCTGAAGCTGCCGTTGTTTCAAGATGCTGTACAGTGACATTCTCGATGTCTTCATGACTGGCACCGAGTACGATGCTGTCTGCCAGTCGCCGAGTATTGTCTGATGGTAGATTGCTGACAACCAGTAATCGTTTTTTTATTGCTTCACTCATTCAAATACATGCAAGCTCACTATCCCGAACGCATAGTCTGCCTGACTGAGGAGACAACGGAAACCTTGTACTTGCTCGGTGAGCAGGATCGCATCGTTGGTATCTCCGGGTTCACCGTGCGCCCGCCCGAGGCTCGGCGGGATAAGCCCAAGGTCTCGGCTTTCACGTCAGCCAAAATCGAACGCATTCTGGATCTGTCTCCGGATCTGGTTATAGGCTTTTCCGATCTTCAGGCTGATATCGCACGTGAGCTGATTCAACGTGGCGCAAACGTGTTGCTGCTCAATCACCGCTCGGTTCAGGAAATTCTTAACATGATTCTGATGCTCTCCAGTATCGTCGGTGTCAGCGAAAAGGGTCAAGCGCTTGTGGACACTTACGCTCAGCGGATCGATAGCATCGGACAACAGGCAAATCAATTGCCGTTCCGTCCTCGGGTATATTTTGAAGAATGGGATGAACCCATGATTTCAGCTATTCGCTGGGTGTCGGAACTGATTGGTATTGCTGGGGGCGAGGATTGCTTCGCGCCACTGGGTCAGATGTCGCACGGCAAGGATCGCATTATTGCCGATGCGCAGGATGTCATCGATGCGAACCCGGATGTCATCATCGGTTCCTGGTGTGGTAAAAAATTCCGGCCAGAGAAAGTTGCCGCGCGTGCAGGCTGGGATGTGATCACCGCAGTAAAGAACAATGACCTACATGAGATCAAGTCAGTGAACATACTACAACCCGGCCCTGCCGCGTTGACTGACGGCCTGGACGAACTGGCGAAGATCATATCCAGAACCGCCAGCCGATAAACCAGTACGGGCTCATTGCTTAGTCATTGTGTAATAACGATATGCGGCCGGGAATTATGAATTCCCTAGTTCACCAGATCCGAATCCCTGAGCAGTACAACATCAGTTTCTGTTTGTCCGATCAATAAAATGGTATTGACCGAACCGCCATCAAGCGTGATGGGTGTGTCGCTCACACGACCTTGGGCATCGTTCAGCACATAGTCGCCACTTCCTGCGATGACATACTCGGTTATGGCATTGACGTTAAAATCAAGATCAGTAAATACGATATCTGATACACCAGGATTGTCCCCACCTGCTAGTAGTGACACATCACCGTTAAGGCTTGCATCTCCGAGATTGCCAATTTGCATCAAGCGGACTTTGGCGATAGCGGTATCGTCGGCGATAACTTCAGTTCTGACCGCATCAACTCTGATAGCGGAACCTGATTCGCGAACAATGATCGTTGACAGACTTTGCGCGGCTACCGTAAATGGCTCGAACGTAAACACTGTCGAATCCTCACTATCAAGCAGTGTCAAAACGTGAGTATCAGGTGCAATTCTCAGTATCGTACTATTGCTACCTGCGGCGATTATCTCGCTGTCACTGTTCGATGTATCGACACGCACCACGAGATTTGATGTGCTGTAGTTCAGTACATTGACCAAGGCATCGGTTTCCTCCGTAACCACATCGAGGTTCATGAAGCTTGCTGTGTCCATTGCGTTCACGTTCGCCGGTGGAACGTTGATATCCACTGTCCCAATAGGGCTACCGTCGCTCGTGCCAAACAGGCCGCCACCGCAAGCGGACAATGGCAGAGTCAGCGCAAGAAAAACCAGCTGCTTGAGCGTTCGCTTGGAAATAGTCATGATTTATCCTCATCGAGATTTTCTTCGATCAGATACAAGCCGAGGCCAGTGCGATAACGCCCTTCACCAGTCACAGATGGATTTGCTTCTCGATCATAGCGAGACAATGATTTGTCCAGTACTCGTAACATCTTCATCGCCTCCGTTGCACTCAGCTCACGAAAAGCCTTGACACCTTCTTCAGTCACGTCGTCGTAGGCGACACTCATTTGCATACGCCTTTGGTCACTGGTCGAGAGGTTGTAATCAAGAGTGGTCAGAAGATCGGTTGCGCTGGTGGCGAAGATGTCGAGCAATGCCGATTCGCTTTCGTGTGGTACATAACCTTTGTGCAGCAGGGTTACCTTGCCATTCTCATTTTTAACCGTGCCAACGCGTTCGAGTTCGTCGAGCATGGCGCGTGCCGGAACATCACCGCCGTGACGTTTTACCAGTTGATTGAATGTGTCTTCGGGATCACCGTAAGTGAGAATTTCGGGTTTACCGCTAGGGGTTTGAAAAGCCTGATCTTGCAGCCAGCCGGTAACGACACGTATTGCACGGTTGTGCTTGGCGACGCCTGTGTCCACATCGCTGGGTAGTTCACGAATTCGTTTGACTTCCTTGCGATTGATGCCGGTGACGATAGCGATGCGCGAGACGGTGGGTGGTTTGTTTTCGATGCCGAAATCTGCTTCGGCCACTTCGATATAAGTTTGCTTGGCCCAATTGCAGAATTCGGCATGTGACACCCCATGTCGCAACAGCAATCGCACCAATGGCGCCAGAACGCGAGTTACAGCTTTTTGCAGGGATTGGTGCATGTGATTTCAGACGACAGAACTGCGGGTATTCTAGATGTCTTCCGGGATCAAAAGTGTGCCGTTGAACCCATGTCAGGGCTGCATTGGGATTATATTCCCATCTTATCAGGGATTGATCACTGGCAGACATTTGCCTACCCTCGAGAGCTGCGGTTTTGGACACCCACAAACGGGCAGCAGCATTGGACACCCATAAAACGGCAGCAGCCGTTGTTGTGAGCTGTTGTGGACATCCACAAACCCGCAACCGGTCCGCTCGAATCACCCAAAAACCCAGGAAACCACCCCATGGCAAATTCTCAGGCAAAGTATCCGATGCCAGCGGACGGCTGCTGGATCAATCTGTTTGATCCGGTCGTGGCTGAACTCGTTGGAAACTGTGGCTATGGCTACGCGATGATCGACATGGAGCACAGCCCGTCGAGTCTGGATAACGCGCTGCCGGTTATTCGGGCGGTTCAGTCCTCGGGTGCAAAAGCCATCGTACGGGTGCCGGACAAGCAGCCCGAATGGATCGGTCGCCTGATGGATATGGGAGCCGATGGTGCGATGGTACCCATGGTCAACAATGGTGAGGAAGCGCTTGCACTGGCAAATGCAGCGGTCTATGCCCCGCAAGGTACTCGCGGCATGGCAGCCAGTATTGTTCGAGCGACCGGCTATGGGGTGAATACGGCGGATTACCTTGATAACTATCGTCAGAATTTTCTATTGATGTTGCAAATCGAAACAGCGGCTGCCGTCGAGGCCGTGGAGGTCATTGCCAATACCGATGGCGTCGACGCACTCTTTATAGGGCCCTTCGATCTGGCCGGCAGCCTGGGCCACCTTGCAAGCCCTGATCATCCAGACGTCCAGGCCGCGATCAAAGCGGTCATGGCGACTGTGAAGGCCTGCGGTAAGCCATTGTCGACGCTGACTACACCGAACGCCAATAGCGAGACCCTGTTTCAAGCCGGGTTTGATCTGGTGTTCAGTGGCAGTGACATTGGCATGCTGCGCGAAGCAATGTCAGCAGATGTCAGGAATAACCGGCGTTTTCTTTAGAGGCTTTTGGGTAGCAGGTATAAATCGGTAAAGGTCGGCTTGCCGTCAATGCAATCGTCGCCATCCAGGGACACGGTGATGATTACCGAATCGGAGCTCAGCATGGCGGACAGGGCGACGGTTTCGATTTCTTCCTGACGATTGATGTCGTCAAAACTGCCGGTATCGACCCTGAGCATGGTGCCACGACAGGCGGCGGGCCCCACTTCCTGGCCACCGATGTGCACGGTCAGAATGTCTCGTCCGTCGACCGTGCCACGTTGGACTTCCGTGAGCTGAGTAGCAATAGAGATCTGGGCGACAGACGATGTCGCGCTACTGGCGAGTGACGCCAGCGCAGCTATCAGTAAACACTTCTGCCGATAATTGACCGACATTCTCACAAGGTACAACTCCCCAACGCTAAAGCTTTCGATCTTGAAAGTCTGGACTGTGATCGCAACTAAAACAACCTCAAGTTTCAAGCCTAGCGGCGTCAAAACTAGCGGTCTTTACATTACATCTGCTCCTGTTGTCATTAAACAACAAATCTGTAAAGAAACTTGCCTGTTTTCGTGTGCTCGTAGAGTAAATCGCTGAGTTGCGTGTGATCTACGCAACATTTTGCCTGTTTACATTACCGCTGTGTTAGGTTTCGACGCCTATCGGTTGACGTATCTAGTGGACGTCAATGATGCACTTAAGCTACATTAACCTGTGTCAGGGCGGCACAGGTCACCCGGTGGGCCGCCTGAAACCCTGAGTCTGGGCGAAAACTATCAACAATCAATTTTGAGAGAGGATTTCCTATGTCACGTCGTCATTTTCTGAAAACCGGAGCTGGAGCTGCCGCCGGCGCTGCGGTTGCGGGTACGGGGCTGATAACCTCTGCGCCGGCAATCTCACAAGGTCGCGAGAAGCTGGTTCTGGTCACCAGCTGGGGTCGTGGTCTTGCGGGTGTACACGATGCGGCGCAGCGTTTCGCTGATAGCGTCAATGCCATGTCTGACGGTACCCTTGAAATCGACCTCAAGGCAAATGGCGAACTGGTATCGGGCTTTGGTCAGTTTGATGCGGTAACGTCAGGTCAGGCGGATATGTACCACGCCGCTGACTACTATTACGTCGGCCAACATCCCGCTTTTGCTTTCTTTACCGCGGTGCCTTTTGGCATGACAGCACCTGAGCTGCACAACTGGTACTACCACATGGGCGGTCACGAGATGCACCGTGAACTGGGTGAAGAATTTGGTCTCGTATCATTCCTCGCTGGTAACACCGGTGCGCAGGCGGGTGGTTGGTTCCGTGAGGAAATCAATAGCGCTGACGATTTCAAAGGTCTCAAATTTCGTATGCCTGGCCTGGGCGGCAAAGCGCTCGGCAAGCTTGGTGCGTCAGTACAAGCATTGCCAGGCTCTGAGGTGTATCAAGCACTTGCTTCTGGTGCGATCGACGGCACCGAGTGGATTGGTCCTTGGGCTGATGAAAAGGCTGGGTTTCAAGAAATCACCAAGATCTTCTACACCTCTGGTTTCCATGAGCCAGGCGCTGGCCTGTCGGTATCTGTTAACGCTGATCGTTGGGCAAAACTGTCAGCCCCACATCAAAAGATGATCGAAATTGCGTCGGCTGAGTCGAACCAATTCACTCTCCATCAGTTTCTCGCGAATAACTCTCAGGCCTTGGATCGACTGGTCTCCGGTGGTGTTGAAACTAAAGAATTCCCTGATGATGTCTGGGATGCGTTTGGCAAGGCATCTACTGAAGTGCTGGAAGAGAACATGGATGACGAACTTTTCGCCAAGATCCATGATTCAGTCAGGGCCAGTATGAAACTGTCGTCTCGCTGGACTGATTTGTCAGATCGCGCTTACACAACTCAGCGTGATAGGGTTCTCGGGTAAGTTTTAAATAGCCCATAAGGTATGTACGTATCGACGTTAACGGGCCCGTTCAAGGGCCCGTTTTCGTTTCCGGTTTACTGTTTTTCTCCTGTCGGAGGCTGATTTGTCCTTCCTTCTTGCTGCTCTTAAAGGCCTGGCCGGTGGTCTGGTCGACTTGGTGTTGTTACCTTGGCATGTGTGGCAATGGTGGCAGCTTGGCACACTCAAGGCACGCATGAGTGCCTTGACGCTTGCCGGTCAGTCAGTCGAATTCCTGTACATGATGTTGAGCTTGGTTATCTTGCTTATCGTTTTGGGTCTGTACAGTAAACGTTTTCTTAAAGCCACCGTACTTGGTATTGAAGGGTTTAATCGTAGCATCGGACATTTCACGTCGTGGTTTGTGCTGTTGTTGATGTTCCAGCAAGTGCTGATCATCGTGATGGGGCAGGTATTTCGTGGTAATGAATTACTTTTTTCTCCGTTCGGTTTGCAGCTGTCCAACAACGAGTTGCAATGGTTATCTGGTCAGCTCAAGTTTTACAATGCCGTGCTTATTGCGTTTGCCTCTGCATACACCTTTATTGAAGGCGGGCATGTACGAGTTGACCTGGTCTACGGCAATCTGAGTAATCGTATGCAGAGGATCATGGACCTTCTTGGTTCATTGTTTTTCATGTTGCCAGTCACGATCCTGTTGTGGTGGTTTGCCTGGCCAACCGCAACCAATTCGACGTTTAAGCAACGTCCCATGAATATCTTTTCCGAAAAAGCTAGCTGGCGCGGATTCAAATTCGAGTCATCCGGAACCGCAGAATTTACCTGGGTATGGGCCTTCAAGGCCATCATCATATTTTTTGCGGCTTTGCTCTTCCTGCAAGCGGTAGCTTTTCTGCTGCGCAATATCTGGGCATTGCGATCACCGGAAGGAGAGGTTGAATCCCATCCACGGGTGACACCTATGAGTGAAGAGGTCGCTGCCAGTCAGGTCGAAGTGGATATGAACGAACCAGTTCAAGAGGATTTGCCGTTAGATCCACCAAACGCGTCGGGTGTCGTCGACTTCAACGCACCGTATACCGGTCGTTAGAGGAGTCGCTGAATCATGATCTTTGGATTAAATGGTATCGAGATTTCCTTGATCATCACGTTCGCGTGTTTGTTCATCGGAATATTGTCAGGCTTTCCAGTGGCCTTTGCGATAGCGGGGTCTGCGTTCATCAGTTTCGCAATCATCGCGTTCATGAGCCACGCTGGGCTGCTTTACACGATCGTTGATCGAAACGGTGTTGAAGAAATTGTTCCTGTGCTACCTAACGGCTGGGATGGGGCCATGTTGTCGACCTTGTCTACATGGTCGACCGGTGTTTTCACGCGCGCCTTTGGCGGCAATGTTGAAACATTGCTTGCGGTGCCGCTGTTCGTTCTGATGGGTATAGCGCTGGAACGATCACGCATCGCCGAAGATTTGTTGACTACCATGGCGCGTACCTTCGGCAGTCTGCCGGGTGGTCTTGCCATAGCGGTTGTGCTCGTTGGAACGCTGTTGGCGGCAAGCACCGGTGTGGTTGGGGCAACGGTTGTGACGATGGGTTTGATTGCCTTGCCAACCATGCTGCGCGCCGGTTATTCGAAGTCATTGGCCACCGGGGTCATTGCAACGTCAGGGACTTTGGGTCAGATCATTCCACCCTCTATTGTCATCGTTCTGCTTGGTTCCATCGTCGGTGACATGTATTCGATTGGTCAGGAAAATCGCGCCAACGAATTGGGGGTGACGGTTATAGAAATGCTGGGTGAGCCGGCAGTACTGTCAACGGGAACTCTGTTCAAGGCAGCCTTTATTCCTGGCGTCGTACTGGCATTGTTGTACGCAGTCTATGCGTTTGCCTACGCGATGTTCAAGCCGTCATCAGCACCGCCGATCAAGCTTGCCGATACTGACTCTGACAAGTTCAATGTCGCAGAACACTACGGTAACCGCACGGGCTTGCTTGTTGCGATGGCGCTAGGACCCCTGGTTCTGTGTGTTGTCGCGTGGTTTGCGCTGACCAAATTCGGGGTCGTGTCTGATCAATCTCTTGCCTCAGCGGGTGGCTTGATATCGCACGGCACCATGAGTGTCGTGACCGGCGCCGTCTTTGTGCTGATGCTGGCGTATTGCTTTCAACCACACTACGAGCGTTATCCCTTACTGGTGGGTCTGCTTGGTGTTATTTGTTATGTGCTCGTTGATATCTTTGTTCTGAGTGCAGAGGAATCCTCCGGACAACGCTTTCTTTCCTATGCTATTCCGACGTTGATGATTCTGTATGGCTTGAAGACTGCGGTTGGTCGTTTACAAAATATTGATGTGCTACGTGTTGTGTCCCCACCGGTAATCCTGATCGTATCAGTGCTTGGGTCGATACTAGGTGGAGTGACCAGCCCTACACCAGCGGCAGCACTAGGTGCGGCAGGGGCTATCATGCTGGCCGCTGCCCGTTTATCCGATGGTAACAAGGCAGCCAGTCGGGTGATTATCTGGGCCGCATTTGCCGTCGTCGTCCTGTTGCTGATGCGTGGCAACTTTGATTTGCGCCTGACACTGGACACCATTACCACTGAAAACCAGATCGCCATCTGGGTCACCATGATCGCGTATCACGTTGCCGTGTTTGGTCTGTTGTTTTCAATTTGGGTTTTGATTGGCAAGAATGTGATGTCAGCGGTTGTGCGTGAGACGACCAAAGTCACCAGCATGGTGTTCGTGATTCTGATTGCGTCATTGTTTTTGAGTCTGACAGTGCGTAGCTATGGTGGTGAACACTACATCCAGGAAGTCTTGAGAAGTGTTGAAGACCCGCGCGTGCTACTACTCGTTGTCATGGCGGTTCTTTTTGTTCTGGGTTTCGTGCTTGATTTCATCGAGATCATCTTTATCGTGATCCCAATCGTCGGTCCGGTTATCTATGCCGCTGATCCTGCCTTGATGCCGCCTGAGTGGATCACCATTTTGATTGCGGTGAATTTGCAAACCTCCTTCATCACGCCGCCATTTGGTTTCGCATTGTTTTATTTACGCGGGGTGGCACCACCGTCAGTGACAACCGGTGACATCTATCGGGGTATCTGGCCGTTTGTCCTGATTCAGGTAGTAGGCCTGATCATCCTGTGGAACTTCCCGGCAATCACGACCTTCTTGCCAGATATATTGCCGGAGAACTGATCGCGTAGCGGCGACCAATACGGTCGCCGTTGTGATTTTATCTAGCTTGTAAGTTTGTCTAGTAAGGGTTGTTTACAAGTCCATTGTCAGTTGTGACTCATCAATGATCTGATCAAGATCCACGCCTTCGTAGAAGTCGAAGATCGTATCGACAACGAATTGGGGATCGTCGGTGAGTTGAAAGAGATCCATATCGCTGGCGCTGATCGTGCCAACTTCAACCAGGGTTTTTTCGAACCATTCAAGCAGGCCTTCCCAGAAACTGGTGCCAAACAGAATGATCGGAATGCGTTTGGATTTGCCAGTTTGTACGAGTGTCAGGATTTCGGCCATCTCGTCGAGTGTGCCAAAGCCACCGGGCATGACAACATAGGCTGAGGCGTACTTGACGAACATGACCTTGCGCGCGAAGAAATATTTGAAATTCAGGCTGATGTCCTGATAAGGATTGCCCGATTGCTCATGCGGCAATTTGATATTCAAACCGACGCTTTCCGACTTGCCAGCAAAGGCGCCCTTGTTGGCAGCCTCCATGACACCAGGTCCACCACCGCTGACTACGGCAAAGCCCGAGTCTGACAGCAGGCGGGAAATTTCTTCGCTGACTTCATAGTAGGGATGATCAGGCTTGAAACGGGCCGAGCCAAAGATGCTCACCGATGGGCTGATATCAGCAAGCTGCTGAAAGCCCTCGACGAACTCTGCCATGATCTGAAAGATCTTCCAGGAATCGCGGGTCAAGGCTTGATTACGAGCATCTTGACGCATCTGATTGCGGGTGGGTAACTGGCGCATGTGAAATCCTGGTTTCGCTTGATCGGAGCTAAGTAGTTGCTTGACGTACACTAGGCAGCGAACGTCTCGAGTTATAAAAAATGCCTGCCAAAGAGTCTAGTACGTCCGAATCCACTGACACAGCCACTGAGAGACCGGTGGTGTTGGTCGATGGTTCCGCCTATTTGTATCGCGCATTTCATGCCATGCCACCGCTGACTAACAGCAAAAAGCAGCCGACAGGTGCAATTTATGGCGTGGTTAACATGCTGCGGCGTCTGGTTGCGGATTATTCGCCGGAGATCATGGTCGTGGTGTTTGATGCCAAGGGCAAAACCTTTCGCGATGATCTCTACAGTGAGTACAAGGCGAATCGGGAACGCATGCCTGATGACATGCGTTCGCAGGTACAGCCGCTGTACGAACTGGTTGAAAAGATGGGCTTTCCCCTCGTGATCATAGAAGGTGTGGAAGCGGACGATGTTATCGGTACCTTGTCGGTACAAGCGACGAAGGCGGGGCTGAAAACGATCATCTCGACCGGCGACAAGGACATGGCTCAGCTTGTCGATGAGCACGTCACGCTCGTCAATACCATGAGCAATACCACGATGGATATCGCAGGTGTTGAGGAAAAATTTGGTGTCAAGCCGACTCAGATTATTGACTACCTGACGCTGGTCGGGGATACCTCTGACAATATCCCCGGTGTGCCAAGTTGTGGGCCCAAGACAGCGGCAAAGTGGCTGGCAGCGCACGGCGATCTTGACACCATCATGGCAAAGGCCGATGAGGTCAAAGGCAAGATTGGTGAAAAGCTTCGAGACAGTCTTGAGCATCTCCCGCTATCTCGCGAACTTGCCACGATTCGCCTGGATGTCAAATTGCCGGAGCCAGTCGAAGCCTTGAAGATGCGCGACGCCGATATCGATTCATTGGCTGCACTATACGAAGAGCTTGAATTCAAAACCTGGCGTCGAGAGTTGGCGGAAGGCAAATCACCGTTGCAGCTGCGCGGTGGTAAGGGTGCCGCGGCATCTGCTTCTTCGAGTGGTGCTGGGACTGCGGCTGCGAGTTCCGCCACGGCGGCAGCGGGTGGCTCCGGATTGTCAGGCGGTCTTGGCGATGCCATTGAACGCAATTATGAAACGATCACGACGCTCAAGTCGCTCGATGCCTGGTTAAAGAAGCTGAACAAGGCGGACATCTTCGCCTTCGATACCGAAACCACCAGCCTCAATTACAAGCAGGCAGAAGTCGTGGGTGTCTCGTTCGCCATTGCCCCCGGAACTGCGGCTTATGTGCCGATGACACATGACTATGAGGATGCACCGAAGCAGTTGGACCGGGAAACCGTGTTGGAGCGTTTGCGCCCCTTGTTGGAAAATGCCGAAAAGTCGAATCTGGTCGGCCAGCATATCAAGTACGACATCAATGTATTGCGAAACCATGGCATTGAGCTGCGTAACGTTGCACATGACACGATGTTGCAATCCTATGTGCTCGATAGCACAGCCACTCGCCACGATATGGATTCTCTGGCAAAAAAATATCTTGATGTACAAACCGTCAAGTTCGAAGACATTGCCGGCAAAGGTAAAAAGCAACTGACGTTTAACCAAATACCAGTAGAAACAGCCAGTCACTATGCCGCGGAAGATGCCGATATCACGCTGCGTTTGCATGAAGTGCTGTGGGAACGCCTGCAAGCGGAGCCGATATTGGCGACGCTGTATACCGAGATCGAACTACCCTTGTTGCATGTGTTGTCGTTTATTGAATGCACAGGCGTGCGCATTGATGCCGGCATGCTCGAAGAGCAAGGCAAGACTATTCAAGAGACTATCGATACGGTCAAGAGTGAAGCCTACGCTGATGCAGGGCGTGAATTCAATCTGGGTTCGCCGAAACAGATCGGTGAAATATTTTTCGAAGAAAAGCAGTACCCGATCATTCGCAAGACGCCAAAGGGTCAGCCGTCAACCGCCGAAGATGTACTGGAACAGCTGGCTCTTGATTATCCCTTGCCGCGCTTGATTCTTAAACATCGAAGTCTGACCAAGCTTAAGTCCACTTATATTGACAAGTTGCCATTGCAGATCGATCCGGATTCACAGCGAGTGCATACGTCTTACAACCAAGCGATTGCATCAACCGGTCGACTGTCCAGTACCGATCCGAATTTGCAAAATATACCGGTACGCACCGAAGAAGGGCGTCGTATTCGAGAAGCCTTTATTGCTGAGAAAGGTTATCGCTTGCTGGCAGCAGACTACTCGCAGATCGAACTGCGCATCATGGCTCATTTGTCTGAGGACGATGGTCTCTTGCATGCCTTTGAGAAAAAGCTCGATGTGCACAAGGCGACAGCGGCGGAAGTGTTCGGTGTGCCGCTCGATGCTGTTGACAGTGATCAACGACGTTCTGCGAAGGCGATCAATTTCGGCCTTATTTATGGCATGTCTGCCTTTGGGCTTGCCAAGCAACTGGATATTTCACGCGGAGAAGCTGCTCAGTACATTGAGCTTTACTTCGCGCGCTACCCGGGTGTCAAACGCTATATGGATGAAACCCGCGAGCTTGCCAAGGATCAAGGCTATGTCGAAACCGTATTCGGGCGCAGACTGTACTTGCCTGATATCAACGCGCGCAATGCTCAGATGCGAAACTATGCCGAGCGAACCGCAATCAATGCTCCGATGCAAGGCACGGCCGCCGACATCATCAAGCGTGCCATGCTCGATGTGAGTGCATGGCTTGAGACAGACAAGGTCGATGCTCGGGTCATCATGCAGGTGCATGATGAACTTGTTCTCGAAGTGAAGGCTGGGGAGCTTGAGTCAGTGGCCAACAAGGTGCAGGAGCTGATGGTGACGGCGGCAAGTTTGAAGGTGCCGCTTGAGGTTGATAGCGGCATCGGCAACAGTTGGGAAGAGGCGCACTGAGGGTGGCGCCTGCGCGCTCACCAGAATTTGAAAACTATTGTTAACCTCGCGTTAAAAGTGTGTCCCAGTTGGAGTTTTTATTGCCGCCTTGTTACTGCCTGGTTGCTGAGAAAACCGGACTTTTGACCTTTAGATAGCGTAAAGTGATGGACCAACCCATGGGTTTGAATCAACTTAACTTTTTTCGGAGACACTCAATGAAGAAGATTGTCCTTGGCCTCGCCGTTGGCACATTGCTCTCGACAAGCGCCGCCTTTGCCGCGGATGTTCGCATTGGTACTGAGGGTGCGTACGCGCCGTGGAATTTTCTCGATGACAGCGGCAAGCTTGCTGGCTATGAAATCGAACTCGGTAACGAACTCTGCAAGCGCGCTGGCGTGAGCTGCGAGTTTGTTGTCAACGAGTGGGATTCCATCATCCCTAATCTTATTGCTGGTAACTACGACATGATCATGGCAGGCATGTCGGTGACTGACGAACGTAAGGAAACGATTGAATTCAGCGCGGATTACTATCCACCTGATCCGTCCAAATACGCGGGTGCTGCATCACTTGATGCGGATTTCGATAACCTCAAGGGTTTGAAGATCGGCGCACAAGGAGCCACCATACAGGCAGCTTATATCGAAGAAAATTTAAGCGCTGACAATACCATCCTCACTTACGAAACACCTGATCAATCAATCGCCGATCTTGTTGCTGGCAATATCGATTTGTTATTGGCTGACAACTCTTTCCTCACACCAGTGGTTGAAGGCAGTGGCGGTGCGATAGCGTTCGTTGGTCCCGACGTGGCGATCGGTGGCGGTGTTGCTATCGGTATGCGTAAGGACGAAGCCGATCTTGCTGCAAAGATGAATGCAGCGCTTGAAGACATGAAGGCAGACGGTACCGTAGATGCGCTGATCAAGGACTTTTTCGACGTGGGTCCTTTTTACGGTAACTGATTGATACCGTTGTTTATGTTGTGACAGGTACAGGCAACTCGTAACTAGTGGTTTTTGGGTTCGCGGATTGTTGTACGGGTGTCACGGCAATGTAAATTGTTTAAGCCGGAGGGCGTTTTGCTCTCTGGCTTTTTTATTTGTTGAGTTGTGAATCAACCTGGGCGCGTGTTTGTTTGTCGCGTCGTCAAGCGCCTACTGAACGATAGGGGTTCGCTGGGACTTTACATGATCCTTGATCTGTAATCCGCATTCCGCGTTCCGCAATCAGGTGACAGATGTAAACTGAAATCGGCTTTCATGGCGCACTTGAATCGGCGTGCGAACTTTCTTCTGGCGGCGCATCGCGTGAAAAAAGATATACCACTATGGTGATCGCCAGAACGATTGCATACGTGCCAAAGATTAGCTGATACGTTTGCGGTGATGATTGATCACTTTGGCTTGAGATCACCTGGCCGGTTGCAAATTGCATGATGCCAACCCCACAAATTGAACAGAAGTTGAGCAGGGTGACTCCACGACCGACCAATGCCGGTGGCAGGAAGGCTCGGCAATGGGCCATCACGACGGCATAGCTTGTGCCAAACAAGCCAAATCCGATGAACAGTGCCGCAGCCAATCCAAGCGGCATGTCCGGAAAAAAGACAAAGAACAGTAGCAACACCAGTACACACAGATTGCCAATCAATACGACGCGTTTGCGTGTGTTAAATATCTTGTCTAACGGACCGTAGGCAAAACTGCCTACAATAATGGCGATCGCCATCCAGAAGGTGACCTTGCCTATCAACAAGGTGTCGGCCGCGTGCAGATCGTTAAGATAAGGACCAGTCCAAAGTCCCCGAATACCTGCGACAGGCGCGTAGCAAAGAAGTCCCATGACAAGAATTGGCCATAGCACCGGCATCTTCAACAAGGTGATGTAACCACGCATGCCGTCACTGGTGGTCTGATCATGTTCCGGATCCTCGACCAGTAGCAACACTGCAACGGCGACTGCGAGTGTGGTGACTGCCAATGCCAGCATGGCCGTTCGCCAGCCAAATATTTCAACTGCATTGGCCATGGGTGCTGCACCAATGACGTTGCCAAGGTTTCCAACAGCGACAAACCAAGAAGTCATGATGGCGAACTGACGAGCTTCGAAACGCCGGGCAAAAATCAGCAAGGTGCCGAGCAACACCGGAGCGCAGCCCATACCGATCAGGCCCATGGCAACGGTTATCATCCACGGCGCCTGGGCCTTGGCGAACAACAACACGCCGGCGGTGGCGCAGATACCAAACACCCAGCCGACAGTCCGGCGTGGACCATATCGATCGAGACCGACGCCGACAAAAAACTGCATCGCGGCGAACGTCACGAACCAGACGCCGAGTGCATCGGCAAGATGGGTCTTGGTCGCGCCAATTGAGGTAGCCAGCTCTGGTGTCAGAACCGCCAGAAACGAGCGATAGAACTGAGAAAACAAGTAGGCGAATGCCAGTGCAACCAGGCCTGCCATGGGATTTGTCGAGGATTGGGTGATTCAGGAGAGCCGAGTCTACCGCGGTCGATCCTCCCGATCGATAGCAACATTTCATCTTGCATTCGAAAGCAACATTACATATTGTGGGGATATAGCGGTTGGGCCGTGACAGTTGGGGTTCGCGCTCACTTGCCTTGGTACCGATTGCCCATGTCCAAGACGGTCGCGCTTGGCCAGAATTCGTTGTGAATAATAATGGAGGAAATCCCCATGCAGAAATCCCTGCATATTGATCCGGGCAAATGCACCGGCTGTCTGCAGTGCGAATCGGCTTGCTCTCTCGAAAATGAGGGAATGGTCAATCCGAGCAAGTCCAGAATCAAAGTGTTCAGTTTTCATGATGAAGGGCGATTTGTTCCTTATACCTGCACCCAGTGTGATGAAGCCTGGTGCATGCAGGCCTGTCCGGTTGATGCCATTGTCCTGAATCCGGCCAACGGCTCCAAAGATGTCTTGAGTGATGTCTGTGTCGGCTGCAAGGTCTGTACGATCGCCTGCCCATTTGGCACGATCAACTACAACACCTCAACTGGCAAGGTCGTCAAATGCGATCTCTGCGGTGGTGATCCGGCCTGTGCGGATGCCTGTCCGACGCAAGCGATAACTTTTATCGATGCCAACGCTACCGGCATGGACAAAATGCGCGCCTGGGCTTCGAAAACCGACAACGCCGCTGCCGGCACTTGATCTAGGAGAACAGAACATGAGCTGGACTCGAAAAATACTGCGCGTCAATATGACCAACGGCACGGTCGCTGAAGAAGCATTGAACATGCAATGGGCGAACGACTACCTGGGCCAGCGTGGCCTGGCAACCCGTTACCTTGTTGACGAAATCGACCCAAGCTGCGATGCACTTGGACCTGACAATAAACTGATCCTGGCGACTGGTCCGCTGACCGGCACTATGGCATCTACCGGCGGCCGTTATTCGGCAGTCTGCAAGAGCCCGCTGACGGGCACCGTTGCCTGTTCAAACTCTGGCGGTTTCTTTGGCGCTGAGCTCAAATTCGCGGGCTGGGACATGATCATCGTCGAAGGTAAGTCGGCCAGCCCGATGTACCTGAATATCGAAGACGGTAACGCGACCTTGATGCCGGCTGATGATCTCTGGGGCAAGTCTGTCTGGGAAGCGGACAAGATGCTGCGGCAAAAGCATCAGGATCCACAGGTCAAGATCGCCTGTGTCGGTCGCTCGGCTGAGCAAGGTAACTTGTATGCTGCCATCGTCAACGATCTGCACCGTGCAGCTGGACGTTCTGGTGTCGGCACGGTCATGGCATCAAAGAATCTTAAAGCCGTCGTCGTTCGTGGCACGCAAGGTATCGGCAATATCAACGATCCCAAGCGTTTCATGCAGACGGTCAAGGACGGCAAAGCAGTCCTCGCTGAAAACGCAGTGACAGGACAAGGCTTACCTACTTACGGTACTCAAGTTCTGATGAATGTCATCAATGAGGTGGGTGCGCTGCCTACCCGCAATATGCGTGAGACGCAGTTTGAAGGTGCGGCCGAAGTGTCGGGTGAAGCCATGCATGAGCCGCGTAAATCGGATGGCAAACCAAACCTGACGACCAATGGCGCCTGCTTTTCCTGCACGATTGCCTGTGGGCGAATATCGACAATCGATCGCACCCACTTCTCAGTCAAGGACAAGCCGGAATACTGGATCAACTCAGGGGGCCTCGAGTACGAAGCGGCTTGGGCATTGGGACCGGATACCGGTGTCGATGATATCGATGCTCTGACGTATGCAAACTTCCTGTGCAACGAAGACGGTATGGATCCGATTTCTCTCGGTTCAACGGTAGCCGCTGCGATGGAGCTGTTCGAAACCGGTGCCATCACGACGGAACAGACCGGTGGCATGGAACTGAAGTTCGGTTCGGCGGAAGCGCTTTGTTGGGCGGCTGAAGTGGCTGCCACGGGTGAAGGTTTCGGCAAGGATCTCGGTCTGGGTTCCAAGCGACTGTGCGAAAAATACGGCAAGCCAGAGTTTTCCATGACGGTCAAAGGTCAGGAATTCCCGGCTTACGATCCACGTGGTATCCAAGGTATGGGTCTCGCCTATGCAACCGCTAACCGAGGGGCTTGTCACCTGCGTGGCTACACCGTGGCATCCGAGATTCTCGGTATTCCTGAGAAAACTGATCCGCTGGAGTCAGCTGGCAAGGCGGGGCTGGTCAAGGCGTTTCAAGATGCAACAGCTGCCGTTGATTCAGCGGGCTTGTGTGTTTTCACGACCTTCGCCTGGACGATGGATGACATCGCGCCACAAGTCGATGCTGCCTGTGAAGGTGACTGGTCAACCGAGCGCATGATGGAAGTCGGTGAACGTATCTGGAATCTGGAGAAAGACTTCAACCAGAAAGCCGGCATCACAGGCGCTGACGACACACTGCCTGCCCGCCTGCTCAAAGAAGCCTCCAATTCAGGCCCAGCGCAAGGCAAGGTGAGCGAGCTCGACCAGATGCTACCTGAGTACTATCAGCTGCGTGGCTATAGCGCCGATGGTTCCATGACCGACGAAACCCGCCAGAAATTCGCCCTGCCGAGTTGATAGTGGGGGTCTGACCCCGGTAAGTTATTGAAACGTAAGTAAAAATAGCCAGATTAAGGCCTATTTGGACGCTTAAACAGCCCTTTTCTCCGCGAAAAGGGCCGTTTAACAAGGCCATGGCGTGAAAGCGAATTCGTTTGGCACGGTAGACTGTGTGCAAGCGGCGAAGCTATCTCAACCTCAGGCGCAGCTGGACTGCGCCTGAGTCGTCTTCAACGGAGCCATTTCACATGCATTACGTCATTATCGGGGCCGGACCTGCCGGCGTAAACGCGGCGGAACATCTGCGTAAATTCGATCCAAGCGGTCAGATCACGATGCTGGCTGCTGAAGATGCACCACCGTATTCGCGCATGGCGCTGCCCTATTATCTGGTCGGCGATATTCCGGCTGACGGGACTTTCTTGCGTAAATCAGCCGATCACTTCGACACGCATAACATCACCGTGCAACATGCGCGAGCCAGCTCGGTCGACACCGCTGGCAAGACCATTACTTTGGTCGGTGGTGGCTCGCTGAACTACGACAAGTTACTGATCGCAACCGGTGCTACTGCGACACGTCCCCCTATTCCAGGGATCGATTCCGATAAGGTCTTTAACTGCTGGTCGCTCGCCGATGCGCACAAGATCATCGATAGCACCGAAGCCGGCTCCAAGGTCATCTTGATGGGCGCAGGCTTTATCGGCTGTATCATCCTCGAAGCGCTGGCCGCGCGTAAGGTTGATCTAACGGTCATCGAGATGGAAAACCGCATGGTCTCCCGCATGACGAACGAAGCGATGGGTACCATGATCAAGGATTGGTGTGTCAACAAAGGCATCAAGGTACTGACGTCTACAAAGGTTTCGGAAATCACACCCGGAACGGCCAGTGACCCACTCAGTGTGAAGACCGATGGCGGTGAAACGATTGCCGCTGACGTCATCATCTGTGCGACCGGTGTACGTTCGAACACCGCCTTTCTTGAAGGCAGTGGTGTCGAAGTCGATATGGGTATTGTGGTGGACGATTTTATGCAATCCAGCGTCCCTGATGTATACGCCGCTGGCGATGTCGCGCAAGGGCGAGATCTGTCGACTGGCGACTACTATGTGCAAGCCATCCAGCCAACGGCGGTAGAACACGGCAAACTCGCTGCGCAAAATATGGCGCACGGTCACAGAACGCCACACCCCGGTAATGTCAATATGAACGTGCTCGACACCGTCGGTCTTATCTCCACCTCATTTGGTTTGTGGATGGGTGTTGATGGTGGTGAAGAGGCAACGATGTCTGACCCGGCTAATTTCAAGTACCTCAATTTGCAGTTCAAGGATGATGTACTGGTTGGCGCCAGTAGTCTTGGCATGACCCAACACGTTGGCGTGATGCGAGGGCTTATCCAGACCGGCGCACACTTGGGTGAATGGAAAGACAAGTTGCTTGAAGAACCAAACAGATTGGCTGAGGCCTACCTTGCCAGTGCTCAGTCACAGCACGCCGCATTGACGGCCTGATGGCATAGTAGGTTCATGATGTGCGTCGTGAACGACAGGAGGTAGTTACCGTCATACTGTTCTGACGGCTATCAAGGTATTAGATATGAGTAGTGAGATTTCGGGATCATCGGCAAACGCGAACAGCGGGATTGCGTCAGCTGGCGGTACCGCGGCGGCAAATTCAGAATCGCGATCGGCGAGTACGATGTCTATAACGTTCAAGCTGTACGCAACGTTGCAAGACTTGTTGCCTTCAAATGCAGTGAAGAATGCAGCGCGTATCGAGGTCGCCAGCGACGTCAGCCTTAATGAACTGATTGATCGCTTTCGCGTACCAAGAGAGCTAGCCCATTTGGTATTGGTCAACGGTGTTTTTCATTGCGATGCAGATCGCGACCTGCGTAACACCTTGAAGCCAGATGACGTAGTGGCTATCTGGCCCCCAGTTGCGGGTGGCTGATCAAGGTGACTCATTCCGAAATTCGCTACAGCCGCGAAATGGGGCTGACGCACGATGACTTCTGGCGACTGCTCCCGCGTGCGATGGGCGAGCATCAATACACGCGCAACGGCAATAGTGTCAACGCCAGTGTCCATGATGGCTCAGTGGAAATCACTATCGGCCCACCGTTGGTTCGGCGCATTGCCTTGCTTGCCATACCGTATTCAGAAGTATCGTTTGTTTTTCAAGGTGTTTCAGTCGAACAACAACAAGCCTTCAAGGCGCATTTTGATTTGCACTTTCAACGTGGTGGTGGCTGATAATCGTGTCTGACTCCCCACAGGAAACAACCTTGGTTGATAAATTAGGACGACCACTAAAGGATTTACGCGTCTCGGTAACTGATCGCTGCAATTTTCGCTGCGTCTATTGCATGCCGAAATCGGTCTTCGACAAGGACTACAAGTTTTTACCCAAGAAAGAACTCTTGAGTTTCGAAGAGATCCAGACCGTTGTTAAAGCATCGGCGGCATTAGGTGTGAACAAGATACGTCTGACCGGTGGCGAACCCTTGTTGCGACGTGATCTCGAACAACTCATATCATTGATTCGCGATATCGACGGCATCGATGACATCAGCATGACGACCAATGCCTCTCTTCTGACAAAGGCACGTGCTCAAAGCCTGCGTGACGCAGGGTTGAAAAGACTGAATGTTAGTCTTGATGCGATGGACGATGAAACCTTCACCAAAGTTAACGACGTGGGTATCTCGGTGAAGACGGTTCTCGAAGGTATCGCCAACGCCGCCGCCGTCAATTTCGACTCCATCAAGGTCAATATGGTGGTGAAAAAAGGCCTCAACGATCATAGTATTCTTCCGATGGCGCGTTTTTTCCACGGCACGGGTCAGATCCTGCGATTCATTGAATTCATGGATGTTGGCAACAGTAATGCCTGGGATATGTCTCACGTGCTGAGCAGTCAGGAAATTGCCGACATCATCAATGCCGAGCTACCGATAAGCCCCGTCAAGGCAAACTATCGGGGTGAGGTGGCCAAACGATGGGAATATGCTGACGGAGGCGGTGAGATCGGCATCATCTCATCCGTGTCAGAGCCGTTTTGTGGCGACTGCGCGCGCGCTCGACTGAGCGCAACAGGCAGTATCTATACCTGCCTTTTTGCCAGTAGCGGGCATGATCTCAGGCCAGACCTGCGTGAAGGCAATGCGGATGACGTCGAACGACGATTGCGCGAAATCTGGTCGCTGCGTATGGATCAGTACTCGGAAACCCGTACTCAAGTGTCGGTGATACGACCCAAGGTTGAGATGTCCTTCATCGGCGGATAAGCTTCCGTTCGATAATCCCTATCCCCGATCTGTGCAGTACCATGGCAAACGAGAATCGAGGTTGAACAACGGACATGACCGTACTGGTCTTTGACTCAGGTATCGGTGGCTTATCGGTGCTACGCGAAGCACGTATGTGGCTTGTTGACCAGCGCATGATCTATGTCGGTGATGATGCCGGCTTCCCGTATGGCGAGTGGGAAGAGAGCGCCTTGCTGGAGCGTATTGTCGGGCTGTTTGAAACGCTGATGTCAGCACATCAACCCAAGCTTGCCATCATTGCCTGCAACACAGCTTCGACCATGATCATGCCGGCGTTACGCCAACGATTCGACATTCCCTTTGTCGGCATTGTTCCTGCGATCAAACCGGCGGCCATGCGGACCTCGTCGGGGATGATCTCGATATTGGCCACGCCGGGTACCGTCAACCGCCGCTATACATCAATGCTTGTCGAGCAGTTTGCCGCCCATCGCGATGTAACACTCGTGGGTGCCACACGTCTTGCCCGTTTGTCTGAGAACTACATGCAGGGAAATACGATAGATTCTGACATCCTGCTTGAAGAGATCGCTCCGTGTTTTGTTGAACGAGAGGGTAAACGCACAGATATCATCGCACTTGGTTGCACCCATTATCCTTTTCTTGTTAACGAGATGCGTAAGGTGGCCCCTTGGCCAGTCGATTGGTTGGATCCCGCAGAAGCCGTAGCACATCGAGCTTTGCAGCAATTACACAGTTTTTGGCCACAGCTAAAACACTCACCCGAGGACAAGGCTGCTGATTTAGCCATCATGACCAGTGGCAAGCCAAGCGAGGCAACAGCGCGTTTGCTGGGTAGCTTTGGATTTGAGCTTGTGCTCGATAATTTCCTCAAACAGCAGATTCAAAAGCATGCTTGAAGCCGGCAATATCCAACACCTTGTGGTGCATTGTTCAGATACTCCTGATGATGAGGATCTATCGGTACGTGATATCCATGCCATGCATCTTGGCTTTGGCTGGCATGGCGTCGGTTATCATCGCGTGATACGGCGAGACGGCACACTTGAGCATGCACGTCCTGATTGCTGGATCGGTGCGCATGTGTACGGACATAACGAAATCAGCCTCGGTGTATGCCTGATAGGTCGTCGTGAATTTACCGATGCCCAGTTTGCAACACTCGAGACTGTCCTTGAAGATTGGCTGAAGACCTATCCCGACGCCTGTATTTGTGGGCATCGGGATTTTGTCTATACCGAGAAAACCTGCCCGAATTTTGATATCACAGCGTGGTGCCAGCAGCGCGGGCTACCGGTGACGACGACGCCGATTGCGTAACGTATAATTCGCGCGAGCCCGGCAAACCTGAGGTTGCAATGACGAGTGCAGATACGGCTAGTGTAAACACCGTCGCGGATACGCCAGTTAAAAAACAAAGCTGGGGTGAGGCGCTTGAGTCCTTTCTCCATCCGCGCGTCGTCACGATGCTGTTTCTCGGTTTTTCTGCAGGTATTCCCATTCTGCTCATCTTCTCGTCCTTGAGCCTTTGGTTGACCGAGGCAGGTGTCAAGAAATCCGCCGTGACGTTTTTCAGTTGGGCTGCATTGGGTTACTCATTCAAATTCATCTGGGCGCCTCTGGTTGATCGTTTGCCCTTGCCGCTATTGACAGGGTGGCTTGGTCGACGTCGAGGTTGGATGTTGTTGGCGCAATTTGCTGTGATCGGATCACTTTTCTGGATGGCAAGCACTGATCCTGGCGCAGGTATTGAAAATCTGACCGTAATGGCGTTTGCGGCGGTGGCCTTGGGATTTACTTCGGCGACTCAGGATATCGTGATTGACGCTTACCGTATAGATTCTGCCGACCCTGATCTTCAAGCCTTGATGTCATCGACGTATATTGCTGGTTATCGCATCGGCATGATTGTCGCTGGTGCGGGTGCGCTTTATCTGGCTCATTACTTCGGCTCCACAAAGGATGTTTATAACTACGATGCATGGCGTAATACTTATATAGCGATGGCTGCAGTCATGCTTGTGGGTGTTGCAACGACGTTGGTTATCAAAGAGCCTATGGCACGTGGTACGGCTGCCTATGAACACAGCGTAGAAGATCACGTAAGATTCTTTGTTGCCTTTTTGGTGGCCGTAGTGGCATTCATTATGGTTTTTCGATTCAGCAGTGGAGTTGTAGCGACTGTCAAATCATCCTTAACCGAAGCATTCAACAACAGACACTTGGCAGGTCTGCTTGTGGCGACAGTGCGTTTGGCAGTGGCGGCCTGCGTAGTATGGCTCGTATCGATGATGTTGGTCAGGGCCAGAGCCGTTAACGGGGAAATGATTCGTTCAGCCTATCTCGATCCGGTATTCGATTTCTTTGGCCGCTACGGAAAAAGCCTGGCCATTTTATTGTTGTTACTCGTCGGTTTTTATCGTGTGTCCGATATTGTACTTGGAGCTGCTGCCAATATTTTTTATCAAGAGATGGGCTTCTCAAAGGTTCAGATTGCCAATGTGTCAAAATTGTTTGGCTTGTGGATGACCATAATCGGTGGTTTTCTCGGTGGATTGCTAGCAGTGCGATTTGGGGTGATGCGTATTCTCTTGCTGGGTGCTGTTCTATCAGCAATAACAAATCTTTTGTTTATTCTTCTGGCCAATACAGCGAGCGGTGTTGAGGTCGTTGAAGGTTCTGGCAATATAAACCTGTTATTTGTGGTGATAGGCGCTGACAATTTATCTGCAGGACTGGCAAGCGCTGCGTTTATTGCATTCCTGTCGAGTCTGACCAATGTGTCGTTTACTGCTGTGCAGTACGCGATATTCAGCTCGTTAATGACCTTGTTTCCCAAAGCATTGGGAGGGTATTCCGGTGCACTTGTTGAATCGATGGGTTACACGAATTTTTTCATCATGACAACGCTGCTTACGTTACCCGTCATCGTGTTGATCCTGATGGCTCGCAAACATTTCAACAAGCCTGTTCAATTCGCCAAGTGACACACGCTGACTGTGGTTATGTGGAAGGTTATTACGGACGCTTGTTTGATTGGCAAGAACGAAAGGCAATAGTTGATGTCCTGGCCAGAAATAATTTGGGCCGCTATCTGTATGCTCCCAAGGAAGATATAAAACATCGGTATCGCTGGCGCGAACCTTACGATAAAGCTTGGCTTCAACAATTTGCAGATTTTTGTGCTTATGCCAATCAGCATAAGGTCTCAGTGATAGCAGGCGTTGCACCCGGTTTGGATTTCGATTTTGGTGACTTGCCAAGTAGCGCTGATTTCAACGCACTGTTGAGTAAATGCCAGAAGCTAATCGAATATGGCGCTGATGATATCTGTCTGTTGATGGACGATATTGATGCTGACTTTCACAAGCGTAGCGGCAGTATTGAATCTGAGGGTAAGGCACACGCCTTGTTGGCGAATATATTGGCTGATCAACTACCGGGTTCATTTGCTGAAAATACCGCCAAATCCAACAATATCGCAAATCCTGCCGGTAGAGCCATACAGGTTGTACCAAGAATCTATGCCAATGAGCTCAGTGTTGACGCTACCGCTTATCTGCCTCATTTTATTGAGACGCTTGATAACAGACACACCGTGCTTTACTGCGGCAGCAATATTGTGGCTGAGTCAGTCTGCCAGGATGAGATCGAGAATTATCTGAAGTTGACCGAACAAAAAATAATTGTCTGGGACAATCTTTACGCCAATGATTATTGTCCGAGACGGCTCTTTCTAGGTCCTTGGTCTGGCCGTAGTAACGCAGGTTCAGTGCTTTTGAATCCGACCGGAATGGTGCACACTGATTGTCTTCTGCTCGATATCATGGCTGCGACAATCAGGCTGCAAGTTGCGAATGGTGTTGCGCGTTCAACTGAGAATGCGTCAGATGCTTCGAAGCCCGATTTTTTAAAAGATGCCATGGCGCTAGATGTTTCCGAAGATGCTACGGCTCCAGATGCTTCCGAAAATGCTGTAGCGCCAGACGCTTCGAAAGCAATTAATGGTTCTGATATCGCGAATTCTGCCTGGCGTACTGTACTCGAAGCCCATCAAGTACCCGAGCAATTTTATGCGATCGCAGAATATTTTTGCCATCCCGTATTCAACTCTCGCCAATGGCAATCGATCGATAGCGCATCACAGGAGCAATTTGATGCAATAGAGTACCTGCTTTGGCGTTGGAAGACGCCATTGTCTCGTGAGTGGTATCCGTTCATCATGAGTCTCAAGCACGACTTGCTGATCAATGCGGGGCAACTACCCGAACTGCGCATTCAAAAAACCCAATCACCCGCTTTAGCCGAGCACCTGCTTAGTCGGGACTGATCGGCCGACGTATCGATGAAATGTCGCCAGCTCGTCGAATGACTTGCGCAAGCGGTTCAACGCGGCAGTCAAGTGTGTGTGCGGTTGCATGCAATAGCTCTGTAGGACTTGTCAGCAAACCGACATGCCCGGGCCAAAACACCAGATCGCCGCGTTGTCGCTGTTCATGGTTTGCCAGCGTTTCAATCGAGTTTTCTTGCTGGTGGCTATCTCGAGGCAAAGGATAACCGCAAGCTTGAAACACAGATTGAACCAAACCCGAACAATCAACTCCCGATGGCGTACGACCGCCCCAGAGATACGGTGCGTCAAGGAAACATGACTCTACCAGTTCGATTGGGCTACGTTTGTCGACAGTTGAAACCGGGCAGGCATGTGTATGCCACACGTAGAAGCCATCGGCGGTTGTCTTGAAATCTGTTTCTTTTGAATCGACAATCTCGAGCTGTGCGTTGAACGGTATGCGCCAGACAACCCGGCTTTTGATCGAAGGTGCTGCAAACAGCAAAGTGGTGCGACTGCACACCCGGTAGTTGGTGCTGAGTTTAGAACTAGCGCAAGGACGCTTTATATACCCAGTGTAATTGTCCCTTTGCAAGGAGATCTTGAGCCAACCATCGTCAACATCTTCCAGAACCGAATAGTCCTCACCCATCAGACCTTCGGTCACACATTCAGAACTTGCATCTGGTGTGTCATGAACTGTCGTAATCGGAACATGAAAGCTGTACACAGCGATTGCCTGGTGCGAATTCGATTGCCTATACTACCGCGTCCTGTATCTGACGATAATCACTCTCTTGCCGCTAATACCTGCCAATGCTGTTAATGTGGCGTCCATTTGTCTCTTCGGGATTCTGTGGGGTCTGACTATACCGTTGTCAAAAGTGGCGGTCAGTACCGGGCATCATCAGTTTGGATTGATCTTCTGGCAGATGGCCATCACGACTTTAGTACTGGGCGCCTTTGTTTTCATCTTGAAGATCAGAGTACCGTGGGGACGTTCGTATCTGCGCTTTTATCTGATCATTGCGTTTATAGGTACCTTGGTGCCGAACAGCTTCAGTTACATGGCCATCCGTGAGCTGCCGGCGGGAATCATGTCTGTTGTTATTGCAACTGTTCCTATTCTGAGTTTGGTCATTGCCTTGATAGCGCGAATTGAACGATTTCGGTTCACGCGACTGGCTGGAATCCTGTGTGGCGTGTCCGCACTGGTATTGTTGGCAATGCCTGATGTAAATTTGAATGGGTCGGTTGCCTGGCAATGGGTTGCCATCGCGTTGATAGCACCGATTTGTTATGGCATCGAAGGCAACTTTGTCGCAGTCAAGAGCCCGGTGGATTTGTCTGCAATTTCGACTTTGTTTGGCGCATCACTAGTCGGTACTTTGATCATTGGGCCGATCGCCTGGTTTGGCGGTTACTGGGTCAGCATGAGTCAAGGCTGGCAGGCGCCCGAATGGGCCATCCTCGGCTCAGCGCTAGGACACTTGTCTGCCTATGCCGGATACTTGTGGCTGGTAAAACGCGCAGGTGCGGTGTTTACCAGCCAGATCGCCTATGTCGTGACCTTGACTGGTGTATTCGTCTCGATGCTTACGCTCGGCGAGAGCTATGGCTGGTTGATGTGGGTCGCTGTGGTCATGATGCTCGTCGCAGTATCGTTGGTTCGTCCCAATAAACCGTGATGGCGTTAATCGATTTTCTCAGTGACTAATGCGACACATCGGTAGAATAGGTAATTGCCAAGGCTAGTGTGACTCCGATGAAAGCGACAAAACCACTTTTTACACCCGATGTTGCTCGCGCACAGGCGTTCGCAGAAGCCTGCCCTCGGTATGCACCGACATCGATGCGTACAATGGAGCACGAAGGTACGGCCATTCTGCTCAAGAATGAATCCGAACGGTTTGGCCTGGGTGCATTTAAAGCACTCGGAGGTGTTTATGCTGTCGGGCAGTTAATCGCCGAAGCGTTCACCAGTGTCTATAAGCGAATCCCTGAAATTGATGAGTTCATGTCGGATGAATTCAAGGCTCTGGCTGCAAGCCAGTCCTTCGTTTGTGCCAGTGCAGGTAATCATGGGGTAGCTGTCGCTGCCGGGGCTCGTTTGTTTGGCAGTAAGGCGCGCATTTATTTATCTGAAGAAGTGCCGGATGATTTCGCTGGACGTTTGCGTGCGCTTGGCGCCGAGGTGGTGATTGCCGGTGCAAATTATGAAGCTAGTCTGGTCGCGGCGCAAAACGACGCGCGGGATACCGGTAGTACCTTGTTGGCGGATGGTTGTTTTCCAGAGCGCGAACACCCACCCGCACTAGTCATGGAAGGCTATACGGTCATGGGTACCGAGCTCGGCAACTATTTCAAGAAGCAGGGCGTGTGGCCGAGTGATGTGTACCTGCAAGCCGGAGTGGGTGGAATGGCAGCGGCAGTCAGCTATATGATTCGTCAAAGCTGGCCCATTGATATTCGCGTCGTTATTGTTGAACCGGAGGCAGCGGTCTGTCTTGGACAAAGTGCATTGGCTGGCAAAGCTGTTGAAGTTTCAGGTCCGGTTTCGAGTATGGGGCGGCTGGATTGCAAAGCGCCATCGGTGATTGCATTCGATACCTTGGAGCGTAGTAACGTTGAATATGCTGCTATCAGCGATGCACAGGCACAAGCTGCGGTGGAGCTATTGGCACAACACAATCTTGCAACTACACCCTCAGGGGCGGCTGGGTTGGCAGCGTGGTTAAAAGAAAAGGCATTAGGTAAAAACCGTGGCAATTCACCTTTGATCGTCATGACTGAACAAGGCATCGACTGATCGATTCTGATGGATCTCTATACCTTTGAATTGTTGTTAGCGTTAGGTCTTGGCCTGTTAGTGACAGGCATTGTCGCTGGAGTGCTCGCGGGTTTGTTGGGCGTGGGCGGGGGTATTGTTATTGTTCCAGTGTTGTTCTGGTTATTCGACTTTCTGAATATTCCGCCTGAAACTGCCATGCATCTGGCGGTCGGTACCTCACTTGCCACAATCATCCCGACTTCTATCTCATCAGCACGTTCCCATCATGCCAAGGGTGCAATAGATATAGCCTTGTTCAAACGATGGGCACCCATCATCGCGCTTGGTGCAGCTATTGGTGGTTGGTCATCACGATATCTTGCATCAAGCACTTTGACGCTGGTATTCGGGACAGTAGCGGTGATTGTTGCGATCAATATGATACTGCCGAAAAAAATAATACTGGCCAATGCATTACCGAAACATCCAGTCAGCAATGGCCTGATCGGTACCACTATCGGTGTATTTTCTGCGTTAATGGGAATTGGTGGAGGCACCTTATCGGTTCCTGTGCTGACTTTATTTTCATTCCCGGTACATCGGGCAGTGGGTACCGCATCGGCATTTGGTTTCGTGATTGCAGTACCGGCTGTTATCGGGTTTATCGCTGCAGGCTGGTCCGTTGATGGACGGCCGCCCTGGTCGATGGGTTATGTCAGTGTGCCAGCGGCGGTACTGATTTTTTCAACCAGTGTATTGACCGCACCACTAGGTGGGCGCATCGCCCATGCCTTGAATCCACAGCGCTTGCGCATCGCTTTCGCGCTATTTCTGTTTGTTAGCGCACTGCGAATGCTTTTCTCAGCTTTGGATTATTAGACGTCTTTAGATGTCGCGTTTGAGTGTCGCGTTTATTTGAGCGTCACGTCTAAGCGTTGTGCTTAAGCAATGTGCCTAAGTATTGAGTGTAAGCGTTATCTGTAAGCGTTTGATTGTGTCGATCCCATCAAGCTGAAGAGATGTCCTTGTTTTTTTGCCGTCGCTTTTTTTCCTTGCGCTTGCGAGCTTTCTGTTTATCGGTTTTTTTGTTCTTGGTGTTTTTCGCGCCAGCTCGTTTCTTGTCACCTCGCTCCTTGTGCTTGTCAAAGTTTGGCTTGTCGGAGCCAGCTTGAGCATTGCTACCACCGTGTTGAGCGCCATCGGCCACACGAGAGATATTCAGACGCTGATTGCATACCCACACTCGCTTGAGATCTTTCAACAAAAATTTTGGCATGCCTTCCGGCAATTCGACAATACTATGATCTTCATTGATACGAATATGCCCGATGAATTCTGAATCGAGTCCAGCTTCATTGGCAATCGCACCAACGAGGTTGCTTGGTTTGACATTATGATTGGCGCCGACTTCAACCCGAAAGGCTTCCATCTGGACTGCATTCGAATGTTGCTTAGTCGGTGATGTACGTTGTCGTTCTGTTGATCGGGAATTTCTCTTTTCGTGTCTCGGTGTTCTATCCGCGGTGCCACTTAAAACTGCTTCGGTCACCCGCTGCTCCATGGCCGTGTTGATACGCTTGCGTGGACCTTTGTCTTTCTTTTGTTTGTTCTTTGGCGATTTCCCCACATGTTTATCTTCCTTGAGTTGCAAGGATTGACCACGCAGGCAAAGTTCCGCGAGTGCCGCGGCGACACGTTCAGCAGGTACATCATGTTCGTTAACGTATTCGCGAATAAGCTGTTGCAGAAAGCTCAATTGTCCCTTGGCCAAGGTATCGCTGATGCCTTGTTTGAAATCAGCAATACGCCGGTTATTGACCATTTCGACAGTAGGTAACTCGAGCTTGTCGATTTTCTGGCGAGTGGCTTTTTCAATCGAATGTAAAAGGCGTTGCTCGCGTGGTGTAACAAAAAGGATTGCCTCTCCACTTCTGCCCGCACGACCTGTCCGGCCGATTCTATGGATATAGGCTTCGGTATCATAAGGGATGTCATAGTTGACAACGTGACTGATGCGATCCACATCAAGGCCACGTGCTACTACATCTGTTGCAACCAGAATATCCAGTTTTCCTGACTTGAGCTTGTCAACCATTTGCTCACGTTGCGACTGCGCCATGTCTCCATTCATTGCAGCGGTAGAGAATCCACGTGCACTCAGTCGTTCGGCAAGTTCAACCGTTGCGGTGCGGGTTCTGACAAATACAAGGATTGCATCGAAGCGCTCAACCTCAAGAATACGTGTCAAGGCATCCAGCTTGTGCAAACCACTGACCATCCAGAAGCGTTGGCGAATGGTGCTGGCGGATTTCTTCGGGCCTTCGACCGAGATTTCAATAGGGTTCTTCAGATGACGTGAGGCAATACGTTTGATTTGCTTTGGCATGGTTGCCGAAAACAAAGCCATCTGCCGGTTGTCGGGCGCTTGTTCGAGAATCCATTCGACATCATCGATGAATCCCATGCGTAGCATTTCGTCCGCTTCATCGAGTACTAAAGCCGAGAGCTTATCGAGCTTCAATGTGCCACGCCGCATGTGATCCATGACACGCCCCGGCGTACCGACTACTACCTGCACGCCGCGTTTGAGCTGACGCACCTGACCACCGTATTCCTGACCGCCGTAAATCGGCAGGATGCGAAGTTCGGGGATATGGGTGGCGTAGCGGGTAAAGGCCTCGGCGACCTGTATGGCGAGTTCTCTTGTGGGTGTCAGAACGATAGTCTGTACCACGTTGGATTTGACATCGAGTCGTGCCAATAGTGGCAAAGCGAAGGCGGCCGTCTTACCGGTGCCCGTTGGCGCATGCCCGAGAACGTCATAGCCTTCGAGTAACGGAGGAATGGTATTTGACTGGATTGGCGTCGGTATTTCATAGCCGACAGCCTGCACCGCACGCAGCAGGGTGGCTGGCAGTGCAAAATCGCTGAAGTGTTTGGATTTGTTTTCGGGCTGTGTCATTCGAGGAGCTTAACGTATCTGTTCGGGGGGTGTGTCTATACTTGCCTGAACTTTGACCTTGCCCGTATTATCGGGTGGTTGATTCGATCGGAGTCCTTACAATGAACTACTGGCTGTTCAAATCAGAACCCGATGCGTTCAGCATCGATGATCTGAAAGCCATGAAAGGCCGACGTGACCACTGGGATGGAATCCGGAACTACCAGGCCCGCAATCTTATGCGCGATGAGATGAAAAAGGGCGATCTTGGCTTCTTTTACCACTCCAGTTGCAAGGTACCTGGCGTCGTCGGTGTCGTTGAGGTCGTCAAGGAAGCCTATCCTGATCACACAGCACATAACCCAAAAGAAAAGTACTACGACCCAAAGTCGAGCGAAGAGAACCCCCGTTGGTTCATGGTTGATGTGAAATTCAAGCAAAAATTCAAGGAAATCGTCACGCTTGAATCTCTGCGACAGATTAACGCTCTCAGCGATATGGTGTTGCTCAGAAAAGGCAGTCGATTGTCAATTCAGCCCGTCAGCAAGAAGGAATGGAATGCCATTCTCAAAATGAGTGGCAGCTGAGCACAATAAAGCAGTGCGGCACTGAATATTGTGGCCGATGATGCACACCTTTAGACCAACTCTCGCGCTCCATCGGGTGTATCGATTAAAGCAGATATTGTTGTTGTTTCGCCTTGAGTGATTGTTATTCGCTGATCATCGATAAGCGGCGATAAATGCGCTTCAAGCATGTCTGCTTCAGGGTGCGTGATGTGCAGTTTTTTCAGTGAACAATTGAAGTCTGCCATTTTACTGCCTGGCAATGGCCGCATGGGCCACTCGATGATCGTTGGAAACGCTCCGCCGAATGGTAGTGATCCATCTTCAGGTACGGCGATCCGCCACGTCAATTCACCGCGGCTGACCGTCAAGGCTTGCCAGTTGAGAAATTGTGTTGCATTCATCGCTGCATCAAAATCGTCAGTTCGTGCCACCCAGGTAGTCAGACGCGGAGTGTCGTCGTTGAAGTGGTCCAATGCAAACCATCTCGGACGGTTGGGTTTTGGTGCTGCGGGATTGATCGATATGACTTCAAGAAATTCATCGGTCCCGAGTTTCATCAGGTGATTGTGCGTATTCATCAGAACGTGCTCGCCACCAAAAGGCGGGGACACGGACAGTTGTTTTTGGACGTGATTGACGCCTGATGACAAGTCTTTTGCAGCGATGGCAAGATGATCTAACGTCAGTAGCATGGTAAGCGTTAATGCCTGGTTTCTAACGAGTGGTCAAGCTCACCCTATCATGCTGACTGTACAAGCTTGAAGGGCTATCGTGTATTGTGCTGTTTTTGATGATTAATGGAAAACAGAACTTATGGGCATTTCACGATTTGATTCAAGCGCGCGTATGAGCCAGGCGGTTACACATGGCGATACAGTTTACCTGGCTGGGCAGGTTGCCTCTGGAGCCAGTGTCGCGGATCAAACGCGAGGCATCTTGTCTCAGATCGAGGGCCTCCTGGAAAAAACCGGATCGGATAAGTCCAAAATCCTATCTGCCACGATCTGGCTGTGCAGCATGGATGACTTTGCTGAAATGAATGAAGTCTGGGATGCCTGGGTTGACACAGCAAACCCGCCAGCCCGTGCGGCTGTCGAATCGGCTCGGCTGGCAACTCCCGACTATCGGGTGGAAATCATGGTGACAGCTGCTCGCTAGAGTTCGTCGGCTTCCTCGACAGCTTTGGCTGTCGTCGGCCCGAGTTCTGGGCCGATAACTGATTGTGGGTGTCCAAAAGGAAAGCGCAAAAGGACAGCTCAGGCGGGATGCAGTTTGTGGGTGTCCAAAAGGCGGATAGCGCTTGATGCATCGCCCAATCTGCTCCGTGTTGAGTTTGATGGCGAGGCTGAGCGCTTACTCAAGGAAGCTTTTCATGAAACTGGAAAATGGGAATAGTCCTGACTCTGTGGCAGAGTAGGGGTCGACAATAGTTGCGAAGACATAGACACATGACAGGCCCGACTACGACGCAAGATAAGCCCAGTTTGATCGAACGACCGGCGGACGTGCTTGAGGGTGATGCAGCTGATACCTGGCAGGCATATAACGCAATGGAGACGACGAAGCAGCGTCATTTTGAGCTGCTTGAGTTGCTGGATAACAAAAAGAAAAACTACAATATCGACCCTACTGAGGCTGATCAGCGGCTGCTGGAATGTTTACTTGCTGATCATGATCAACAAGTTAAAAGTTTCACAGCGGCATCACGTAAACTGAAAGAGCATAACCAGAGCGCCCATGGTGCCTTGTTCGATTATATTGCTGCGCTCAATTCGGCAGAGGCGGATCGGCGAGTTACGCATTGATCAAGTGAGTGTAGCCTTGATAGTGCCACCCTTAAAAACCATGTTGGTACGCTTTTGACGAGGCGTACCGACATGATTGTTGCAGTCGCGAACCGCAGCTCTTGTTAAACCGCGGGTCTTGTACTTTGGTCTTGTAATAACGAGACTGCTCTCTCGTCAACCATCAGCTTTAGCAGCTGATGGCCAGTTTGGTACCGCTGCCCGTAACAATATTTACCCCGGGAATCGTCAGCAATGAATCCCCGTCTACCGTTGATGAGCCGGAGCCCAGATTGGCGCCGTTGTTGTTGTTGGTTGCCGTCCAGCTGCAACTTGCGCCCGAGTTGGGGTTGAACTGCTGGGTTCTGCGCGGTGTGATGTCAGCTGTCTGCGAGCCGGCAGTTGATCTGATTGATATCTCGTATCTGGATGTCTGATCCACAATAGTGCTGGCAAACGGTGTGTGAGGCGTGGCCCACTCGATGTTCAGGTTATGGTCATCCTCGCCACTGTTGGACGGGTTGGTAGGACCTGAACCTGAGGCATTCTGAACTGCTGGAAAGCTGAGATTCAAGGGATACTTCCAGGGAAATTCCTCAGCGTTACCGAATCCGAACATAGCAGTGTTGGTTGCGAAACCGACCCATGTATGACCGATCTGCAAATTCCTGGCGGTGAATCCGATGTTTGCATCGGTCAATGCCCTAACAGTTGGCCGGCCTTGTGATGCCCATTGGATCGTATCGTCCTGCTTGCCATGCATGATCATCAGGTAAGCAAAGTTATCGCCACGACGATCAACCACTTGTTGGTGATGATTCATCCAGTCCCAGACGCCAATGTTCTGTACACCATTCGCGCCGTAAAGGCTGATGCCTTCACTGTATGGACCGGCATTGACAATAGGCAGATTTCTCGATTCCAATCCCCAAAGCCGTTCGAACTCCGATCTGAATATGGGATCGGTCGCATAGTTTGTCATTGGTTGACTAGCGTAAACGCCAGACAAGATCGTGCCGTAACGAAGCGCCATGGACATTGATCCTGATGCACCCATGGAATTGCCATAAGCGTGTACACGGTTTTCATCGACGTTATAGTCAGGGTGGTTGATCGCAGCTTGTACCGCACGCATCACGCGTTGTTCGGTAAAGTTGGCGATTACCCCTGAATTGGGAATGCTGCCGCCTGTCTTGTAGTTGTGATCTCTCGCGTAGCCGTACCACCATGAGTTTGTTGCACCAACCGCAAAGCCAGGATCGTTTGGAAACAGGCTGATTACTTGCCAGTCAAATTCTGACTCGGGCACGTATTTATATTGTTCTCCGTATGCGTGAAGTTCAAGCATCAGTGGATAGGCAACGGCGGGATTGTAGTTTGATGGCAGTGCCAACGTGTAGTTATACGCATAGCCATTGAATGTAGGATTCCAATTGATGTAATCCATATACTGCGTAAAGATCCTGCCACGGCCGTTACCATTGGTCACGGTAAGTACATCCCTTGGTGTGGCAACGGACTCTGTAACCGGCGTGTTAGTGGCGATCAACGTCTGTTCGGCCCCATTAGAGTTTACGGCGGTCACGCCGTAGTAGGCGTTCGATGAATCGCCTGGTTGGGTTGTGTAGACAAAAAGCCCAGTATTGTCACCAAGTGGTGATGCAAGGTCGTTGATGACAAAGTTGGCAGGCACATTAGGTCCACCATAAGGGTTGGCGGATGTGTCCTTGTCGAGTGCACCCCATCGACTGGTGATTCTTTCTGCGTTGTTCAAGTTACCAGCAGTGATCGGCGATGAGTGTCGGTAAACATGGTAGCCCGAGTCACTGGCGGATTCGTTCCATGTCAGGAACGATTGGCCACTGCGGTGGAATACAGCGAGTTCACCTGAAGTGGGTGTTGGTGCTGGATTCGGATTTGGAGTCGGATTGGGTGTTGGATTTGGAGTGGGATCCGGTGTTGGATCCGGAGTGGGTGTCGAGCTTGTCAGGAGTATGTTCGTGACACCCCATTTCC
>CAYUZB010000001.1:77440-79243 GCA_964449565.1 uncultured Granulosicoccaceae bacterium | reverse complement strand
GGATCCGGAGTGGGTGTCGAGCTTGTCAGGAGTATGTTCGTGACACCCCATTTCCAGCCGCTACTACGTGCCTGTTTGAACTCAAGCGTATTCTCGCCTGGTAATTGATCGGCAACGGGAAGTGTAAATGAGGAGCCACCATTAAGCTGATTATTTGATCCCCGGGGCAGGTAATTCACGAAATCTCCATTCAACGAAACGGAGACTTCAGTGTTTACATCTATGTCGTAGCCATCAACTGAAAGCGTCGCATCACCGCCGGTGTTTTGGAACGTCGCGATGACCCGATCCCGGTTGTTGTTAGTTCCCCACCTCCAGCCGAGTTGTGCGTTTTCTTGTATTCCCGGTACCAGCGTTATATCAGCATTGACAGAGCTTTGAATAAGTTGGATGTTGGTAACTCCCCAAATCCAACCACGGCGGGCCTGAGCGAACTCTATCGTGTTGGTACCTGATAGCTGATCGGCAGCCGGTAATAGAAAAACGGCTTCGGTGCTGAAAGAATTGTTGCTTGATCCTCTGGGGAGAAATCCCAGTAAGCGTCCATTCAAGGAGACCGAAACTTCAGTGCGTGTATCAATATCGTAGCCAGTTACCGCGATTTCAAGGTCGGACCCGGTTCCTTGAAATTCTGCCGTAACAACTTCGATATTTGCATTATTTCCCCATCTCCAGCCATATTCCCCGTTGTCTGTTACTCCGGGAACGAGCGTCAAATCTGCAGCTGAAGCTTTGCCTGCAATCGTGAGCAGGAGGCTGAAAAGCATTACGTAGGGTAGCCACTCGCTACGAAAACGTGTTGATGAATTAAATATCATTAACCTTTATCCTAAAGCTCGGCAGGGAATAAGATCTTGAGATCCAGCTCGCCATTCTCGCAGAGCTTGAGGTTTTCAGGCAAATATATAGTGATTAGTTTTTGTCTATTGTGTTCCATTTCAACTAAACGGATATCACTTGATCAGCATGAATTGGACATATCTGATTTTTAGTTCATCGTCTGGCCAATATTCGGAGAAATAAAGCATTACCTATGAGCCCGAACAAGAACGCTCGAACAGGCATTGTCAAACGAGCGTTTGATCTTTTAGCTGTACAAAAGTATGGAAAAATTGCTAGCGAGATAGATCGAGGGCGATCTCATTCAAGCTCTGATAGCTCAACTCGCCGATTGATTCGGCGACCTTCCAGCGTTTGGTTGTTACCCAGCGGTGTGCTCTCGCCATAGCCTTTGGCTTGAACCTGATTGGGTCCCACACCTCTTAGCATCAGATAGTGCCTGACAGCGTCGGCGCGTTTTCGCGATAGTCTCTGGTTATTTGCTTCGGTACCCTGGTTGTCAGTATGGGCGCCAATTTCGAAAACCTTTTCCGGAAAATGTTGCATTGCATTGGCGACTCGATCAAGCAAGCGACGTGCATAGACATCTATGTAGCTTCGTCCGGTGTCGAAGGTAATCGCTTCGAGGACGAGCTTTTGGGTTGGTAAGCATCCCAATTCACCGACTGTGTTTTTACTGGCTGCACTACCATCATCTTCACCATTGTCGGTGTTTTCCCGCTTGGCAATGAGCTTATTCGTATTTATTGGCTCGGCAGTTGACGATGCCGTTGGCGAGGCCAGACAGACGTCACGATAGTCAGGTATACCGTCCCCGTCTTCGTCCGGGGAACAATCATCGTTTGCCGCTGTGTGGGAGTCACAAGGATCGGTCTCCTCCTGGGCTTCGATCACAGCTTCTGCATCGGTATCGGCATCAGTTACGGCTTTGACTTCAGTTCCCGCTTCAGCGTCGACACCGAC
>CAYUZB010000001.1:15294-77340 GCA_964449565.1 uncultured Granulosicoccaceae bacterium | reverse complement strand
TATCGGCATCAGTTACGGCTTTGACTTCAGTTCCCGCTTCAGCGTCGACACCGACCTCGGCCTCGGCCTCGGCTGAGGCAATGACCGGCGTTCGGTATCGATACTCGATGATCAGCTCCGCTCTTTCGCTGCCAGTCTGACGAAATGTCAGCGTGTTTTCCTCTTCGATCCATTCACCAATTGATTCGTTGCTGACCGTGTATCGAGCCAGCTCGAACTCTGACGGGAACACCCAGGTGATACTTGATAAGACCTCGCTGTTGCTGCGTAGTATCAGCTGTTCGGGAAGCGAGCTGGTGGTCAATACAAAGGTGCCGGTTTCGGTCTGTTCAACGGCGCTTCCATACTGATGGTGATAGCGCGCGAAAGCGCTACCCGACCACAGTGCAATACGCCCTGGCCGCTTGGTATGGGCGTACCGGAAGGTGTCTTTCTCGGGGCCCATAAATCGTACATCTTGCGGAATGACGCTACCGGGCATATCCACGATCAATAGCTCTTTTTCGGTCGCGAGAGTGTGCTGCACAGTGTGAGAGCGGCCGTCCGATTCCAGCGCTACGAGAAGGTCGCTGAACGCTTCTGCCTGGACACCAGAGCTGGCGATTGCCAGCAACAGAGTCAGCGCGTGCAGAAAATGCCTTGGGCTGCGTGCCTTTGACCGTCGGGTGGGCGATCGGCCGGGTAAACCTCCCGACGCTACGATTTCAAACATAAAGGGTGTTGTCAGTGTTCCTGTTTATATTTTTCTTTAATGCCTGGATCATGGGGAGTCGCCAGCCTCAGCTTGATACAATCCCCGCTCCCGCTATCCCTTTACCCGGCGGCGTTGAGAATAGACCACTTTGGCATGACGAAACAAATCTGGCTTACCGGAATTACTCCTTCAGGTACCCCGCATCTTGGTAATTACGTGGGTGCCATACGTCCGGCTATCGCTGCCAGTCAGCGACACGAACAGGAGGGCTTTTACTTTCTCGCAGACTACCACGGGATGATCAAGAATCAGGATCCCGGCTTGCTTCGCCAGTCCCGGCAGGAAATTGCTGCCTCGTGGCTTGCCCTTGGGCTGGATACCGATCATGCGACGTTCTACCGCCAGTCGGATATCCCCGAAATCATGGAGCTGACCTGGATGCTAACTTGTATGACTGCCAAGGGACTGATGAATCGGGCCCATGCCTACAAGGCGGTCGTACAAGAGAACCTCGAAGATGCGAGCAATGACCCGGATAAAGGTATCACCATGGGCCTGTTCAGCTACCCGATTCTCATGAGCGCGGACATCCTGATGTTCAAGGCGACGCACGTGCCGGTGGGGCGCGACCAGATTCAACATATTGAAATGGCGCGTGATATTGCACAACGTTTCAATCATCATTTTGGTGAACATCTTGTTCTGCCAAATTTTGTCGTTGATGACAACGCCGCTGTGCTGGCAGGGCTCGATGGACGCAAAATGAGTAAGAGCTACGGGAATACCATTCCTTTGTTCGAGACACCCAAGAAGCTGCGAAAATCGATAATGAAGATCAAAACCAACTCGCAGGAACCGGGTGAACCGAAGGACACGGAAGGCAATACGGTGTTTGAAATCTTCAAATCCATTGCCAGCGAAGAAGAGACCAGCACGCTGGCCGCAGACTATGCATCGGGCATTGGCTGGGGTGATGCCAAGCAACGCCTCTTCGAGATGCTTGATGCGGTACTGGCAGAGCCTCGTGAGCGGTATAACGAGCTGATGGCCAATCCTGCTGAAATCGACAAAGTGCTGACAATCGGTGGTGAACGTGCACGTGCCATAAGCCGACCGTATATGGATCAGCTTCGTCATGCTGTTGGTATCGCGTAAAGATTGCCATGAATCCGGTACTGATCAATCGCTGGCGTGGTAACGCCATTGAAAGCCGACATCGCGGAGCAGTTGCGATCGTTGATTCCTCGGGTCGGTTGATGGGTGCATTGGGAGACGTGCAACGCTCCATCTTCCCTCGTTCATCTATCAAGTTTTTGCAAGCGATTCCATTTGTCGAATCGGGAGCCATTGAAGCTTATGGACTTGATGAGCGTCATATCGCACTGGCTTGCTCATCTCACAATGGCGAACCGATTCATGCAGGTCTTGCACAGGACTGGCTTAGCCGGCTGTCACTTGAGCATGATGATCTCGAGTGTGGTGCGGAGCTACCGTTACACCAGGCAACTCAGTTTGATCTGCTTGCCGATGGTCGTGGGCCACAACGTATACATCACAATTGTTCGGGCAAGCATCTTGGTTTGTTGTCCACCTGCTGTCACCTTGGTGAACAGACGCGCAATTACAGGTTATACAACCATGATGCGCAAAAACGTTGGTTCGAAGTTCTGGAGAGCCTGGCCAATACTCGAGTCATGCAGCTTCCCTGGGGCTATGACGGTTGTGCGATACCAACACTTGCCTTGCCTCTGCAACGTATCGCATTGGCCATGGCGCGCTTTGGAGATGATGAATTTTTCAAAGGTGCGCGGCTCGACGCTGTAAAAAACATACGTCAAGCGATTACCGCCAACCCTTACCTCGTTGCCGGCAAGGAGCGCTTATGCACAGATCTGATGGATCGACTGGCACCTGATGTTCTTGTCAAGGTGGGTGCAGATGGCGTCTATACAGCTGTTATTTCAGAACACAAGATCGGTGTTGCATTGAAAATCGACGATGGCAATGACGCAGCTGCTCGTGTTGCACTGGGTGCTGTCCTGCAATCACTGGGTGTTTTGAGTCGCGACGATAAGCAAGCCTTGGCAGAGTATCTGACGCCATCGATCGCCAATTCGCGTGGCGAGATTATTGGCCGTTCCGAGCCTTCTTCCGATTGGGAGCAGCTCGGCGCTGTTGGCTAAATTTTCCGATTGATAACCGATTGATAGCCAATCACTAACTTATTAATCGTTTTCCAGAACTCGTTTCAACTCAGACCAGGTTTGGTTCTAATCGCGGACTTGCGCTGCGGTTACCGCCATGATGTTCACGATATCGTTGGTACTGCAACCGCGACTTAAATCATTAACCGGGCGATTCAGGCCTTGCAGTATCGGCCCGATGGCCTGAGCACCGCCAAACCGTTCAATCAGTTTGTATCCAATGTTGCCTGCATTCAGATCGGGAAAGATCAAGACATTGCACGGCTCGTCAGTCGCTTGCTCCGGGGATTTACGCGCGAGAATGTCAGGCATCACGGCCGCGTCGAGTTGTACTTCACCAATGATTCGCCAATCAGGTCGTGCAGTCTTCGCCTGTTCGGTGGCTTGTACGACCTTGGTAACTGCCGTGTGTCTGGCACTGCCGGCTGTTGAGAAAGACAACATCGCGACTTGTGGTTCGATATCAAGTAATTGTTTTGCAGTCTCAGCGGTCGCCACGGCAATACTGCTGAGTTGTTTTGCATCCGGATCAATCACCAATGCGCAGTCACCAATTACCATGACATCGCTGACAGGATGCTCGGCCTTTAGCAACATCACAAAGCAGCTTGAGATCAGGGCCTCGCCTTCACGTTTGCCGACACAACGCATTGCATTGCGTACCACGTCGGCGGTAGCGGTTATGGCTCCGGCCACGCAGCCGTCGGCATCTTCGGCAGCGACCATCATGCAGGCATAAGTGATGGGTGTATTCAAGGCATCAAGTGCTTTTTCATGTGTCATGCCCCGGTGCGCACGTTTCTCGGTCAGCAAAGCAGCGTAGTGATCCCGGCGTGGATCGCTTGCCGGGTCAACCAATTCGAGTCCCTCAGTAGAAAGTCCGATGGCGTTCATCGTTGATTGAATGTTTGCCGTATCACCGAGCAGGATTGGCGCGGCGATATCTTTTGCTACTGCATTGGCAGCAGCTTGCAGAACCCGCTCATCCTGTGTTTCAGGCAGGACTATTCGACGTTGCTGTTTGCGAGCGTTCGTCAGAACGCGATCAAAAACTGACATGAGCCGGCGAGCTTGTAAGAGGGACCGCGTCTATGCTACTGCAACCGATGCTTCCCGGCGATCTTCGATGATCAAATCAGACGCGCGTTCGGCAATCATGATTGTCGGGGCATTGGTATTGCCGGAGACAATTTCCGGCATGATCGAAGCGTCGACCACACGTAATCCGGTCACGCCGTTGACGCGCAGGCGTGTATCAACCACTGCTTGCTCATCATCACCCATGCGGCAAGTACTGGTCGGGTGATAGATCGTGTTGGCGATGTTTCGTGCCTGATCAAGGATGTCTTCATCGCTGGTTGCGCTTGCGTCGGGTGAATATTCCGAGGCTATATGCTGTCGCATGGCTTCGGTTTCCATGATTCGTCTGGTAAATTTCAAGGATTCAACCGCGGTCTGGCAATCGAAATCGGTGGACAGATAATTGGGTCGAATGGTCGGATGTTGGTTTGTGTCGCCAGATTGAATCTGGATTGTGCCTCGGCTCTCGGGCCGAAGTTGGCAAACGGATGCTGTAATGGCGGAAAACGGATGCAGGCCCTCTCCGGGGGAATCCGCCGACAAAGGCTGAAAGTGATATTGGATATCAGGACGTTCGTTGGACAAGCGGGTGCGACAGAACGCATAGACCTGGCTTGCCGCCATCGACAGTGGGCCGCTTCGATTGGCAATATATTCAAGGCCTGCGCGCATTTTTTGCCAGTTGTTGGATAGTTCGTCGTTGAGGGTCACCGGGTTCTTTGTCTTGTACACAGAACGAATCTGCAAGTGGTCCTGAAGATTTTCGCCCACTTCGGGCGCATCGACCAATGTCTCCACTCCCGCATTTTGTAGTACCTGACCGGGCCCGATACCTGACACCTGCAACAGTTGTGGCGAACCGATAGCTCCGGCAGCAAGAATGATTTCATGACGCGCGCGAATTTCTCGCCGCTTGCCTTTTTGCTCTATGTGTACCGATGTAGCGTGTTTGTTGTCGAAGCCGATGCGTTTGACCATCGCGTGCGTGATGATGGAAAGATTGGAACGCGATCGGGCGCCGTTAAGATAAGCCACAGCTGTGCTGCATCGTCGCCCTTTATGCGTCGTCAGTTGGAAATAGCCAACCCCTTCTTGATTCTCGGCATTGATATCGTCGCTCACGGGTGTGCCAAGCTCGGCGACACCTTTGATGAAGTCGTCACAGACGGGTCTTTTGAACGACATATCGCTGACATGCAGAGGGCCGTCCACACCATGGAACTCGTCGGCGCCGCGAGAATGATTTTCGGAGCGCTTGAAGTAGGGGAGTACATCCGAATATGACCAGCCCAGACAACCCAGGGACGCCCAACGGTCGTAGTCCTGATGCTGGCCGCGCACATACAGGAGGCCGTTAATGGAACTGCAGCCCCCGAGGACCTTGCCGCGTGGCCATTTCAGTTTCCGCCCGTTCAGACCGGGATCAGGCTCGGTGACATAGCACCAGTCGGTTTTCGGGTTATGGATGGTCTTGAAATAGCCCACAGGTACGTGAATCCAAGGATTCCAGTCACGGCCACCTGCCTCCAGCAGCGCGACGGTTGTAGTACCATCAGCCGAAAGGCGGTTTGCCAGTACACAGCCAGCTGAGCCAGCACCGATTACCACATAATCAAAACTGTCAGTCATGGGGCCGCCGAAAAATCGATTGGGTCACGAGGGATATTCCAATAATGGTACTGGAAATCTCATTATTCATACAGTGATTCCCATCCAAGGTGCGAATTTTCTCTTATGAGTAGCGTGAAACACCCAGATACCCCGATTCTCAAAGGGTCGACGGTGACTCGTGTACTGGACATTCTGGAGGCGGTAGCTGCGTCTGATCGACCCTTGACGCCGACCGATCTCGCCGATCAGCTAGCCATCCCGAAAGCAAGTGTCCACAGGCTTTGCGCATCAATGGAGGAGCAGGGATTTCTGCAGACGAGAATCAGCGGACGTGGCTTACAGGCCGGCACCCGACTGCATTCCATGGCCCTGGGCATTCTTGCGTCTGCCCCTATTCAAGCGCAGCGGCGCGCCATCCTCAAGACCTTATCCGAGGATATTGGTGAGACTTGTAATATTTCGGTGCCCGATGGCAATGAAATGATTTATTTCGACCGGGCCGAAACCCATTGGCCGGTGCGTGTGAACCTGCAAATTGGCTCGCGAGTGCCAGCATGCACGACCGCGGGCGGAAAAATGTACCTGAGTTCTCTTGATGAGGTACGGCGCGAACGGGTAATCAAAAACACGCGCTTACGGCGTTTCACAGCGAATACGCTCGTCAGTCAGAGTGCTCTGTTGGAAGAATTGAACATCACTGCAGAACGTGGATTTGCAACTGACAATGAAGAATATATCGATGGCATGGTTGCGCTTGCGGTACCGGTCAGAAACTCTGCTGGACGCTTGTACGCCACGTTGTCGTTTCATGCGCCGTGCATGCGCGTTCCATTCACGGCTGTTCAGGATTTTTTGTCTCCCATTCAGGCGGCTAGTCGTGAACTGAGCGCCTTGCTTGACGAATAATGTCTGACGCTATTGATTTGCCATGATTCGTTCGGGCGCTATTGTTGCTTTGATCGTATAGCTGCAAACTCACTTTACCCAATCACACAAAACCAATCAGACTTCGCATGAGCCGTTTCTGGACAGATACTGTACGCAGATTGACGCCCTATGTTCCTGGGGAGCAGCGTCAGGGCGACGGTATTGTCAAACTCAATACCAATGAAAACCCCTATCCACCGTCGCCAGAGGTATTCAAGGCAATTGCTGCGGTAACGAGTGATGAACTTCGTCGCTATCCCGACCCTGAGTCAACCGTACTTTGCCAGACGCTTGCCGATTATCATGGTCTGGACTTGGAGGAAGTATTCGTCGGAAATGGTTCCGATGAAATATTGGCCTTGTCTTTTTTGGGTTTTTTTACCGGTGGCCCTGCGTTGCAGTATCCAGCGGTCAGTTACAGCTTTTATCCGGTGTATTGTGATCTTTACGATATTCCACAGCGACCAATACCACTGACTGACAAGTTTGAAATCCAACTTGATAACTTCGCGGTAAATGACGGTTGTATTATTTTCCCTAATCCGAATGCGCCTACAGGTTGCGCCTTGTCACGAAAAGCTATTCGCACACTGCTTGAACGGCACACTGAACATCTTGTAGTGGTGGACGAGGCGTATATTGACTTCGGTGCGCAGAGCGCAATCCCTTTGATAAAGGAATTTCCGAATCTATTGGTTAGCCAGACCTTTTCAAAGGGACGTTCGCTGGCAGGCATGCGTATTGGGGCCGCCTTCGCACAGGCACCGTTGATAGAAGGATTGAAGCGGGTCAAGAACTCGTTTAATTCATATCCCATTGATGTACTTGCACAACGCGCCGCTGTTGCCTCATTGAATGATGACGATTATTTCAGGCAAACGGTTTCGGCAGTTGTCGACACTCGCACTGAATGCATTCGAGAGCTTCAACTACGTGGTTTTGATGTGTTGCCAAGCGCTGCGAATTTTGTCTTTGCGCGACCAAGTAAATGCTCGGCACAGGCTGTGTTTGAATCACTGAATAAACAAAATATTCTGGTGCGTTACTGGTCGCGTGAACCCATAGCCGAGTGGCTTCGGATATCCATCGGAACGCCCCAGGAAATGGTAAGGATGTTTGCTGCGCTTGATGCACTGGTAAGCTGAGTCGTGAAGAAAGTCTCGACTTGGCACTGGCAGCTCCGGGTGAGTCTGCCGCTGCTGGTGGCTGTTGTCAGTGGCTGCGCGATTTTCGATCGCTCACCCGAAAATGTGGACGACGCGAGAAAATCCACTGTTGCAGCTTCGAGTAAAACGGACGATCAAGAAGAGACGCCGGGTGTGCTCGAGCAGGCGACCGTTATGGTTGACGACGCGCAGCGAGTTGCGTCCTTACGCTTTCTCAATTTCATGGCCGAGGTAGATGGTTTCTTCTCTAACGGGAGCGATAAAGCCGATGCTGTCAGCAATGAGAGTTGGGCACGCCTACGCGTGGATGCCGAAAAACCGGGCGACGAAGATGCAGAAATTGGTGGATCGATCAAAGTGCGCGCGGTGTTTCCTGAAACCGAACGCCGCCTTCGTCTTCTGTTGAGTACTGAAGATGACGAATCGGATTTCGGTGAGGTTGCAAACACGTCTACCTCCAATGACGACCAGAACGCGTCGCTGGCGCTGCGATTCATTCGTTCGGCGCGCACGAAATCCAGCGTGAATTTTGATCTCGGTGTTCGTCAGCGCGACAGTGCTGTGCAGATTTTTGGGCGAATCAACACTACCTACCGTGACGAATTTTGGGAAAATTGGACAGGTCGATACTCCAATAGTTACTATTACTTCTCAAAATCGGGGTTCGAAAATCGCCTGAATCTCGTCTTTCGGCGGCCGCTATATAATAAACAGGACCTGTTCTTTCGTACATCTACTGATTTTAACTGGCGCAATGGGCAAAAAGGCGCTGTAATTGATGAGACACTCGGGATCTATCGGCAAATTAATGATGCGATGTCGCTCGCTGTCGAGGGCTTGGCCAGTTACCACACCGCGCTCAATGACGGGGTCGACGAGCGTTTTCGCGGCTCAGAGCTCCGCGTTCGATGGCGACATAATGTCTGGAGAGATTGGTTTTTTTACGAGTTCTGGCCTTCAGTTTCCTGGCCGGCGTCGAATCAGTACAGAAGTGCGTATGGAGCACTTCTGAGAATTGAGGTAGTTATAGGACAACAGTAATGCGGCTCGTCTGTATCAGTGATACCCATGGAGATCATGAATTGGTCACATTGCCTGAAGGTGATGTGTTGATTCATGCTGGTGATATAAGTGCGCACGGCACCGCTGACGACACGCGCAAATTCATCGAATGGTTTAGTCGCCAGGCGTTCAAGCACCATATCTTTATCGCTGGTAATCACGATGCATTCTGTGAGTCAGATCCTCAACAAACGCAGCAGTGGAGCAAGGATGCAGGTGTCACCTGGTTGAACGACTCTGGTTGTGTCATTGAAGATACATCCTTTTGGGGCTCGCCGATAACGCCCCGATTTTTACATTGGTCCTTCATGCGTGACCCGGGAGAGGACATTGAAAAACATTGGAAAATGATTCCCGAGGACACGAAAGTTCTCATCACTCATGGACCGCCTCAGGGCATTCTTGACGAAGTCAATCGCAGCACCTCGGAAGTTGAAAGCACGGGTTCCAGATCATTGCTAGCGCACATCAGGCAGCATCCGCCACAACTTCATATTTTCGGACATATACATGAATGCTATGGCTTGCATCGCGAACATGGGGTGGATTTTCATAACGTCAGCACCATGAATCAGGGGTACAAGATTCAAAATGCTCCGGTCGTCATCGATATATAAGAATCATTGGGGGGCTTTGTGGTTGCCAGGCACAGATACGAAATAGCAAGCGCGTTTGTAATTGCGGCGCTTTTTTCAAGTGTTAACAGCGCTCAGGCGCAGACCGCTGAAGATGCGTCGGCTGCCTGCCTTGAAGCGGCGCGCATGATAGAAGAAAACGACTTTGCCAATGCGCTTGATGAGGCGAAGTGGTGCGTGGAAAGTCTTGAACAACTTAAGCGCGAGCGTACATTCACTGTGTTTCCTGATGAAATCGATGGTTTTGTCGGTGGTGAGCTGCAAAATGAGAGTGCCTTAGGCATGAGCATGATCGAGCGTGAGTACAGCCGTGACGGCGATATCATTTCTGTTTCTCTGATATCCGGAGGTGTCGGCGGAGGTTTTGGCGCTGGCGGTTTGGCGGCACTTGCACAACTTGGTCTTGGCGCGGGTGGGGCCGGTAAGAAAATCAGGGTGCAAAAGCGTACCGTCATTGACATGAGTGAGTCTTCTGGCAACACTCAATTTTTAGTGCAACTCAAAAGCAGTCAGGGGATGCTGACGATCTCGTCAGATAATCTTTCTTCTGACGAAGTACTGACTTTTGTCCGTGCATTTCCCATCAAGGATCTGGACGAGGCGCTGGAGCCTTGATTTGATGGAATCATGATCCGTCAAGCGGTGTGAGTTATTGTAGTTGTCGTAACCACCCACAAAAAAGCCGGCTGTGATGCCGGCTTTTTTCGTTCCTGACGAGACGTCAGTTATTTTGCCGAGTACAGGCCTGTGATGTAATTTGCGACGGCGTCAATTTCTTTATCGGTCATGCGATGAGCAATGCCACGCATCATTTCATTCGCATCGTTGGCTCGCTCACCGGATCGGAAGTAGCGCAGCTGATCTGCAATGTACTGGGCGTTCTGGCCCGCGAGTACCGGGAAGTTTGCCTGGGGATTGCCGACCCCGGTTGGTCCGTGGCAGGCACTGCAGGCTGCCACGCCCGCGTTCGTGATGCCGCCGCGGTAAATGTTTTCGCCCAGAGCAAGGTTCTCTTCGATGGCAACGCTTTCGATGCTCGCCAGAGAACTGAAATGGGCGGCAAGATCAGCCATATCCTGTTCTGACAGCGCGGCGACCTGACCGACCATCAGCGCATTCACGCGGGCGCCGGATTTGTAGTCTTGCAACTGTTTTTCGATGTAGGCGGCGTGTTGACCCGCAAGATTTGGGAAGGCTGGCTGGATAGCTTTGCCATCAGCGCCATGACAGGCGGCGCATACCGCAGCCTTCGCTTTTCCAGCCGCGGCATCACCTGCGGCAAGGGCCGCAGAGTTTCCGAGCCATGCGCAGAGTAGCGCAGCGCACAGGGTCCACTTCTTCATGAGTACTCCGAAAATATAAGTTATACGTTTATGTTGTCTGACGCCGTGACCGTCTCAGTGGTCCGAGGCGCTAGACTTCAGGGGTACGTGAGGATCGGGTTGACCCGCTTCACGACTCCAGGCAATCCATGAATTTTAGCAGACCCACTGCAGGCAACGGACCAAACATGAGCACTACCAAGGTGAACAAGGCTTATTTCAGCGCTCAATTCGAGTCCAGCGCCAGTGATTCGCGTCAATGCCCGGAGTCGATTGCCGAAGTCGCCTTTGCGGGGCGATCGAATGCCGGAAAATCCAGCGCCATCAACACCCTTACCAGAAATGGCAAGTTGGCTCGTACCAGCAAGACGCCAGGGCGCACCCAGTTGATCAACCATTTTTCGCTTGGCGAAGGGCGTTATCTGGTGGATTTGCCCGGTTACGGTTACGCGCAGGTATCAAAGACACGCCAGAAGGCCTGGCAGCGTGCCATGACCCACTATCTCGTCTCTCGAGATGCCTTGTGCGGATTGGTGCTCGTGATGGATATTAGACACCCACTAACTGAGGCCGACTGGCAGTTGATCGAAATTCAGCAACAAGGCGAGTCCGGGCTGCATATCCTTCTGACCAAAGCGGACAAGTTATCGCGTAGTCAGGCCAGCCGCGCGATTGTGGGTGTCCAAAAGGAGCTCGAGGAGGGTGGCGTCGAGGCGACCTTGCAGATGTTCTCGGCACTCAAGGCAAGTGGTGTGGAGGACACGCACGCGGTGTTGGATAACTGGCTTTTTGGCATTCCTCTGCCCGAGTGACGGGGTTTTCTTCGGTAACGTTACTTTTCGTAACATCATTGATTCATTCGTTTCAGGAAAAGGTGTGGTGAATCATTATTAGCCAAGTAACTTATTGATAATAAAGAAAAAAAATAGAATTCTCGGGATTGGGTTTAGGATTTCATATACTCGGTGCAGAGCTTGATGCCGGTCTCGGTAGGGCTGCTGCGCGTTGGAAACTCATCTGGGATGAGAGTCTGCAAGACCTCCATCGACAATGCTCCTTAGTCTGTACAAGACAACGGTAACCATGGCTCTCGCCCGTCGTAGGTGTCGGGTTCGGCGTCCGACGACGGGGGCCATGATTTGAGTTTCTACATACATATCCACGAGGAGAATGACTGAATGACTAAAAAGACAAGCAATAACTGGTCGCGTCGCGATGTACTCAAAGCGAGTGCTGCTACCGCAGCTGTTACTGGTGCGCCGATGTTTTTTTCTCGTCACGCCTATGGCGCTGACTTCCTGAACAACCCGGGGGACGGCGGTACTGTCACTTTGGGCTTCAACGTACCGCAGTCAGGTGCTTATGCTGATGAGGGTGCTGATGAACTGAGAGCCTACAAACTTGCTGTCAAACATCTGAACGGTGAAGGCGATGGCGGCATGATGAACACCATGCAGCCGAGTGAGTTGAAAGGTAACGGTATTCTCGGCAAGAAAGTCGAATACGTGACAGGTGATACTCAGACCAAATCTGATGCGGCACGTGCTTCTGCGAAGCGCATGATCGAAAAAGATGGTGTTGTCATGGTCACAGGTGGTTCTTCTTCTGGTGTTGCGATCGCTGTACAGGGTCTCTGCCAGGATGCGGGTATCATCTTCATGGCTGGTCTTACGCACTCAAACGATACGACTGGTAAAGACAGGAAAGCCAATGGCTTCCGCCACTTCTTTAACGGTTTCATGTCGGGTGCAGCACTTGGTCCAGTACTGAAAAATGCCTACGGTGAAGAGCGTACTACCTACCACCTGACAGCTGACTACACCTGGGGCTGGACGCAAGAAGAGTCAATTATTGCCTCTACTGAAAACATCGGTTGGAAGACTGCACAAAAGACACTGACGCCAGTAGGCGCGGGCGATTTCTCGCAGTACATCACGCCGGTCCTGAACTCAGGTGCTGATACGCTGGTCCTCAACCACTATGGTAAGGACATGATCAACTCCCTGACTCAGGCCATCCAGTTCGGTTTGAAGGACAAGCAGGTCAATGGTAAAGACTTCCAGATCATCGTTCCTTTGTATTCACGTCTAATGGCACAGGGTGCTGGCGACAACGTTAAAGGCATCTATGGTTCAACCAACTGGCACTGGTCATTGAGCGACGCAGGTTCACAAGCGTTCGTTAAATCCTTTGGTCAGGAATACGGTTTCCCACCTTCACAGGCTGCACATACTTGTTATGTACAAACTCTGCTGTATGCAGATGCTTGCGAACGCGCTGGAACATTCGAGCCTTGTGCAGTTGTCGCGGCTCTCGAAGGTCACAAGTTCGACGGCCTGGGTAATGGTCCTACCGAGTATCGCGCCGAAGATCACCAGTGCTTCAAGGATGTACTGGTTGTGAAGGGTAAAGATAACCCGTCATCGCAGTTTGACCTCCTCGAAGTTGTGGAAGTCACTCCGCGTGCTCAGGTTGAATACCCGTCTGATCACCCGATGTTCGCCGGTGGTGATCTCGGTTCTTGTAATAACGGCGCCTGATTCCCACTTCAGGAATCAGTTCGATCGTAGGGACGCGGGTCATGGTGCGAGCCATGACCCGTTTTTCCTGAATCTGACGGATCGTGATTTGTGTGTCGTTTTTGTTTGACCGAGCACGAAACCATTCGTCATTCCCCTGATCAATTTCACAGCAATCCCCTGACTTAAAACGATAGGCTGGGGTGGAGCTTTTTTGATTGGTTTTAGCAAGCGCGGAGCAGCTGAGTGGACGCGATATTTCTACAAGTTTTGAATGGTCTGGACAAGGGTGGAGCCTACGCGCTGATTGCGCTCGGTCTGACACTCGTATTCGGCACACTTGGGGTGGTGAATTTTGCACATGGCGCACTTTTTATGTTTGGTGCCTTTTGTGCGGTTTCGCTGGAAAAAGTGCTGACCATATCCACCAAGGTAAAGGATGAAAGCATCACCTTTTTTGATGCTTACAAGGAAGTGCCTATTCTGGAAGCCAAGTTTCCCGTCGTCGGTGCATTCATCGTCGATTATTCCGTACCGTTTGCTGTGCTCTTGTCGATACCCATCATGTTACTTATCGGTCTGGCCATGGAACGTGGCTTGATACGACACTTTTACAAACGCCCGCACGCGGATCAGATTCTGGTGACTTTCGGTCTGGCGATTATTTGCGCTGAGATCATTCGCCATTATTTCGGTGCAAACCCCATTCCTCAATCTGCTCCGTCCGCTGTTTCGGGTAGTGCAAACATCGGTTCCTGGTTTGGTCTGGGTGATAATGTTGTTTACCCTTGGTGGCGAATCATTTATCTCGGGTTTTCCTTGAGCATCATTGCCGCCGTGTTCGGTTTTCTGCAATTCACCACCTTTGGCATGGTCGTCAGAGCCGGTATGCAGGATAGAGAGCAGGTGGGTTTGCTTGGAATCAACATTCAACGTCGATTCACGATTGTCTTTGGCCTCGCTGCGGTGGTTGCTGGTGTTGCAGGGGTCATGTATACGCCCATATTGCCCCCTGACTACAACATGGGAATGGACTTTCTGGTGCTGTCCTTTGTTGTCGTGGTGGTTGGTGGCATGGGCTCTCTTGGTGGTGCTGTTTTAGCGGGCTTTCTGCTCGGCATACTTCAGTCCTTTGCCTCGATGAACGAGGTCAAGAGTATTCTGCCGGGTATCGATCAGATCATCATTTATCTTGTTGCCGTCATTGTCTTGTTGGTTCGTCCACGAGGCTTGCTAGGTCGCAAAGGCGTGATGGAGGACTAGGAGACAGCCATGAATAAATTATCCGCAGTGCAGGATTGGGTTCTTTTCTTCGGTTTTGCGGCAGTTGTTCTGACCATGCCGATCTGGTTGGAGCCGTTTGGTGCGAACTATCCGGATCTGATGCAGAAGTTCGCTATTTTTGGCGTCTTTGCCATTGGCTTCAATATTCTCTTTGGCCTTACTGGTTATCTGTCTTTTGGCCACGCGGCATTTCTGGGAGTCGGTTCCTACACGGCAGTGTGGACGTTCAAGCTCATGACTATGAACGTACTTCCCGCGGTCATTTTCAGTGTCATCGTTGCAGGCATTTTTGCATTCCTGATTGGCTTTGTGAGCTTACGCCGCTCGGGAATTTACTTCTCGATACTGACACTAGCCTTTGCACAGATGTCCTATAACCTGGCCTATTCTGTTTTGACGCCAATTACCAACGGAGAGTCAGGCCTGCAGTTGAGTCTTGCTGATCCTCGAGTCGTGGATTCGATGGCGGGTATTGCCGCCGGTCGTAGCTTGCCGTCAACCAACCTCTTTGGTATCAAGATGAGCGGCTTACCCGGATTTTACTTTTGTGCGGTTGTGTTGATCATTGCGTTCTTCATCGCAATGCGTATAACCCGCTCGCCTTTTGGCATGATGCTCAAAGCGATCAAGTCGAACCAGACCCGAATGGCCTATACCGGTTTTAACACACGTCCTTACCTAATTTGGGCATTTGTGATTTCGGGTATGTATGCGGGTCTTGCAGGCGCTTTGATGGCGTCAACTGATCCATTGGCAGGTGCTGAGCGCATGCAATGGACGGCTTCTGGTGAAGTCGTTTTGATGACAATACTCGGTGGGGCCGGAACGCTGATCGGTCCAGTACTCGGTGCCGCTCTGATTAAGTATTTCGAGAACATCTTTTCTGCATTCAATGATCAAAAATTGTATGAGGTGTTTTCATTCGTGCCCGATGGTCTGCAAAATTTCGTTGTGGCACTCACCAGTCAGTTTGTTGGAGACGGCTGGCACTTGACCTTGGGTCTCTTGTTCATGATTGTCGTTATTTTCCTGCCAGGTGGAATCATGGAAGGTGTACGTCGAATCGGCGCTTTGTTCCAGCGTAAAAAGACGCCCGTAGCGCCTGTATCGGTCGCCACCGAAGGGGGGGTCAGTCATGGATAATGTTGTTCTCCATGTCGCCGATGTGCACAAGAGCTTCGCGGGTCTTCATGCGCTGAGTGATATCGACCTTTCCGTCAAGGAGGGCGAAACACACGCGATCATCGGGCCAAATGGTGCTGGTAAGTCCACCTTGCTCAATGTCTGTATCGGTCGCTTGAAGCCTGATTCGGGTCATGTGGTTTTCGATGGTGAAAACTTGATCGGCAAGCAGCCACACCAGATAAATCAGCTTGGTGTTGTGCGTGTATTTCAGACGCCCGAGATCTTTCCTGAATTGAGTTTGCTAGAGAACGTCATGGTGCCGATTCTCGCCAAGCGCGATGGCTCGTTCAAATTGAGCTGGTTTCGTCGTTTCTCTGGTGAGAAAACGGTGCGGCAAAAAGCGGAACAAGTCCTGACTGATTTGGCGCTTGGATCATTTATCCATAATGAAGCCAGCAGCCTGTCACGTGGTGACAAAAGGCGCCTCGAACTGGCGATGGGATTGGCTCAGGAGCCACGCTTATTGCTGCTTGATGAACCGACAGCTGGTATGGCACGACATGATACGAATGCGACGATCGCGCTTCTTAAAGAGATAAAGAAACAGGGCATGACCAAGATCATTATCGAACATGATATGCACGTGGTGTTTAGTCTTGCTGATCGTATCTCGGTACTTGCCGGTGGACGTATCATCTGCCAGGGGACACCTGAAGAGGTCAAGGCGGATCCACGTGTGAAAGAAGCTTACCTTGGCGAGGAGCAAGTCTAATGAGCAAGGCACAGGCCGTTGTCCCTACACCTGCCACTGATGCTTACTTCAGTGTCCAGGGATTAAAAGCTTATTACGGCGACAGTTATATCGTTCAGGATGTATCTTTCACGGTAAACGAAGGTGAGATTATTGCGCTTCTTGGACGTAATGGCGCGGGTAAAACATCAACCCTGCGAGCAATTGCGAGGGCCGCAGAGCCGGAACTTCGCGAAGGCGGTGTTTGGTTGGGTGGTCAGCCGATTCACGAAATGCAGGATTTCGAAGCGGCTTCGGCGGGCATTCAACTTGTCCCCGAGGACCGCCGCATCATTGCCGGGCTCACCGTTGAGGAAAACATGGATCTGGCGACTATCTCAGGTGAATCAGGCTGGGACTATGAACGTATCTTTCAACTCTTCCCGCGACTTAAAGAACGACGCAAGCAAGAAGGCACAACCTTGTCTGGTGGGGAGCAACAGATGTTGGCAATTGCCCGAGCTCTTTCTCGTGATATCAAATTGTTGCTTTTGGATGAACCCTACGAAGGCCTTGCCCCTGTAGTTCGTCACGACATCGAAAAAGCCCTGATAGAAGTCAAGGCAACCGGTATCACCACGATACTTGTCGAACAGAACGCCGTCGCCGCCCTGAAGCTCGCCGACCGAGCCCTGATTCTCGACACCGGCGAAATCGTCTTCGACGGCTCCGCCGAAGAAGTCCTCAACAACGAAGAACTCCGCCACGAGTATTTGGCTATCTAACGGGTCGGACCACGATAACTGTTTGATCTACCAAGAAAAAGGGCCTGAAAAGGCCCTTTTTTGTTGCTTATATCGACGTTTTCCGTTGAATTTGGGCGTTCCAATTTACGGGAGGTGGGGTGAAGCGAATTATTCAAGCTGCTTTGGAGCGCTAATGGTCATGAGCGTGCGTCTTGGTTTACGCGGAGTGTTCAGGCTCGACCATTGTGTATGAAACTTCCACCGCCTCTTTACGTTACGCAATATGTTGTATTCGTGGTGGCAGCTCATGAATACGCACAGTGTCGTTACTGACTTCCTTTGCCAAATCGACGATGTGCTTGTGATGGGTGAGATAAATGACTTGCCCCGTTTGGCTGATCTCATGAAACTGCTCAAGACTTTCCGCCGAACGCTGGTTATCGAATGCATCCAGAATGTCATCGGCCACGAAAGGTAGTGGAACGGTAGAGCGTGCGTAGTCCTTGTATGCGGCCAGACGTAATGCTAGAAAAAGTTGAAAGCGTGTGCCTTTGGACAGTTTATCTGCCTCCAGTAAATTTCCTTCATTTGTTACTGCAAACAGTAGCTCACGTTGCTTCTTGTCAGGCTGTGTTTTCAGTCCGGTGAAATTCTCACCGGTAATCTCTCGGAATATATTTCCCGCCTGAGTGAGCATATTGCTCTGATGAGCTTCACGATATTGACGCATGCCTTCGCGCGCAGCGGCGACACCAAGTCTCGATTTCATGGTACTGCGAGTTTGTTCCTGAATATACAAGCGGAGATTGCTACGTTCCTCATCAAGTCTTGCCACCTCGTTGCTAGAACCGATGGCATCGAGTTTGTTGACAAGTGTCTGCATCTCGGTCAAATATTGGTCTCGTTTTCCAAGCAGTGCTTCAAGGGAGTGGCGACTGTTTTCGAGTTCCAGATCTATCGATGCAGAATCGAATTCCAGTTCGTCGTACTGCGAAAATTGATCATCCTCAATGCCTGTCAGGTGCTGGAGTTCAAGAGTCAGCTCGTCTATTTCTTCGTCAAGTTCATCGCGTTTCTGGCAATCGTTGAGGATTAATTGCAAATCTTCCATCGAAGTTACATTGAGTTTTCGCTTCCGATTCTCGAAGTCTTCAAGCAACGAAGCTGATTCCTGTAGTAACTCTGCAAGTCGCGAATTGGTATCCTCTCGTTGCCTGGATAATTCCTCGTGTTGATCTACTTGTTTGTGAGCTTGTTCCAGGCGTTTGGCGAGTTCGTTAATGCTCGAAACGACAATACTTGTATTGATTGTGTCATCGGCGGTCAGGCCCAATCGTGTTGAGACTTCCCGTAATTTCAGTAATTGGTGTTCGCGAATAGACGCGAGTTGCTCACGGTCAGAGGTATGCGTTCGAATTCGCTTCTGCGCCGCGTCAAGTTCCATTAGCAGTGCCAGTCGAGTCTGAAGATCTTCGTTCGCAACACCATTGAGACAGTTGTCGCGAACCAATGTCTTCCAATTCGCTTCCCATGATTGCATGTCCTGGATCAGCGACTCTCGGCGAGTTGAAGTGCTCTCAATGGTCAAGATCTGGTCATTGATCTGTTGTGCCGCTGTCTGAAAATATGATGTTGATGAGTTCAGTGAGGAAAGGACGTCATTAGCCTGCTGCATCAGTTCCTCAAGAGAGGAGTCGTCGGCTTCTACCGTTGAGTCAAATTCATTAAGCTTTTTCCAGATTCTGATCGAATAATTATTTCGTTGCTGCTGACGGGTACTGATCAAGGCACTTATTCGTCTTAGTTCTGCATCAATCCGGAGCGTGTCCTCACGACGTTTAAGCCAACTCTTCAGTGATTGCACGTTACTTTTATCCGGCAAGTTGAAGGTGTAGTTTATTTGTGCAAGTTGCGACTCCAGAACCTTAACCTGATTCTTTGCGGCCTCGAGATCCTGATTCGCCTCTTCTAGCGCAGCAGCAGTGGATGATAAAGCGTTATGAGCAATTTTCAATTGACTCATTGATTCGACGTTAGCGTCTTGTTGTGACCAGAGGTGTTCTTGGGTTTTTAAAAGACGCTCTATGTCATGTGCAGATTGGCTCAGTGAGTTGTGGTCGAGCTTGTCCTCAATCTGTTGCTGATGAAGATGCCATTGTGACCAAAGGGAGTCCTGAATTTCAGACAGTAATTTCCGGTCAGCAACGGAGTGTTGTCCTTCGAGCAAAGCAATTTCTTGCTTCTTAGTCTGTTGCTGACGTTTGATTTTTTGTTGGTGAGCAAGGCATGAATGAAGATCGCTTTGAGCTTTTTCTATTGCCTTGTCAAGGTTATCAATTTGAATGATTTCAGGGCAATGTAGTTCCCTTAGCTGTTCGCTGCTGCCCTGCCAGGGTGCCAGATCGTGTAAGTGCTGATTTAAAGTGACTTCCAGTTGGGCCGCTTCGTCGATCAACTGATTAGGGTAGTTACTGTCTTCCGCTGCGCTGATAGCGTTCAGTAGATGCTGCAATGGTGCAGGATCTACTGGTATTTCAGGCAATGACTTTACAAGGTTGGCCTTTCTATTTTTCGCTGACTCCTCTGCCGTCTGCGCTTCCTTTAACAAGGTGCTAAGTTCAACGTAGTGTCGAAGTTCTGCTTGTAACTGAGACTGCTCGCCAGATCGGAATAAAGGGGTAGTGGTGTCGGGTAAACTATCAACAGGAAGTCTTTTTGTCAGTTGTTCAATTTCATTGTTCAGGTGTTCAAATTCAACGGTGCTTTGAGTAATCCGTTTTTCTAGAACCAGAGTCTCATTTTGCATGTCCTGCAATTGTTCGATAGTTGCCTGCTCGTCGAGCACAAAATCGACCGGAGGTAGCACATTGATGGCCTCATTGATAGCGCTTAGAGTATTTTCAAGTCGACTTCGCTGGTTTCTGGCGTCAGTTGTTGAGCGTACAAAGGTTTGTAATTCAGTCCACCATTGGCGCGGAACCGTTGGTAGGTCTTTATAACGCTCCCTAATACTTTGGTATTTGAGTAAGCGTTTAGCGCAACCAGCAGCATTCTTCTGTTTATCAAGCTTCGCTATTTTTGATTGATCAGATTTTATTGCCAGGTTAACCATTTTCAATGATTCATCAAGTTCTAAGCGTTTACTTTCAAGAATTCGAAACTCACTGGCTCGCGTATCGAGAGCTTCCAATTGTTGACCGAGCTCTGACAATGTTGAGAGATCATTCTTTAATGGCATCTTTTGCGCATTTGGGCGGTAGTAGTTAGCTTTTTCGGTAATGGTGTCCAGGCGTTGACTGATACTGCCGAGCCCTGCTGCAGCTGAGAACAGTAAAGTAGCTAAATCCCCTTTGCTTGCGACGATATCATTTCCACCTTGTTCAAGTGTTTCCTCGTCCATCGAGAACATCGTGCCGTAGGTATCCCTTGTGAGTCCTCGGGTGAACTCGGCGAACACAGATTCACTCAACAATGACTCGGCATGGTCATAAAGTCCAGATTTCAATCGACTGACTTTGAGTTTCTTCTCAGTAGTGCTTAAGGTTGCATCAATTCGGAGCGCCTTGCTGCCGTGTCGGAAAGAATAATTAGTTCTAGCGGGAAACCCGAAAAGCAGGTCGAGTAGAGCATTGTAACTTGTCGATTTTCCGGCTTCATTGTCACCGTAGATCACGTGAAAATCGTGATTGTTTTTCGCTGATCCAAAATCGATTGCGAAGTCACTGAAATGACCAAAGCGAACAAGGTCAAGTCTGTCAAGACGCATGATCGGTCTCAATTTGTAAGCGTGCCAGGACTTCGTTGGCTCCTTCGGCCAAAAGCTCCTGAACCCACTGCATTTGTTCTTCTTCGGTCTTACCTAGAAATGTTCTTTCGGATGCGGGTAGCAAACGCTTCAATGCCGCGAGTTCGGTAGAACATACAGTAGCAAGCTCGGCACTTTGCAGGACTTCCGGGTTAATCAACTGATGAACTGGCACCTCATCGCCAATCCTTGAGTCAGTCAAAGTTGGCGCTGATATATCAAAGACGATTTTATCGATCCAGATATTTTCATGTGATTCGCAGCGGTATTTCAATTCCTCTAAAAGACGCTCCCGCCCGTCGATCAGTTCAAAATACAAGGATGATTCGCCGGTAAGAATTGGACGTGCTATCAGATGCTCAGCAAGACAATTGTCGCGCGCCTTAATCAGAGAGCTGTCAGTGGCATTGACGATGGCTGTCCAATCCATTGCGGTATCAATTGTCACTGTCATTCGTTCAAATTCTGCGGAATGAACGGCACGAGTTTCAAGCAGCGGTGGCTTGTCACCGTCAAGCGTAACCAAAGTGATAGAGCGGGGGCCGGATTCACCGATATCACGACCTTGCGGGATGCCTGGCATGACAACCGCTGGAGTTTCGGAATACACCTGCCGCTTGTGAATGTGTCCAAGTGCCCAGTAGTCGTACCCATGGTTTTTCAAGTCCTCGATGGAGCAAGGCGCATAAGCGTCATGTACATCGCTGCCCGCAAGACTTGTGTGCATGATGCCAATATTGTAGCGGTCGTCAATAGCTGGGCGGTACTTAGGGTAGAGCGAATCATGACAATGAGGTTTTGCAAAGCTTACCCCATGAATTGCTGCGTCTTCACCAAGTTTGTAGGGAGTGCCACGACCATCAAAATAATGCACATTGTCAGGTAATTGCAGATCGCGAGTAAGTTCGGAACGAGCGTCGTGATTTCCCTTGATCAAAAAAACCGGAATGTTCGACGCTTCAAGGCGACGCATTTCACTGGAAAAGGCTGCTGCGGTCTTGACGCTTTTCTGCTGGCCGTCATACAGGTCGCCAGCGATAATCAATGCATCAACAGACTCGCCAATACACACGTCGACCAGTTGGCTCAAGGCCCGCCGTGTCGCTCCATCAATGAGATTGCGCAGATTGGAATCGCGCATTGCTAACGATTGCAATGGCGAATCAAGGTGCAGATCTGCGGTGTGTACAAATCGAAATGGCTTCTGGCGTGCCATTGAACATGTGCCTGAGGAATCAGTACACTAGGATAACGCCCCTAATCGCACTTGTGGGGAGGACCCGATGTAAATATAGTGCTGAGGGTGATAAATCGCTATCGCGCAGTTTTTAACTTAACTTTCTCAGCCGATTTTTCCCATGCCAAACTGCGGTTCATCAGAAGCCTCTTCATCCTCGGGCATGTCGAAATTGTCCAATGGTTGTTCTTCGAGCGATAGTTCAAATGCGGCTAAAGATGCGTCCATGGAAGATTCGCTGCCCGCAGGGGGTTCATCGGGCTCAGGCGTGGCATTTGCAGCCTCGCTTGGTTTTCCAGCGTCAATCTGAGCGACGATCGCTGCTTGTATTTCATTCAGGCTATTGACTGAATCCTCCGTCTCTACCTGGTCTACAGTGACCTCCTCTGGGGAGTCAGATTCAGTGGCGACGGAATCTCCGCCAGTGTCAGCATCTTCATTAGTCGTAGTCTTGCTCGATTCCTCAGTATCTTCAGATGCAGATTTTTGCTGTTGCGCCGCTTTCTCATCAGCCTTTTTGACAGCAGCTTTGGCAGCAGCCATTTGACTGGGTAGTTGGCCTCGCAGCAGTAACTCTGAGTCATCCTCGTCGTCCGATGAAGAGGCAGTCAGTTTAAAACGCAAACGAAGATTATTTGCCGAGTCTGCATTTTTAAGCGCTTCATCCTGAGAGATCTTGCCTTCCATCGCCAGTTCATAGAGTGCGCTGTCAAAAGTCTTCATTCCCTGATTCTCGGACTTATGCATCGCTTCCTTGATATCGGACAGTTGGCCCTTCATGATCATTTGTTTGATCGTATGTGAACCCAGCAGAATCTCTATGGCCGCACAGCGCTTGCCGTCGACAGTTGGAATTAATCGTTGTGAGACGATCGCTCTGATATTGTTTCCCAGATCGTGCAGCAGTTGGGCTTTGCGCTCTTCTGGAAAAAAGTTGATGATTCGATCCAAAGCCTGATTGGCGTTGTTTGCATGCAACGTAGATATTGCAAGATGACCGGTTTCAGCGAATGCCACAGCATGTTCCATGGTTTCGCGGTCACGTATTTCACCGATTAGTATGACATCAGGTGCTTGCCGAAGTGTGTTTTTCAAGGCGTCACTGTAAGTCAGGGTGTCTACTCCGACTTCACGTTGATTGACGATGCATTTCTTATGAACATGAACGTATTCGACCGGATCTTCGATCGTGATGATATGTCCGCCACGGGCGGAGTTTCGGTGGTCGATCAATGCTGCAAGTGAGGTCGACTTTCCAGAGCCTGTACCGCCGACAAATAATACGAGACCGTTCTTCGCAGTTATTACTTCTTTTAGAATTTCCGGCAGGCCTAGCTTGTCAAGATTGGGAATTTCGGTCTGGATGTTACGGGCAACAATAGAGACTTCGTTTCGTTGCTTGAAAATGTTGATGCGGAAACGTCCAACTCCGGCAGGTGAGATGGCAAGGTTCATTTCGAGTTCGCGATCGAACTCCTCACGTTGCTCCTCATTCATCAAGGCGTTGGCGATCGCTGCGACTTCACCACGCTCATAAACTTTCTCGGAAAACTTGATCAGGTCACCAGATACCTTTGCTGACGGGGCAGCGCCGGTTGAGAGATACAAATCAGACCCGTCTTTGTCGACAAGTTGTTTGAGTAAGTCTGTGATATCCACCTGTATTTTGATTCCGTAGCAGCTTACAGATTAAGTATATATCGGCTGAAATAGAAACTTGTTGAGCCTTCGAGATCACTTTTTATTGCTAGGTTCAAGTGCTCAGAGAGTAGCTAACTTATACAAATGATGTTGGGTACACGGCTTATGTGTTGAGCGCTCGAGACTGTTTTTTATAACTAATCTCGAGCACACAGCAGTTATCTTAAAGATTCTCGAACTTACCTGGCGTGCCAGTAAACTCTAACGAGGCTCTGGTTGATCACGTCTACGGTCTCAACACCTACAACCACCTGGACTTGGCCACCGTCGCCAGGGTTTGTTGGATCCGATTCCGGGAAGACAATCGTTGGTGAACTAGGTATACCAAATGTATTCACTTGTGTTTTTCGATCATCCGCGACTAGTGTTCCAGGGTTTTGACTACCATCATCAAAGAACCTGATGGGTTCCCCTGTCTCCAGGTCGATGGAGTAGAGATTACCCAGTGACATGAATGAGCATGGGTCAGCGACTACCGAGGGATCTTCCTGGAATGTTGTGGCCAGCACTACGCCTTCGAAAGTGACAACAGTTGATAGCGATTTCTCGCCCGGGTCGAGTGCTATCTTCCAACCATCGGCTGCGGCCAGTGCCTGACGTGCAACTGTGGCTTGGTTTACGTCCGTTGAACCGATGTTGTTGTTCGTTGCATCATAAAGCGTGTTGCTCCGGATTGTCGTGAACGATCCATCAGGCGCACCGCTATCAGTGTCGAGATCACGCAGCATGTAGAAATTGTTGACCTGTCCCATCAGCAGCGGGTTGGTACGATTGCCACTGCCCAAGGTTACTGACAGAAAGTTGGACGGTGTTGCCTGATTGAATGCAACACTGGGCGGGTAGAAAAAGGGTTGATGATCGCCATCGTCAAGATCAGCGAAACGGGTGACACTCGGTGTATCGCTGATGTCATCAAAATCAACTCGCCACACTTGTCCGCCAAAATCACCGACATAAATTCGATCTGCATTGCCGTCCTGATCCGTGTCAATAATGCTCAGATCAGACGGTATGGCGTATATGAGATCCGAGTCATCTGTATCGTCGACATGCCACACAAGTGAGCCGTCTCGATCTACCATGTAGATCGCGTTACCTTTGGATGCTACACGAGAGGTCTCAGGATCGAGAGTTGCTGCGTCATAGCCACCACCAAATGCCAGAACATCAGTACTGGTGCCATTACGATTAACTGAAATCAATGACATGCGTGACCAGGTTTCACCCAGATTGGCAAAGTCAGCCTGATTGCCGTTGATTTCCCATTTCAATTCTGGATGGGCAGGGTCGGTTACGTCCATGGCATAGTAAGAGTCGCCGCCGCGACGCATACCAAATACCAGAAGCACTTCTTCACCATTGTTGACGATACCGTCATTGTTGGTGTCATCATGCCACGGGGTAATCTGGCCATCGAGCCCGTAAATGTGTCCACCAGCTGGATCGTTGGCAATCATTCTCGAGACGTTGGACAGCAGGCGTCGTGGCATGAAAGCGAATAGTTCCTCGCCGCCCGTTGCGTCATCTGGATCGGTCGCATTAGGTTTGCTTGCATCAATGGCGTGCAACAAACCCTGATTGGTCATGATGTAAACCACTCGCTGATTACCGGGATAATCGATAGCTACGGCACGGCTATGTAAGGGAGCACCCATCGGCTCTGTATGTATCCAGTCAGCGTACGTGTCTCTGAGTGGTGAACCATTGGGCAGCCCAAGCAGCGTATCAGTGACGAGTGCATTACCGGATTCGAGTCTGTAATCATTGCTGCTGGAAAGATCAACACCAAAGCCCGGGATGGATGTTCCCGTATAGGTGTAGATATTTCGTGTTGCGCCAGCCAATTGTTCATTAGCGCCCCCGGCGGTGACTTCATTACCGTCGGGTAGTTCGGACCAGAAGCTCTGTGCGGTAGCCGCGAACCGTACAGCTCCATCATCGGGCGAAACTGTTGTGGCGTCGAGATTGTTCAAATCTCGCAGACCAGAACTATTGAGGTAATAGCCTTTGAGATTGCCACGCCAGGATTGCCTGGCACTGGGTTCGAACAGGCTGAAGTAGGTTCGGCTGTCATGAGAGAAGTTGGCTTTGTTGGTATCAAGCGCCAGCTCAACAAAGCTCTCTGTGCCGCTCATGACCTCGACGATAATCTCGTCGATGGCTGCCGTCAGTTCTCCCGGCTGAGAGGCATCGAAAAATGATCCGCTTCCTTCGACTGCCAGACGTTCCAGATAATCTCTACCCTCATCTTGAACATCAAACCCTACCGTAAACGTTCGTACAGTGCTATCCGGGACGGATGGATTCGCTAGGGTTGTTGCCAGACGATTGACAATTTCCGGGCCACAGTTGCCGGCTACTTGCGCATTTCCTACACCGGCGAATATGGTTGGACCAAGGTCTTCACAGTTGGACGATGGCATTCCCGCCGCAATATCAAGTGCAGCACCTGCGGTGCGTCTCGTCGGTCGTCCGTCGGAAATCAGGACGATAGCGTTGGCTTGGCACTGGCTGGCGACAGGTGAGTTATAGCTTGGGGTCGTCCATGCTTCTTCGCGGGGGTATCTGCATCTTAGGTGCGATATATCACCAGGACGATCACCGCTTTCATAGATAGCGCTATCGTTATCTGTCAGATGTTCGCAGTCAAAGTAGGGACGGGAGTTGATAAAGCATGAGCTAGACGGATTAGTACCAGTCAGGTCAAAATCTTGATCACCGTCTGTATTCTCAGCAATACTTTCATCGATGCCTTTGATAACGCAGGTTGAATAGAAGTCTGGTAGTGAAGCATTAGCCTGGAAAGCATCGCTGGGTGTGTAACTGACAGGATGTGACGACCGGTGGTCGCCGCCAGTATATTGGTTGCTCACAGGATCCCAGACATTCGGTTCATGCCGAAGAACGAAGTTCGGGTCAGAGTCACCGTGGGTAACCGCAGAACCTGTAAAATATTCTCCCGCTTCTACCAGTGCATCAACGGTCGCTGTTCCGCCCCCCTCATTCGTGGACGTAATCCTGTTTAGAATGATGTCTTTGGACGAAAAAGTCCCGGCAGGAAGGGCCGGATCAACGTCGTGAGCATCTCCATCGAGTGGGCTGATGGGCCATTTGATACCGGCTGTACTCGTCGAATACATTGGTCCCAAGCCGACATTCAATCGATTGAAGTTGTCATTGAGCACTGTAACCATCGCGTCTTTAAGGATATCAATCTTCGCCTCGCCACCCGCGACGATCGGGTCCCTCATACTGGTGGAGAAATCAAGAACAAACAGCAGATTGGGCCGTTGCTGCGATGATATTTGAGATGTGTAGATATCTATATCATCGGCGAGAACGGGTGCACTCGTCAGTGCAGCCGTGATTACTGCAGCGCTCAGGGTCTGGCGGTTCAAGATCGATTGCACCAAAAATTCTCCTTTGAAAGAGTCGAAACGGGTCAGCCACGCCTAACAGCCCAGATGGGAATTCGGACTGGTCCGTTTGGTTATCTACAACGCGTTATTCGGCAGGTTTGGGTTGTGTCTTTAACCTGTCGTCTAGGGCTTAGCTACGCGATGGGTGAATTTGTGCTGTGGTCGAGAAAACGTGAAAAAAATGGACATGCGTCACTTGATTTCGTCTTGATGCCAAGATTTCTGAGAACTAGCGATGATGCGATATCCTCTGACATTGCTTTGCTCAGCACGGCTGTTTGCTTCTCAAACGCTGTGAATCATGCTGTTCAAGCAGAATTGCGTATTGCCACAATGGTCACACCGGTCAAGGTCAGACAACCACCTGCCATTATCTTGAAGGTCAGCTGTTCATCGAGAAAGAATATTCCAAAGATGATGCCGAATAGCGTTGCCAGGGAAATGAATGGTGCAACATGATTCACTGGATATTTTTGCAGAAGGAAATACAGAAGACCGTGGCCCACGATGGTGGCTCCGACCCCTGAGTAAATGGGTGTCCAGAATTGGTGAAGTGGAATCGCCTGAAGCGTGGATAGGTCAGGCCGTTCGATAATCCATGTCAGTAAGCCGATCGCTACGGTTGTGTACAAGGCGATCCAAGCTTGAAGATTGAATACGGCAACACCTTTAAGTTGCCGCATTAAAATTGTCGCGATCGCTATGCAGACAGAGCCGATGACCGCCAGCCCCAGAGCCAGCAAATGAGCATCGTCCACAGGTTCATAAGCGATCAATACGACGCCAGCGAAAGAAATCGCTATCGCTAGTGCTCGCGTCCAGCCTATGCGTTCTTTTAGAAACACAATGGCCAGGATGGTCGAAAATGGAACGGTCAGTTGAGTAGCAATTGCGACTGAGGAAACGGACCCGGCGAGATAAATGCTATAGAACACAATGCCGTAGTGCAGCATGCCCATGGACACTGCGATGGCAAAAATGCGCATCATCTGCCCCGGCACTGGCCGGATGAAAGCGACTAGCAAAATAAGAACGATGCCGAATCGCAGGCTGATAAACAACCATGGCCCAAAGGCGACGGTGCCGATCTTGCCCGCGATGAAATTGAACCCCCAGATGGCGTTGACGCCAACGAGCAGCACGAGGTGGAAATTGGTCACTAGCGCTTAAGCTGCCCGCATTTTGAATGGAGTCAGTATACTCATCGACCTCCTTCCAGGGCTCAATATTGTGACTGCCTTATCCCTGCAGATTTTGACGATTCTGGCACCAGGAATCATTCTGGCATTGATAGGCCTCATCTGGTTTCATCGCGGACCTGCCTTCCCGGTAGATTTCGTGACGACGCTCGTCCTCAATATAGGAATGCCGGCGTTGCTGTTTCACACACTTGCCAATTCTTCCGTGTCGATCGGCGAACTGGGCGTGATGGCGGCTGCGACCTTGGTGTTACATATCGTGTTCACCGCCATTGCCATTGTGCTGTTGAAATTCGCGGGCAAGGATTGGCGGTTATGTATTGCCTTGGTGGTTGGAAATACCGGTAACCTCGGCTTGCCGGTATGTCTGTTGGCCTTTGGAGAGGATGGGCTCGCGTTTGCAATGACCTATTTCGCCGTGCAGTGTGTGTTGTTGTTCAGCTTCGGTGATGCTATTTCTTCGGGCAGTGCCAGCGTGATGCGTTTACTTCGATCACCCATTTTGCATGCGATCTGGATCGGCGTGGTAGTTCGAATTCTAGGTTGGTCGGTTCCTGCGTTCATTGTCGAGACGACACAGCTGTTGGGTCAGTTGGTGATTCCTGTCATGTTGATTACGTTGGGCGTGAGTCTGGCTGGCATGCGCTCGTCTCAATTACCGTCGAATCTGCTGTGGTCGGCCGTTCGAACCGGATTGGCGGTTCTGATTGCTGTCGGTATCGCGGCGCTGTTTCAGCTAGACGGAGTGGCTCGCGGGGTGTTGATCATCGAGACTGTTGTACCTGTTGCTGTTTTCAATTACCTGCTGGCGATTAGAGATGGTCGGGATAGCAGTGAGGTTTCAGGCCTGATACTGGTTACTCATGTTGCATCGATTGCCTATCTGCCCATAGTACTCGCCATGTTGCTTCGGTAAGCCACCGTATGGATCGGGACGTGGTATACAGAGCGGCTGTTGATCTTCGTCAGGCGTTGTAACTGGAGCTAGACACACCACCGCCACTTCCGATCCAGTCGGTATGATGCCAACTGCCATCACCATCGAGCTTCTGATAGGTGTGCGCACCGAAATAGTCGCGCTGCGCCTGAAGAAGATTAGCTGGCAGACGAGCAGTACGGTAACCGTCGTAAAAGGCAAGGGCAGAGCTCATTGCGGGTGTGGGAATGCCTGCCATGACAGCTGCGGAAACCAATTTCCTCCAATGTGCTTGCGACTCGTGTACCTGATCTCTGAAGTAGTCATCGATCAGTAAGCTGGCGAGATCCGTTTGTTTGTCGAAAGCCGCTTTGATGTCATCGAGAAATGCCGAACGAATGATGCAGCCACCACGCCACATTTGAGCGATAGCTCCATATCGTAATTCCCAGCCATACTCTTCGGCCGCCGCACGCATCAGCATATAGCCTTGTGTATACGATACGATCTTTGCGGCAAACAGAGCATGTCCCAATGTCTCTTTCCAGCTGTCAACTTCGTTTGTCAGGTTTGGACTGTCGGGCCCTTGAAGAATCCCTGAAGCAACTAGCCGCTCTTCTTTTAGTGCTGACAGGGCGCGAGCAAAGACAGCCTCGCCGATTAACGTCAACGGTATACCGAGTTCAAGCGCATTGATACCCGTCCACTTGCCAGTACCTTTTTGCCCAGCCTTGTCGAGGATCGTATCGACGACATGATTTTCCCCGTCGGGTGTTTTGAAGTCCAGAATGTCAGCGGTTATTTCGATCAGATAACTGTCGAGCTTGCCCCGATTCCAGTCGGCGAAAGTTCGTTGCATCGCAGCGTTGTCCATGCCTAGTGCCGCTGACATGAAATGGTATGCCTCGCAGATTAACTGCATGTCGCCATACTCAATGCCGTTATGTACCATCTTTACAAAATGCCCTGCACCGCCATCGCCTACCCAATCACAGCAGGGTTCACCCTTGTCGGTTTTTGCCGCGATGGCCTGGAATATTGGTTTGATCAAAGGCCAGGCATCGGGATGTCCGCCGGGCATCAGTGAGGGGCCGTGACGTGCACCTTCCTCACCTCCCGATACACCACTGCCAACGTATAGAATGCCCTGCTTCTTGAGTGCTGCTGCACGGCGCTCCGTATCGGGGAAGTTTGAGTTGCCGCCATCGATGATCACATCACCTGCGTCGATCAGCGGAAGAAGACTGTCAATGACCGCATCGACGGCAGCCCCTGCCTTGACCATCAGCATGATCTTGCGCGGCTTGACCAGGGATTCGACCATTTCTTCAAGTGTTTTCGCGCCGCTTATCAACGTGTTGGCTGCGCGATCTGCAAGAAATGATTCTGTTTTGCTATAGGTCCGGTTGTAGGCGGTGACTCGAAAACCGTGATCGTTCATGTTCAGTATCAGGTTCTGACCCATGACGGCCAAGCCTACAACGGCGATATCGTTAGATTGATTCATTGGCTCTTCGATGCTCGCAAGTTTTTACGATGGCGTGATTAGGTAGTTGTTCAAGCCACGGGGTTCGGTCTTTATCTGTCAGCGGAGAATCGCTCGACATATTCTTGATGTTGCTCTTTGGGTGAAGCTCGTGGCCATCGCAGAAACCGGCATCCAGACAGTACTCAAGGCAGTTTGCCAATGCGGTTTTGCTGCAATCGGCAAGCTCCCATGACAATAACAATCTGCGACTGGGCGTTCATGAATGTTAATGTTATCACACGGCTATGTAGAGACTTGAACAGACAAATGGGCTTTTTCGGTGAGTTGGAAGGTTGCGGATTCGAGATCGTCGCGGATGAATTTTCTGCGTGTTTTCCGGGACGTGCGAGAATCGAGCGACTATGGACCGGTGCGAGATGGTCTGAAGGCCCAGCCTGGTTTGCGGCCGGTCGCTATTTGCTCTGGAGCGATATTCCAAATAACCGGATGCTGCGTTGGGATGAGACCAATGGGTCGGTGTGATACTGAAGGTCGAATCTGGACAAGTGCGGCAGACGGAGTGCATTGCTACAATCCTCAGGGGGAATTGATTGGAAAGCTAAGAATCCCCGAGTTGGTAGCTAATGTGACTTTTGGCGGTGCCAAGCGCAACCGACTATTCATTTGCGGTACTACGTCGCTTTATTCGGTGTATCTGACGGTCAACGGATGCACGCCCGGTTAGTGCACATCACAACTACACATGATTTGGACTACGTTATCAAGCAGCGCGTCAAGACTGGATAGACACCATGGATCAAAAGCTCGTCAATAGAGGCGTGTTGATATTGGTGCTGATTGCTATATCAGCGCTGTTTTTTGCAGTGGTTCGTCCGTTCATACAGCCGGTATTTATAGCGGCATTGTTTGCCGCCATATTCACACCGCTGTATCGACGTTTTCTAAAACGAGTCGGTAGTCGACGAAGTCTCGCCTCAGCGCTTACCATTCTCACCATTCTCTTTTTCGTCGTAGTGCCAGTCGGTTTTGTCTTTGCGGCTTTTTTGTCCCAAGCTTCCGATATTGCCAATACGGCAGCGCCGTGGATTCGTCAGCAGCTCGCGACTCCCGGGCAAATAACGGCAATACTCGAAGGGTTGCCTTTCTATGAAATTGTCCAACCCTATCGTGAATTGGCATTGGCACGGCTGGGTGAACTGGCGAATTTTCTCAGTGGATGGTTGCTCGGTCTCTTTCAGTCGGCGACGTTAGGTACGTTCAAATCGTTGCTTACCACTTTGATTGTTTTGTACACGATGTTCTTTTTCCTGGTCGATGGTGATCGTCTGTTGTATTACCTGCTTTATTATCTCCCGCTTAATGACGAGGATGAAAAGAAACTATTGAGCCGATTTACGTCAGTCACGCGTGCGACATTGAAAGGTACCGCCGTCATTGGGTTCTTACAAGGTGGATTGGCAGGAATTGCGTTGTGGCTTGCAGGTATTCCCAGTGCGTTGTTCTGGGCAATTTGCATGATGTTGTTGTCAGTTGTCCCTGGTGTCGGTACCGCGATTATCTGGTTGCCAGCGGTGATCTATCTTGTTGTTGGTGGTCAATATCTCACGGCGCTACTGGTTGGGCTTTTTTGTGCCATTGTGGTTGGCACGATCGATAATGTTTTACGCCCAAGGCTTGTAGGTAATGATACGCAGATGCATGAGCTGATGATTTTTTTCAGTACCTTGGGTGGTCTGCTTATGTTCGGCTTTATGGGGTTTGTCATCGGGCCTATCATTGCAGCTCTTTTTGTGACCGTTTGGGAGCTGTACGGTGATGAGTTCAAGGACTGGTTGCCGACTACTGCGTATCGTCCAGCTCGAGACGATATTGAACCGCCTTATCGGCATGTGCAGAAGCTGTATGGCGAGGGCACTGCCGAGACGCCTAAGCTTGATAAGAATAAGCTCGATAACAAGAGCGCCGTTATAGAAAAAAATTCTGTTCCGAGCAAAGAAAACAAAACGGGTGGGGACAATTGATTTACATGATTCGGAGCCAAGCCATTTGATAGATCTAGTGGCAGGCGTCGCGCACCCCGGAGCGCGGTTACCAGTTACGTGGCAACTTGCGCTGAATGGCGATACGTCCGTTTCGAACTTCAATATACTCACCTTTGACAAGCTCAGCCATCACCTTGCCGACCATTTCGCGCGAAGCGCCAATCATATTGCCTAACTCCTGATGAGAGAATTTCTTGGGCAGTATGGGTGCATCATTATCATTTTCGGTAGCAAGTTCCTGAAGCTTGTCGGCTAACCGGCGATAGACATTATCCAGAGCAAGGCTGCGACTACCCTCGGTCGCCTGCCTCAGTCGGTGCGTTAATGAGCGAATGATGTTGATGCTCATCTCTGGGCTTGTGCGCAGGCAATCCAGAAATGCAGCCTTACCAAACACCAGCGTCGTTGTTTTCTCCAGGGTGCTGACTGAAGCTGATCGGGGTTCATCATCAAGCAAGGCAATGTCACCGATGACAGCGCCGGGACCTTGTTGATACAAAACCAACTCCTTGCCATCATCGTCGCTGACGAATACTTTTACCAGCCCGCTTCGGATGACATACATTGTCTCGCCGACATCGCCTTCAGTCATCAGAACGGCGTGTTTTCGAAAACTTTGTTCTCGGCACTGTTCCGTGAGAAAACGGAGCTGATCTTCAGTCAAGTGGCTGAAAAGGTCTACGTTCCTTAGAAGCTCAATCGCAGCAGACATGTTATTTGGTCGTCCGTAGGTTGATTTCAGTGGCCTGAATACCGCTGTAAGCTGAGGCTAATTCGGTCATTTTACCGTTTAGCGTCACCAGTTGGGGCAATCGTAAACCAGATGTGACATTTCGGTGTTCTGCGGTACACTGACCATAGCTTTAGCATCAGGCTTGAGTAATATCGAGCACATATTCAAATGTGCCATTTATCCAAAATTTTGGAGGTTATAACAACAATGGCTATACATAAAGTCGCATTATTGGGCCTTGCTCTGGCTGGTCTTGGCTTAGGCACAGCGGCGAGCGCCAACACCCTCGTCTATTGTTCGGAAGGATCTCCGGAAGGGTTTGATCCCGCCTTGTTTACTGCGGGCACTACATTTGACGCCTCTTCACGGCAAATTTACAACAAGCTTGTCGAATTTGAACGGGGCACAACCATTATTGTTCCAGCGCTGGCTGAAAGTTATGAAGTTTCTGACGATGGTATGCAGTACACCTTCAAGCTGCGTTCGGGGGTCAAGTTTCATTCTACGGACTACTTTACACCTACGCGAGACATGAACGCCAGTGATGTTGTGTTCTCTTTTGATCGTCAGCGGCTTCAGGACAATCCTTATAATCAGGTATCAGGTGGCACCTGGGAATACTTTGGTGGCATGTCCATGCCCGATCTCATTGCATCTATTGAAGCAGTTGACGATTTGACGGTACGATTCAACCTGAATCGCCCTGAAGCACCCATGATCGCCAACCTTGCGATGGATTTTGCATCCATTGTCTCTGAAGAATATGCCATGGTAATGCTTGATGCTGGCACACCCGAGATGGTAAACCAGCAGCCCATTGGCACTGGTCCATTCAAGTTTGTTGCGTACCAGAAGGATGCGGTGATTCGCTATCAAGCCCATGAAGACTACTGGGCTGGTCCCGCAGCGATCAGTAATCTTGTCTTTGCCATTACCCCGGACGCTTCTGTGCGTTACCAGAAAATGAAGGCCGGCGAGTGCCATGTCATGCCTTATCCGAATCCTGCTGATCTGGATGCCATACGAGCGGAAACCGATATAAATCTGATGGAGCAGGAAGGTCTGAACGTGGGATATCTTGCTTACAACACAACGATTGCGCCATTCGATAACGTCAAAGTGCGCAAGGCCTTGAACATGGCGATAAATAAACAAGCGATTCTCGATGCAGTATTTCAGGGTTCTGGTACCGCGGCAAAGAATCCGATACCTCCGACTATCTGGTCATATAACGAAGATACGGTTGACGATCCTTATGATCCGGAAGCAGCCAAGGCCATGCTTGCTGCCGAAGGTGTAACGGATCTAAAAATGGAAATCTGGGCCATGCCAGTTCAGCGTCCTTATAATCCGAATGCTCGGCGAATGGCGGAAGTCATGCAGGAAGATTTTGCCAAGGTGGGTGTCGAGGTTGAAATCGTGTCATATGAATGGGGTGAATACCTGAAGCTCTCACGTGAGAAGGATCGCAAAGGTGCGGTACTTCTGGGTTGGACTGGCGACAACGGGGATCCTGACAATTTTCTGGCCGTTTTACTTGGCTGTGATGCGGTAGGTAATGGTAACCGGGCGATGTGGTGCCACCAGCCATTCGACGATCTGATTCAGAAAGCCAAGGTTATCTCTGATCAAGCCGAACGTAGTGCACTCTACAAACAGGCCCAGACCATTTTTAAAGAGGAAGCGCCCTGGGCAACTATTGCTCACTCTGTCGTCTACAAGCCGATCCGCAAAGAAGTTCAGGATTTCAAGATAGATCCATTCGGCGGCCACATTTTTTATGGCGTATCAGTTGCCCAGTAATTGTCAGCTGCCGTGATCGACAATAGTCTGGCTACAGCAAGCGTTTGTTTGCAAAGAGTCATCTGACACATATGTGTTTGTTAAGACAGTCGACAATGTAGGTTGCCAAAAGACGATCGCGAAAATGGTCTTCGTAACAACCTTGGTGGAGAGCCCCTCCATCAAGGTTGTTAACCTTTGGTATCCTTGACAGTCATGACGCGTAATTCAGGTTTATTGATTCATGACTGATCGCTACAGTGAAATTCGCGCGATTGCCAAGCAACAATCCCTTGATGCCATTGCGCTAGTTCCTGGCGCTAATTTCACACGTCTTTTCAATAAGGATTTCCACCAGAACGAGCGCCCTCTCGTTGTTGTTATTCCGGTCGAGGGTGAGCCGCTTGCAGTTGTTCCAAATCTGGAGCTTGGATCATTTGCACAAATTGGTTTTGAAGGCGAAGTCTTCGACTGGCGTGATCAAACCGGTTATCAAGCAGCCTTCGACCACATGCTGCAAAAATTACCCATTCAATCAGTCGGTGTTGAAGGGCAGGTGATGCGTGTCTTTGTCGATCAGGCTCTGCGAGCAGCAAATCCAGAGCTTGTGATAAGTGATCAACAACGTGCGATAGCTTCTCTGCGCTTATGCAAGACACCGATTGAGATCGAGGCATTGAAAAATGCAATAAGAATATCTGAAACCGCGTTACATGAAACACTGGCTGAAGTTCGTATCGGCATGACTGAAACGGCGATTGAAAGCATCCTTGTCCAGCGCTTGTTCGCCAATGGTGCAGAAGCGATGTCATTCTCACCAATTGTTGCTGCTGGAACCAATTCGGCCAAACCCCATGCCTCAGCCAGAGATGACTATGCCATCAAAGCCGGGGATACGCTGTTGATCGATTTTGGTGGTCGGTATGCTGGCTTGTGTGCTGATATTACTCGAACCTTTTTCGTCGATCATTGTACTGATCAGCACGCCGCTATCTACGATACGGTACTTAATGCGAACCTCGCTGGTATTGCAGCGTCCCGAGCAGGGGCAACAGCCCACGATGTCGATGACGCTACCACCCGTGTTCTGGAGCAATCTGCCTACGTGGATCGAATTCGCCACAAGACCGGTCACGGTCTGGGCCGTGATATCCACGAGGATCCGTACATCATGCGTGGTAATAAAGAGGCCTTGGCGGCGGGTATGGTTTTCACTATCGAGCCGGGTCTATATGATCTCGATGATATGGGTGTACGAATTGAAGATGACGTTTTGATCACCGATGCTGGTTGCGACATACTGACGTCTGTTGACAAGACATTAACCATTGTTGGTCAGCAACGGGCATGAGCTTGATTCTCGCATGTTAGGTTTTTTGTTACGCCGCCTCGGAACCTTTATCCCAACATTTATTGGGGTGTCGATCGTGTCGTTCTTGTTTATACGACTCTTGCCAGGTGATCCGATCATGCTGATGGCAGGCGAGCGAGGCATGACCGATGAGCGTTATGCCAAGCTGATGTCGCAGTTCGGTTTTGATTTACCTTTGTGGCAGCAATATTGGAGTTATCTGACCGGTATTCTGCAAGGGGATCTCGGTGTGTCCTTTAAAACAAAGCGACCGGTTTGGGATGAATTCTTTACGCTCTTCCCCGCGACACTGGAACTGACGCTTTGCGCCATTGTATTTGCCGTTGTCCTGGGTATCCCTGCCGGTATAGTTGCCGCGGTAAAACGCGGTAAGTGGCCTGATCAAATGTTGATGTCCACTGCGCTTGTCGGCTACTCGATGCCGATATTCTGGTGGGCTCTGCTATTGATCATTCTGTTTTCTGGAATGCTGGGTTGGACACCTGTCTCGGGCAGAATATCTTTGATTTATTTCTTTCCAAATGGCACGGGCTTCATGCTGATTGACAGCCTTCGTTCAGGGCAGTCGGGCGCATTTGCCTCAGCTGTGCAACATTTGATCTTGCCAACCATCGTGCTTGGAACGATTCCACTTGCCGTCATAGCGAGGCAAACTCGCTCTGCCATGCTCGAAGTTTTGAGTGAGGACTACGTGCGTACCGCACGTGCAAAGGGTCTCAGTCCAATGCGTGTCAATGGAATACATGCGTTGCGCAATGCAATGATCCCTGTGATTACCGTTATCGGTTTGTCGGTAGGCACTTTGCTGGCTGGTGCGATACTGACAGAGACGATCTTTTCCTGGCCAGGTATTGGCAAGTGGATGGTTGAAGCGATAAGTGCGCGCGACTACACCAGTGTACAGGGCGGACTATTGATGATTGCCTTGATTGTCATGATCGTCAATCTGGTCGTTGACGTGATGTATGGTCTGGTCAATCCGAAAATACGCAAACGATGAGTAGCGGTATTGACGTGGATGATGTAACCGCTACCGCAAGACCTGGTCGTTTTATAGAATTCTGGGGCTACTTTTCAGAAAATCGCGGCGCTGTCGTGGGTCTTATCGTTTTTCTGAGCTTTATCCTCATCGCATTGCTCGCTGATGTCATTGCACCGCATTCAGCGACAGATCAATATCGCAGTGCACTGCTGCAACCGCCGGTATGGCAAGACGGCGGCACTTGGCAGTTCATACTCGGCACTGATGCCCTGGGCCGCGATTTGCTGTCGCGCCTGATTTACGGTGCTCGCTATTCCTTTTTCATTGGTTTGATTGTCGTTGTCATTGCGGCGGGTAGTGGGGTGTTTATCGGGCTGCTTGCCGGTTTCGCACGAGGCTGGGTCGATACATTGATCATGCGACTAATGGATATCTTGCTTTCTTTTCCCAACCTCTTGCTGGCCTTGGTCATGGTAGCGATCTTGGGTCCGTCTCTGATGAATGCGATGATCGCGATCGCTATTGTTTTACAGCCTCATTATGTCAGGCTGACCCGTGCCGCAGTTCTGTCTGAATTACCCAAAGATTATGTCACGTCAGCCAGAGTGGTTGGTGCAAGTAAATGGCGATTGATGTTTGTCACGGTATTACCGAATTGTCTCGCGCCGATCATCGTTCAAGCGGCATTGTCTTTTTCAACAGCGATACTTGATGCCGCTGCATTGGGCTTTCTTGGGTTGGGTGCGCAACCGCCTACACCGGAGTGGGGCACGATGCTTGCCGACTCTCGCGAGTTTGTCTTGCGAGCCTGGTGGGTTGTGACTTTCCCGGGTCTTGCCATTTTGATCAATGTGGTTGCCATCAACCTGATGGGTGATGGTCTACGCGACGCACTTGATCCCAAACTCAAGCGGAGCTGATATGGCACTCCTTGATGTCGAACAACTTAATGTGGATTTTCGCACATCGTCTGGCAAGTTTCGCGCTGTGGATCGTGTCGATATCCAGGTTGACGAAGGAGAGGTATTGGCGATTGTTGGTGAATCTGGCAGCGGTAAGTCGGTTTCCATGCTGGCGATCATGGGGCTTCTGCCCTGGACTGCTGACATCAACGCCAACAAAATGGAAATCAACGGTGTTGACTTGTTACGTGCAGATGCGAAAGTACGTCGGGACATTATTGGTCGAGATATCGCCATGATATTTCAGGAGCCAATGTCCAGCCTCAACCCTTGTTTCACCATTGGCTTTCAACTGAAAGAGGCACTCAAATCACACCTGGTATTGTCACGTAGTGAAAGACATCGTCGAGCGATCGAATTGCTTGAACAGGTCGGCATGCCGGAACCAGAGCGTCGATTGCGTGCGTTTCCTCATCAGCTCTCAGGTGGTATGTGTCAGAGAGTAATGATTGCGATGGCGATTGCCTGTAAGCCGAAGTTGTTGATTGCGGATGAGCCAACGACCGCACTGGATGTCACCATTCAGGCACAGATTCTTGAGTTGTTATTGGATCTGCAGAAAGATACCGGCATGGCATTGGTTTTGATTACACACGACATGGGAGTCGTCGCTGAAACGGCCCAACGTGTCAGCGTTCAGTATGCAGGTCAGAAAGTTGAAGAGCAAAATGTCCAGTCGCTTTTTGCCAATCCACATCATCCCTATACAGATGCGTTGCTGGCGGCCTTGCCGGAGCGTGCAAATTCGCGCAAGCTTCCGAGTATTCCTGGTGTGGTGCCGGGACAATTCGACCGACCATCAGGATGTCTGTTCTCTCCGCGATGCCAGTTCGCCATCGATCGTTGTCACGCAGAAGTGCCCTTGAATTCAAGTGTCGAGCTTGGCTATGCACGATGTCATACGCCGCTCGTCAATGGTGTGCCACAAAAAGCGGTCTCCTGATGAGCATTCGGAACGACGATACATATATGAATGTTCATGAAATTGCGCCGTCGGCAAATGAGAATCATGCGCTTGTCGAGGCAAGGGATCTGTCAAGGCACTACGAAGTGCCGAATGGCCTATTTCGCTCGCCACTAACCGTCAAGGCGCTGAGTAATGCGTCGTTTACATTGGAGGCGGGTCAGACATTAGCTGTCGTTGGCGAGTCGGGTTGCGGAAAGTCGACGCTTGCCAGAGTGGTGACGATGATTGAAGCGCCAACAACAGGTGAGTTGTTTCTGAACGGACAACATATAGAAGCGACATCGGAAATTGATGATGTAACACGGGCGACGTTGCGAGCTTCGATCCAGATTGTATTTCAGGATCCTTTTGGTTCACTAAACCCTCGTCAGACCATTGGCCGAATTCTGGAAGAGCCCTTGCTTATCAATCGCCCGGAATATTCGCCAAAGGAGCGACAAGCGCTTAGTCGGGAAATGCTGGAACTCACCGGTCTCCGCCCTGAACACTACGATCGTTATCCGCATATGTTTTCAGGTGGTCAAAGGCAACGTATTGCGGTTGCTCGCGCCTTGATGCTCAAGCCAAGGGTACTTGTACTTGATGAGCCCGTCTCAGCACTGGATTTATCAATTCAGTCACAGATACTTAATTTGCTTGTTGATCTACAGGATGAACTTGGATTGGCCTATCTGTTCATTTCTCATGATTTATCTGTCGTCAAGCATATGGCTGACGACATTATGGTCATGTATCTTGGTCGCGTGGTTGAGGCAGGTTCTCGTGATGCGATCTTTAACGAACCGAAGCATCCGTATACGCAAGCTCTGCTGTCCGCAACACCGGTGGCTGACCCAACTCGAACGACGAACCGGATTCGTTTGCAAGGAGAATTGCCCTCGCCGTTGAAGCCGCCCATGGGTTGTGCATTCAATCCCCGTTGTTGGCGAGTAACTGATCAATGTCGACGTGAGTTGCCGATGCTCGAAGGAGACTTGCATCGCGTAGCCTGTCACCATCCTGGGAAGGAATAGGAGGATTTCTGTGTCGAAAAACTTATCGATTGACTATGTCGAACTTCCTGCTGCAGATTTCGCTGCGGTCGAGGCGTTTTACAGTACTGTATTTGCCTGGAGCTTTGAAAGTTATGGCCCTGAATATCATGCTTTCAAGGATGGTAGTCTTGACGGCGGATTTTATAAATCATCTGCAGTATCAAATGCTGACAACGGTGCAGCACTTGTTATCTTCTACGCTACTGATCTTGAAGCCGTTCAGGATGCAGTGGTTGCCGCAGGTGGTTCCATCGTCAAGCCGATTTTCTCATTCCCAGGCGGTCGACGTTTTCAGTTCAATGATCCGCATGGAAATGAGTTAGCCGTCTGGACTGATCAAGGTCTTTCATAGCTCAATTTTTATATTGAAAAACGACTCATAGCTATTGCCCATTGAGGTGTGCAAATTTCGTCATGACTCAACAAACAGAATATATTGATCGCTCTCTGATTGATCTTGACCTACGAGATAACGCTACGATTCTACAGGTCTTACTGGATAGTCAGTCCAGTGCCTTGGGCGCGGTTTCAGCGGCTATTGCTGATATCGACCGGGCCGTTGCAGCATCTGCTGAACGTTTGACCCATTCCCGACAAGGTCGTCTGATACTGGTTGGTGCAGGTGCCTCAGGTCGCCTCGCTGTGCAGGATGGTGCGGAGATGTGGCCAACGTTTGGCTGGCCACACGAAAGATTGTTGCTGCGTATGGCTGGCGGCAGTACTGCATTGATACAAAGTGTTGAAGGGGTTGAGGACGATATTGAAGCTGCAAACGACGAGGCTTCAGCCGCTGAATTGACATCGAATGATGTCGTACTCGCGATTGCGGCTAGCGGTGAATCACGCTGGACTTGTGAATGGCTGAGTTGTGCGAAAAAAGCAGGATCTGTAGCAATAGGAATTGCGAATAACGCGGATTCGACCTTGCTGAAACTCTCAGAGTACCCGGTATATCTCGACAGTGGTGCCGAGGTGCTTGCCGGTTCAACACGGATGGCCGCAGGCACTGCTCAGAAAATTGCTCTGAATATTTTCAGTACCACCTTGATGATCAGGCTTAACCGTACTTATGGCAATTTGATGGTAGATATGGCTGCGGTAAATAACAAGCTGGAAAAGCGCCGTATTCGACTGCTGCAAGGCGTGTTGCCAGATCTTCTTGATGATGAAGCAAAACGTGCAGTTGAGGCTGCTGATGGTTGGGTAAAGCTCGCGGCTTTGCTCGCTTTGGGTGAAACGGAAGCCTCGGCAAAAGCCAGGCTGGAAACACATCGCGGCTCATTGAGAGCCGCGATGGAATCACTGGATGGCGTTTGAATAGCTCAGGTGGATTGAACCCAAGCCTGCCATCAGAAGTTGTCTTGGTGATTAGCCAGCCATGCCACCAAGCATTTCTACCATCGGACCTACGACAGGCTCGAGGATGGGCCCGATACCCGGCAGACCCATAACCTTGTCGATAACTGGCTGAAGACTACCAAGACCGCCAGACACTACAGATTGAAGAGGACCTTTAGCTGCATCCGGAAGACGCGCCATGACATCATTCAGGCCACCTAACTTTCCAGAGACTTCTTCCAGCGCAGGGAGCGCCGCAGTTGCTGATTCTGCATCAGTAATACCCGAGAGGGTTTCGGTTGTCGAACCGAACACATCATTCAGATTGCCAGAGAGCTCATCGAAATTGACACCTTCAGGCATAGCCGCCTTGGCTTTTTCCAAAGCCTCTGCTGACAGGCCGCCCGCCGCGCCGGCAACAGATTCCACAGCGCCACTAGCAGCGTTGGTAGCTGATTCGGCTGCATTGCTTACTGCCCCGGTTGCAGATTCCGCTGCATTAGTCGCGGTACTTGTGGCTGTGTCAGCTGCACCTTTTGCCGCATCAAGTGCATCGCCGCCCTGATTGCCAAAGAATTTCATTCCCAGCCAACCGAGAACCACGACAGCCGCGAGTGGGAGCAACCATTTCATGAAACCCCCGCCCGATGGTGCCGAGACATCGGGCATGTCGACATTGGGTACCTTGACGTCAGGTGTAGACATCGCTGCCATCGGTTCAGCGGCAATGCTATTGAGAAAGCCTGAAGATTCGAGCTGGCTGGAAAACCCTTGTGGCATGGCAGCATTGATGTTGTTTTGTTGATCACCAAGCAGGCTTGCAAGACCACCGGCGTTCAAGCCACCTTCGAAGACCTTCTTCTTGATGACGCCGATGACGATCGGCGCAAGAATACCCATCAAGGAACTGCTGCCTCTTGAGTTCAAGCCGGAAAAGCCCGTCAATACACCCGCTAGCTTGCCCAGCGCGCCGTTACCCAGCAGAGAGCCGAGCATTGATGTGCCTTGATTGATGACATTGGCTGAATCGTTACCGCCCAGCAGTGCGCCCATATTTCCGAGCATGCCGTCATCCTGTTTCTGCACTGCGTCGAATAGCGCGCCAGCACCACCGGCTGATCCTGCAGATTTGGTCAGACCGCTTAACAGTCCAGGCAGGGCACCGCCCAAAGCACTGCTTGTCTGTGCGCTATCGCCTCCTACAAGACCTCCTATCTGGCCCATCATCTGATCACTGATTTGATCCTTGACTAAATCGATAATATTGAATGACATCGAATGTCTCCTAGTAATTAAAAAAGATGAGTGCTGCCGACTGGCTATAGCTTGAGTAGCTAGTTAACCGATAGCGAGCATGAACTACATTTGGTATATGTGGCCTCGTGCCAATGCCCACAAGTGAATGCCGTGGCTTTCGGTAGCAATGTTACGCGCTTGGCAGGGGTGATGACAAACGGTCTGGGGCGGCAAACTATTGTCATTACTGGATTTATCAGGCGCTGAGCAGTTGCCGTCCTGCCAATAAGGGTGTCTGAAACCGTACAAATTTATCTATGAATTTGACGAGAAACCACTTGTTTTAGGGTGTTTAAGCTATTTGTAGCATTATTGCGTTTCGGGTCTCAGGATACGGACTTGATAATTATATTTCATACATGTAAAAAAACGTGTCGCTAAATTGTCATCATGTATTTCTTGCACCGACAGACCCTGATTTTTCTTTCATTAACAATTTCTTTTTCAAATTGCGCATGATTCCAAAGGTTTGGATTGGCTCACGCCAGCCTGATCTTAATCTCGGTCCATAACCTCACGTTTGAGTTCCAGCCCCACGAGTAAAAAAAACACGGCCATCAAGCCGTCGTTTATCCACAGCAAGTCTGATTTGTCGATGGCAAGTGAGCCGATGATTACTGAGGCGCGCGTGTTCAACACCTCTGTCATCAGATTCGCTAGCGGTGAGTTGGCAACCTGCATAGACAGGGCTGCAGCTGCGAATAACAAAATGCCCGCGGCTGACTCGAGTTGTGTAAAGCGTTTGATAGTGTTTCTTGGCACGTCAGTTGTAGTCTGAATGTAAAGATTTCAATCTTATCGGCAGGCACCAAGCTCGGTAAAGACGTATTATACTATCCAACTGTTCGGAATATTCGAAGTATTGCTTTGAGAAAAACGACTATCCGAATCTTCATGATGTTGCCATGCTGTTCCCTTTCCTTGACCTGTTGATGAAAACTGAAAAGTGATTTACTTAGCATTGATTGTGGGTTGTCTTCTCTTGTACAAAGGTGGTGACTGGTTGCTTGATGGTGTCACCGACATCGGCTCAAGAATTCAATTGCCAAAGGCGATCATCGGATTATTGCTGGTGTCGCTGGGAACCAGTGCTCCAGAGTTGTTTGTCAGTCTCGGTTCTGCAATACAGGGTCATGGAGCCTTGGCAGCGGGTAATGTTGTAGGCTCGAATATCATCAACAGCGCTGTCGTGCTAGGGATAGCGGCTCTGGTTTCGAAACTGATTGTGGAACGTTTGCTTCGTCAACAGCTATTGGCAGCGCTCATGTTGACGATAGTTGCGGTTGTATTGTTGCGTGATGGGACCGTTACTCGGTCGGAGGGTGTGATCCTTTTACTGGGTATGTTTCTGAGCTTTGCATTCGCCTTCAGGTCCAGCTCTTCGGTGCAATCTGTAGAAGATGAATCAGACGAGGGTGTTCTGCGCAGTACGCTTCAGACAACAGTTCTGACGGTCGGTGGCATAGTTGCACTGGTTGTAGGTGCTGAATCCTTGATTTGGGGAGGGCTTGGTTTTGCCAAGCAATTTGGCTTGTCAGAAACCATCGTTGCCCTGACCGTAACGGCTCTGGGTACCAGCTTGCCCGAGATAGCGGCAACGGTTGTCGCTGTCGTTCGAAGAGAAACGAGTCTCGCTGTTGGCAATGTTGTTGGATCAAATATCCTGAATATCGGCATGGTGCTGGGTTTGAGTGCATTGGTAGCACCGCTCCGCCATATTGAAATTGATTTCCTGACGATCGGCTTTTTCGCTGGTCTGTCATTGTTCATTTTTGCGGTTGGCACAAAGCCGGGTTATTACAACCGTTTATCAGGTATCGCGCTGATCGTAAGTTACTTTGTTTATGTGGTATTGCTACTGATGAGTTGATAAAAATGGCTTGTACTGCCTGCGTTGATTCACCGACGCTTCACAGCTGACTCGACTGAAGAGGAGACGTGTGCGCCATCTTAATTACAATCATTTGCTTTATTTCTGGACGGTTGCCAGAGAAGGAAGCATTGCACTGGCATCCAGGCAACTCAACTTGACGCCGCAGACTATCAGCGGGCAGATAAAACTACTTGAACAAGCAGTTGGGGAGCCTCTGTTTCATCGTGTCGGGCGCGGCCTTGAACTCTCGGATACCGGTCAGATGGTCAAGCACTATGCTGACGAAATATTTTCGATCGGTGCAGAGCTGGCGCAACAGGTCAACGAGAAGCAACCGGATTCATCGATTCTGGTCAATATCGGAGTTGTGGATTCGATACCCAAGCTGATCGCGTTTCGGGTTCTTGAGCCAGTGTTATCAATGGATTCCCCAGTACGTCTTGTATGCCAGGAAGGAAGCCTTGAATCATTGTTGGCTGAACTTGCCTTGCACAGAATGGATATGGTGTTGTCGAACAAGCCCTTGCCTTCCGGTCTTGGTGTAAAGGCATACAATCATTCACTTGGTAGTAGTGAGATGGGATGGTTTGTACAAAAGAAGCAAGCCAGGAAATATACCAAACGATTTCCAGAGTCTTTAGCCGATGCGCCGTTTTTGTTGCCTCGCCAGGACAACGTTATCCGACGAGAACTGGATGCATGGCTTGAGAATATGGGTATTGTCCCGCGAGTAGTGGCTGAGTTTGATGATGGAGCCTTATTGAAAGTATTTGGTGAAGCGGGTACTGGTATCTTTCCTGCTCCGTCTGCCATAGCCGAGGAAATCGAGCATATGTACAACGCGAGTTTGATAGGTGTGGCGGGGGGCGTCACTGAAAATTATTTCGCCATATCTCTTGAGCGCAAGTTGAAGAATTCTGCGGTTGTAACGATTAACGAAGTTGCGCATAAATGGCTGGATTCATAGGCTCGTGTAAAAAAGCAATCTGAGCAATTAATTTCTACCAATTGACGCGTTGAATCGTGCGAAGAGTGTCTCGTCACCCTGTTTGAATTGTGCAAATACTATGAAATTGGTTCATTCTCTGAAACATTCAAGCGCTAATAGGGTACATAGGAAGTCGCCATGCGTTTGAAATACCAATTTTTTATCAGTTTGCTTCTAGTCAGCGCTTTGCTTATCGCGCTGATGTATGTGTTGAATAGTTGGAGTTTCAATCGCGGTTTCCTGGGCTATCTCAATAGTGTCGAAGCGCAGAAACTGGACTCGGTCGTTGAAGAGCTCAGTGATGAATACCGCGCGACTGGGGGCTGGGGCTTATTGATTTCCAATCGAAAGCAATGGCGCTCCTTAAATCAACAATTCCCCGCACGAGGCTCGAATCGCCGAAGGCACGACAATAGAGCGTCGGAGCATGGGCCGCAGAGAAGAACCTTAATCAATGACGACGAGTCACCACCACCTGGTAGAACTGGTCGCGGACCACCTCGTCAACCTCGTTTGATTCTGGCCGGTACTGACAAACAAATCCTGATTGGACCAAGTCGATTGCCCGAAAAAATGGTTTGGCGCCCGGTCCTCGTGGATGAAGTCACTGTTGCTTATATCGGAGTTGCCTTGCGCAATGGATTAACGGATGAACTTGACAAGGTATTTGCAGCTCAACAAAACAGAAGTTATGCGCTTGCGGCTTTAGCGATGGTATTGGTCTCTGCGATTCTGGCTATTTTCATGAGTTCGCGCTTGGTCAAACCGATAGTCGGGATTCAACGCGCTGTTAGTGATATCAGTCGTGGCAACTTTGCTCATCGAGTGGCTTTGGATCGTCGTGACGAGCTTGGTGAGCTGGGGCGAGATGTCAATCAGCTCGCCTTTACGCTTGAAGAAAATCTGACGGCTCGGCAACAGTCGTTTGCGGAAATTTCCCACGAACTTCGAACACCTGTTGCTGTACTGCAGGGTGAGATAGAAGCGATGCAAGATGGGATAAAAAAAATCGATGTAACTTCCATTGCATCCTTGCACGGAGAAACGCTGCGTTTGAGCCATTTGATAAATGATCTGCATGAATTGAGTTTGATGGATGTCGGATCTCTCAATTACCAAATGATCGAGCTTGATATCAATGAATTGTTGCGGTCGAGATTGTCTGCTGCTCAACAAATGCTGGATGAGAAGAGGATTGAGGTGCAACTTGATAATACGGCAGCTACAACGCAAACAATGGGCGACGTGCAACGTCTGGGGCAGCTGTTCGATAATCTTTTGCAGAATTCTATTCGTTATACCAATGCAGGCGGCAAGATTGAAATTTCATTGTCGTCTGATGAAAGATATCTGAAGCTCAATTGGGAAGACTCGGCACCAGGTGTTATGGATGAGCAATTACCTCATATTTTTGAATCTTTGTATCGAACGGAACAATCACGCAGTAGAGAATCTGGTGGTTCTGGTCTGGGTTTGGCAATTGCGAAAAAAATTATTTACGCGCACCAAGGTGTTATCGCAGCCGAGCATTCGAAGCTGGGTGGTCTGTGTATCTCATTGCAATTGCTGCTCGTGAGGGGTGTTGCAACATGAAAATTGCAATAGTGGAAGATGAAGCCAAGTTGGCCAAGGTGCTTGAAGGCTACCTGTTGCAGGCGGGATATGACACAGCCCTATACGTTGATGGAATCAGTGCGCTAGACGGAATCCTGAAAACGACACCTGATCTTGTCCTTCTGGATCTTATGCTTCCAGGTGTTGATGGCATATCTATCTGTCGTGAAGTGCGTAAGCAGTCTTCAATGCCCATCATCATGTTGACGGCTCGGGTTGAAGAAATCGATCGTTTGTTAGGGCTTGAGATTGGCGCTGATGATTATATCTGCAAACCGTACAGCCCGCGAGAGGTCGTTGCCAGGGTCAAAGCAGTGTTGCGTAGAAGTCAGAATGAGATGGTCACAGTTACTTCGAATGATTTTCTTGTGGACGAAACAACGGCACGCGTCACGGTGCATGGTGAGTCCATTGAGCTCACAGCCGTTGAATTGCGCCTGTTGAAAGTCATGAGTAATAGTCCGGGTCAAATATTCAATCGTGGTCAGCTTATGGCAAGAATCTATTCCGACAACCGTGTCGTTAGCGACCGTACTATCGACAGCCACGTAAAGAAACTTCGGCAGAAACTCGAGTCACTAACGCGCAATTACGAATTCGTACATTCTGTTTACGGTATTGGCTACAAATTCGATATGGTAGAGATCAGTTGAGTATCGCGATTCCTCAGTTTCTGACGTGTTTTGCCACAGTTGTTGCACAATTGCGGCCGATTATCTGTTCAGGCAGAGCGGCCATGGTGCAAGCGGGTGTGCTCTGAATGCGAAACTTCACTAATATGACAGGTAAACACATGACAGTTAAACAATTGAAAAACAGTAAGCGAACCAATGCAACTGTAATCGCACCCCTAGCCCTCGGCGTATTGATGGCTTTCAATGCTTTCGCAGCCTCTGGGTTGACACTGGTCGACACGAATGGTGACGGGATTATCTCAGCTGCGGAAGTAACTGCTGCACAAGATTTGAAGCGAGCTGAAATGATCACTCAATTTGACACTGATGGAGATGGCGAGTTATCGAAAGAGGAACGCATGGCCGCTCGTGAGCTGGGCAGGGCTGATCGGCTGCAAACGTTTGACGCCGATGGTGACGGAGAGCTATCACGTGCTGAACGTCGCGCTGCTCGGGAATCCCGACGTGATGCAGTAGAGGCTCAGCTCGATGTCAATGGCGATGGTGTTGTCTCTGATGAGGAAGGTGCAGGGTTTGATGAGGTGCGCAAACAGCGCCGTGAAGAGCGCGGTGAGCGTGGGGGTAAGCGAGGCGGAAAAAACACTGATCGAGGTGACCGTAACAACCAGTAGCTCTGATCGAACAGTAACTCTGATCGAAATCAACAGCTGTTTCAGTAGCGCCGGTTGAAGTTTGTTGCTCACTTTTGAAAGACAACAACTTCACACCGGCGTGTGCATGCGCATTATCTTGTAAAGGCGCAGCTACGTGAATATCCGCTGTTTAATGGTGTGAATGCACAGTTAAATGAAAGGCCCAAGCTTAAGCCGTTGATTGCATTGGGACAAATCCCGGGTGCTCGCAGACTCGCGTTAACCATGCTTTTACAGATGGGTAGGCTTCGAGGTCGAATCCGCCTTCTTCTGCAACATGTGTATACGCGAACAAACTGATATCAGCCAGAGTCAGTGAGTCACCCACAAGGTAAGGTTGTGTTAGAAGCGTATCTTCCATGACTTGCAAAGCCTTGTTTCCACCTTCCTGCTTCGAAGCGTATTCATCGGCTCTATCGGGCGGCATACCGAGATAAACATTGATAAAACGGGCCACAGCGATATACGGCTCATGACTGTATTGTTCGAAGAACTGCCAGCTCAACATACGCGCATGGTCGAGCGGGTCGCTTGGTATATAGGCCGAGTCTCTGGCCAGGTAATTCAGAATCGCGTTGGACTCGTTTAGTGTATTTCCGTCATCCAGGACCAGTACCGGGATCTTCGCATTGGCGTTGAGGGCTATGAATTCCGGTGTACGGGTTTCGGCCTGGGTGACGTCGACATGCACCCATTCATGAGGCGTGTCGAGAAATGACATCAGTAGCTTGATCTTGTAACAGTTGCCGGATAGGCCATCGCCATAGAGTTTCATGGAGTCTTTGTAGTTAGTTGGTGAAGATTTTTATAGGGTAACTCATGAATCAGGGTAGAAATACATGTCGAGTCACGCTAATTCAGACAATATTCAATCTATCGAGTATCTGTGAAAGATTGCTGTAGTCCATCGATGTTAGACACTAAATGCTCTTTGAGATACAACTGGATAAGTCTGATTAGTATTAGCTAGAGCCCGTCCAGAAACAGGTTATTTTCGGTTCTAGTAATGTGCTCGTCGCTGTCTAATTTAAATATGCGTTCGGGAGATCAATTGGCACAACGCAAATTACCGGATTCCTTACAGCGTATGTCGATAAGACATATGACATTGTCGATAACAGGAGACTGCTATTTTGCAGGTCAGTATCAAGGTGCATTGGAGGATACACCCCCACTAGTAGGTTGCCTGCGTAATAATGGGGATTTTCAACTTTGGGATTCACCGCTAGCCAGCTTGTTGCTGAATAACTACGTGACATCCATAAGTGTTGATCCTTATGGCAGGACTGTGGCGACAACATCTGCCAAAGGTGGCGCCATCGTTTTCTGGAACGCATCAGACGGTGAGATAATCGCAGTGCATCATCTTGATGATTGCAGCGGTGTTGCTGCTTACGACAACTATTTCTTTGTCACGGCGTCTTCCGGTCTTCATGTATTTTCTTCAACTGGAGTCCACCTTTCGGTTCTACATCGAAAATCTGATACTGACAGTTCGTGGGACAATCATATTGCTATTGTTGGAAGCTGAAGGTCGTGTGTTGACAGAGATTTGATTAGCTCTTACTAAAGAGCTGATAACTCCGACAGAGCACAAGAAACATTCTCTCAATTAAGGTTAATTGTTAACAATTGTTGTATCTATTGAATGAGCGAGAGCTTGTATCGCTATTGCTATCTCGCGATGAGGCTTCTCTGTCAGTGTTTTCGCGCTTCACAAGGAATTACACGGAATCAATGTAATTCTGTTTATTATTCGCCATTGCGCTATTTTGTTACTTACTCACGGTAGATTGCGAGTTCGGAAAGTTTTGTTGAGGGCTGATGAGTCAAGAATGAATTCATTAATAAGAGCTGAAGATATATGAGTTCAACGGACACAGCGCCGATTCCAGTCCTTGGCGTTATCGGCACTGGCCATCTGGCGAGCTACACGATTGCCGCGTTGATGAAGTCAGGCCATCAGGGTGAAATATTATTGTCTCCGCGAAATGCACAAGTGGTCGCCGATCTCTCGTCCCGTTTCGGTTGTCGCGTCATGTCTGACAATGCATCGGTTGTCGCCAATGCCGATATCGTCTTGTTGTCGGTGCGCCCAGATAATGCATTAGATGCCTTGGGCGAGCTAAACCTTGCGGCTGACCAGGTCTTGATGTCTGCGGTAGCCGGATTCCTTGTCAAAGAGCTGGAGGCTGCTGCTACCCCTGCAACTGTTGTGCGCATCATGCCGTCGAGTTTTATCGAACATGGGGATCCGTTCATACCCATGTTTCCAGACAATGCGGCGGTTGCACGCTTGTTTGGCGAGCAATGTCCGGTTGTCGTGTTCGAATCCGAGCCCGCTTTCGACGACAGCATGATCGCTTCGTGTTCATATGCGTGGACCTTTGGTCTGTTCCAGACTCTGGAACAGTGGTTTGTAGCACAAGGGTGGTCTGCGGAGCTGTCACGCGAGATGGTTCTGCGCCATGTTCAGGGGGCAGTTGATGTCGCACGCAGCCGACCGGAAGTGACGCCGCAGACGCTGCTCGGCGAAATAGCAACACCTGGCACCTATACGCGTGCAGGATATGAAGCCTTGCATGCAGCTGGCGGTAATCAGGATTGGGTCGCTGGGCTTGAAAAGGTGAAGTCAGTGCGCGACGAAAATTAGGCGATTTATATTTCATATCAATCTTGCACTAGAATGGGTCTACAGGTTCCTGACTGGCGGTTCTGACATCAGGGCGCTTGAAAGTCTGTATACATACCGCTCTAGCGGAAGGTGTAACTAACTTACACGTGGAGAGAAAGCATGAAGAGACTGGTGGTAGTACCTGGTAAGCCTATGGTTCGGTACCTGATCATTGCGGCGTTTACCGGCCTGTTGGTGGGTTGCGGTGGTGGCAGTAGTGGCGACAGTGACGATGATTTGGACCTCGACTTGGACCCAATATTCGATCCGGATGATGTCGATGGCGATGGCATACCTAATTCAGAGGACATTGATTTCGACTCGTTCGATCTGGATGGCGATGGTATTCTCAATATTAATGACGATGACGTCGATGGCGATGGCATTCTCAATGAGTTTGATGACGACTTTGTCGCCGGCGATGCAGATGGCGACGGTTTTACCGATCCATCACCGTCTACGCCATGTGGAAGCGAGAGTGGTACCGACAGTAATTCTTCGACAGCGAACTGGGATGATAACTGTACTGTTGAACGAACCTCGGCCAATGGGCAGTTTGCTGACAGTCTGTATGCGGCGGGTATTCAACGTGTTGTTTTCTGTTCTGGCTTTGGCGATGGCGCGGACGTCGCGGCATTCGCTGATGGTGAGTTCGGTCCGTTATCCGAAGCTGCGACACAGGATTTCCAATCGGCTAATGGTTTGACGCCAGACGGTATTGTTGGTCCACAGACTTGGGGTGCTTTGCGTGATGCTATTACCATGCTTGAATTTGGAACTGCTGGTCCTGATGGTGTAGCTCAAGATGTTTTTGGTTTCGAAACCGGACGTTGTGCAGGCATACCGTTGTTTTATCAGTCTGTGCGCTTGGAGGGAGTTGACATTGTTGAAGGTGGTTGGACACTAGCGCGCAATCCTCCTAATAGTGACGAAATGGTTGAGTTCTCAACAGCTTTACCATTTGGGGTTCTATAACAATATGACGCGTCGAGGATGGTCGTACCTGTCACTATGCCTGTTGGCAGGTGTGGCCATCGTCCTCGTTTCAAGGTTTATTTCGAGCCCTTCCGATAAAGAGGGCTCGAATGTCTCTACCGCAAACACGGACAGTGGCGAGATTGTCGCAACTGAAAACTCCTCATCAACTTCGCCGTTCTCCACCAAGGAGACTGTCGCTGATGCCGGAAACACCGTACAGGGTAATTCAGTGGGCGCGACTGCCACTGACCAGCAGCAGAACAAGCTTGTCGCGAATGATGGTTCTTCAACTGCACCCGAGGTATGGCCAGAGGTTGATATTTACAATCTTGGGCGCAGTGGTATCAGCGATGCTGACTTCAAAAGCCTTACGGAAAGATTAAACGCTGATCCCGAATTCTTACAGGCAATTATCAATGAATTTCGCCTGGAGACAGATACAGCCCGGCTTCGTCGACTGGCGCAGTTACTCGGCGATGTCAATGTGCCTGAAGTCACGGCGCTGGCCAGCGAGCTGATTTTCTCCGGTGATCCCGCCACCCGAAAAGTCGGTCTGGAACTACTTAAATACATTCAACCCGGAAACAGCGAAGCGCAGGCCTTGGTGTCTGGCTTGCTGGCAACAGAGTATGAAGCTGACGTCCTGGTTGATACCTTGACTGCTCTTGCCGTACCTGGAACGGTCGATGATGAAACACGTGTCGGTATGTCAGAGCAAGTCGCGCTACTCGCAGCGCACCCTGATGCGAGTGTCAGGCGTAGCAGTATCGACATTTTGTCTCGCTGGACAAACGATCCCGCCCATACGCCAATTATTGTCAATGGTTTGCAGGACGAAGATCGGTTTGTACGTCAAACCTCTGCTTATGCCTTGGTAGGGCATGAAGATCAAAGTTACGAAGTCATTCAATCTTTGATGGCAGTTGCTGCCGATACCAATGAAGTGGAACGCGTGCGCCGTGGCTCGATCCTGGCTCTAAAAGGTATGGCAATTGATGACGCAACCCGACAACGTGTTGCTGCGATTGAGTTGCAGTTGAATACTCGACAACAGTAAAGCCATGAAGCTTGACGCAACGCGATTAAATCGCATCCACAAGCTGGCTGACAGGCACATTGAGGAACAGAATTTTGGATCAATGGCTTGGCGGGTATCACAAAATGATGTGGTAGTTGATGAACGGTGCCACGGTTGGTTTGATTATGAGCAGCAACGTCCGCTTGATATGGCGGGAATCTATCGTATTTACTCAATGACCAAACCGGTGGTTGCCGTTCGAGCGCTGCAGCTTGTTGAAAGCGGTTTGTTGTCGCTTGACGCGCCAGTGTGTCGTTGGGTTCCGGAGTTTGAACGTGCCAAGGTTCTTGGCAGCGATGGCAAGCATCACGCTTTGCAACGGCACATCACCATAGAAGATTTGATGACTCACCGCGCAGGCCTGTCGTACGACTTTCTGGCTAACTGTACGATTGCTGATATGTACCGTGAAGCGCGCTTCGCTGAAGATGGTGAACGTTCCTTGAGTGACCTGGTTGAGGCTATTGCCACCATGCCGTTGGCCTACCAACCAGGAGAACGCTGGTATTACAGCTACGCCTGCGATGTGTTGGCAGAGGTGTTGGTCAGGGTGACGGGGCAGTCGTTAGGCGAGCAGCTTCGTGAGCATGTGTTTCAGCCATTGGCAATGGAGAACACGGGATTCAGTGTGCCATCGGACAAGGTCAAGAACCTTGTATGCATGTATGGTCAGAAAGCTTTGGGTGAGGTACCTGACCGAGACGCGATTACGCAGGAGCTAACCCCTTTGAATGTAGATGCTGCGTATCCGATCGAGGCATCAGCGAATTTTGTTCGCGGCGGTCATGGGCTTTACTCGACATTGGACGACTACTCACGGTTTACCCATGTTCTTATGGATGGTTGTTCAGCTGATGGGCAACGATTGTTGTCTGATGCAATGCTCGAGATGTCCTGGGCCAATAGATTATCCAGCGCTCAGATACCTATCGGGATCAGTGGCGTGGCCTACGCGGGTTATGGCTGGAACCTGACAGGCCGTGTCATGACCGATCTTGGTCAAGCGTTGAATCTCACCGTTGAGGGTGAAGGTGGTTGGTCAGGTGCGGCGGCAACTCAATTCTGGGTTGATAGAGCGAACAAGATCAGCGGTGTTGTCATGACTCAATACCTTGGTTCCTGCTTGAACCTCGGTGGGACTGTCATGGCAATAGCCTACGGGGCCAGCTAGCGCTTTGTTGCGATGAGCGCCAGTGCCGATTGGCTTGCTCTCTAATGTATCGTTATTTTGAAGGTGGCGCGTACTTCGCAAAGATTTCCGCTCTGGTCAAATCTTCAGTTTTATTTGCGACGGTATAGAACGCAGGCATTTCTTCAATAAAAAATTGTTGTTTGAAAACGAGATCATCATCTTGCCCGAGTGGTGTCGTAAAGACTAATGTGTTCTTCCGATTTTTACATTTAGTCTTTGCTCGCCATTCCCGTCGTTATTCACGTTACTACTCAAGCGTAAGCGGTTTGTAATATCGCATCAGTTCACCATCAAAGCCTTTTCTTTCATACAGGGCGCGTGCTCGTGTGTTGTTGGCGAATACATGTAAAGACATGCTGAGAGCGCCGTTGGAAGATGCGAGTTTTTCAGCCTCCTGCATCAGTGCTGTAGCAATGCCATGACCTTCGGCTGACTTGTCGAGCGCAAGCACTTCGAGATGGGCGCTGGGATCTCCGCTAAGAAGCTCCTTGCGAAAACTGATCACCGCGACGCCAATAATTTTGCGCTCATCCTGGGACGTGGCGACGATAGCATTGACATCGTCACGCTTGCCAGCGGCCCAATCACGGACCATATCCCTATCACCATGCCAGAGATGTTCCCTGACGCGGTGAGTCGGTACGTCGAATTCCGCCAGACGCGGAAGCAGGGCCTCAATCTCATCAAGATCATGCGTATTAGCTTCGCTGATGGTGTATTTCATGAAATTTTCGGTGCCTAAAACAAAGTTTCAACGGCGCAAAACCAGCGTTTAAGACCCAAAAACAAGCCCATTTGCAGGTTTATCGCATATGGATCAAACACTTACAGGGGTCGGACCACCATCGCACAAAGAATCAAGCACTTACCGTGGTCCGACCCAATTTCTCGGCCAGCTCGCGGCTGAGGGCGAGTTCTTGTGCAGCGTCCACCGGCCCTGTTGCCTCGGGCCAACCTTGTATGTGGCGTTCGACAAGATCGGAAAGCATCTGTATGTGGTCATCCCGATCATTCAGGCATGGTATGTAATTAAATCGCTCACCGCCATGCTCTTCAAAATACTCGCGATTCTCGCCATCGATTTCTTCGATGGTCTCCAGGCAATCAGCCGAGAAAGCGGGTGACAGCACATCAATATTCTTGATGCCTTCAGCCGGCAAGGACTTCATGGTCTCATCGCAATACGGCTTCAACCACTCTTCACGCCCCACACGAGATTGGAAAACAACACGGTACTGCGATTCGTTCAAGCCAAGTTTCTCAGCCAATAGGCGCGTCGTCTTGAGACAAAGGCAATGGTAGGGATCACCTGACAGGAGGTAACGTTTTGGAATGCCATGATAAGACGTGACCAATAGATCACCACGTCCGTTCGCATCCCAGCTTTCACGCACACTCGCCGCAAGAGCTTCAATGAAGGCCGGTTCATCGCAAAACTGATTGATGAAACGCATCTCCGGTATCCAGCGTGTTCTTTGCAAACGCTCGGTGACTGCGTCAAAAACAGAGGCGGTTGTAGTCCCTGAGTACTGCGGGTACATCGGTAGTACAACAAGACGTCGAACATTTGCCGCTTCGAGTTCAGCAATGGCCGATTCAATGGACGGATTACCATAGCGCATACCCAAGGTAACCACGATCTCATCCCCTAGGCGTGCCCTCAAGGAGTCCTTCAGTGCGGCCGTTTGTTGCCTGGAGATGCTCAACAATGGCGATCCAGTCTCTTCAGACCAGACCTCGCGATAAGCTTTGGCGCTACGTGACGGCCGAATTCGCAGAATCACCCCATGCAGAATGATCATCCACAGCCATTTTGGCACTTCGATAATGCGCGGATCGCTGAGAAACTGCGCGAGGTATTTTCTTACCGGGGCGGTTTCCGGGGCCTCCGGGGTGCCGAGATTCACAACTAAGACCCCCAAACGTTCGGCGGTGCCGTGCTGGAAGTCAGGTCTGCCTATATATTTCATCGAGTTTCAAACGTAATCGCCACTGGAACATGCGATTTCTACGCATCGGGGCATGATTTGGAACACCAAAGGCAGTGTTTACCTCAAGTTTTCCGATCCCGATGCTGGCACAGGTAAAATGACACCCCACACTAGCTACCAGGCAAGGGTTGTCGTAGCATCGTCATTCCAGCAGCTGATAAAGCTGTCACGACAGACTCCGCATCAGTATAAGCCAGTCAAACGCCTCCCATGAACTCAACATTCCAACTTTCAGGTGACCTGTGCCGATAACTGTTGCGGTGCCACTTGAGCGCACGCAAAGCGAGCGTCGCGTTGCCCTTGACCCCTCGCGGGTCGAGCGTTTGTTGTTGAATCCAGCTATCGATATTCGTATCGAAGCCGAATGCGGTCATGCCGCCGGTTTTCATGATGAAGACTACGAAGGGGTGATGGTTTGTGAGTCCTTTGCTGAAACCGTTGCTGACGCTGACATCATTACCAAGGTCAAGCCGCCGACCCTCGAAGAAGTGCACGCCTTGCCAGAAGGCTCCATTCTGATCGCAATCATGTCGGCCTTCCAGCATCTGGATGTTGTCGCAGCGCTGAAAGCAAAACGCATTACAGTCATTGCCATGGACCAACTGCCGCGCATCACGCGTGCGCAACCGATGGATGCCTTGTCGTCGCAGGCGACAGTTGCTGGCTACAAGGCGGCTTTGCTGGCGGCGGAGCTGTCTCCACGCATGTTCCCCATGCTGACAACTGCCGCAGGCACCATTCGCCCATCTCGGGTTCTGGTAATCGGCGCAGGAGTCGCAGGATTGCAGGCGATCGCGACTGCTCGACGGCTTGGCGCCAAGGTCGATGCTTATGACATTCGAGCAGCTGCGAAGGAGCAGATTGAATCACTCGGTGCACGCATGATTGACACTGGTGTGGAAGTTGAAGGTGCTGGTGGTTTTGCGCGCGCCTTACGCCGTGATGAAAAGCAAAAGCAACATGATGTGCTGGCTGAACATCTTGCCCAGGCACATGCTGTTATCTGTGCCGCTTCCATACCAGGTAAAAAAGCGCCATTGATCATTACTGAGGATATGGTCGATGGCATGTTGCCAGACACTGTCATAATCGATATGACTGCGGAGACTGGTGGAAACTGCGAATTGACACGTGCGGGAGAGCATGTTCATCACAACGACACGCTTATCGTTGGCCCGCTGAATTTGCCAAGTAATGGTGCAGTCCACGCCAGTGAAATGTACGCTCGCAATGTGCATTCAATGATGCAACTTTTCGTCAAGGACGACGCTATCACGCTGGATCCGGACGATGAAATAGTCGCCCATGCCATTTTGATGCACGACGGTGAGATCAACCATGTCCCGACAGCGAAACTCCTCGATGTTGAACCCGTTGCCTTTGGTGCAGTACCGGCGAGCGGCGCGTCAAATGAATCTGACGGTTGGTTGCGTGAATCGCCAGAACCAGAGCCTGTGTCCAGTGCCAAGTCTGAAGAGTCCAGGTCTGCCGAACCACGCACGGATGATTCAGCGCAATCGTCGGCTAATGCGGTTAGTAGTACTGTTGTTTCATCAGGCATCGCGTCCGAGGTAGACACAGACGAGCATTTGGACAAAGAACCAAACTTCGGTGCAGGTTCAAGATCGGTAACCGCTTCAACCGCAGTCGAAGACACAAACATAAGCGCTACATCGATGAATGCATCAGTGAATGACGCATACATGAGTGATTCGGAACTCAGTGAATCACTCGCAGATCCTGATCCCGACATTCAGGATATTGAAGATCTTCAACGACTCGACGGAGTCTCTGGTTCAGATATTGACGCGGCAGCTGAAAATGCCCCCGCCATATATGACGATCTGACACGTATAGAAGGCATTGGACCAGCCATGCAAGAGCGTTTGTATTCGTTTGGTTATTCACGATGGCAGCAACTGGCGGAATTGAATACCGAGACTGCGAAGACTCTCAGTGCGCATCTGGAAATCGAGGAAACCGTCATCGAGGAGCAAGCCTGGGGTGAGCAAGCACGAGCATTGATGGAGCAAGGCGCATGACTGGTATCAGTGCCTTGTATATCTTCCTCCTGGCCGGTGTGGCGGGATATGTCTTGATTGCCCGGGTTCCCTCCATTTTGCATACACCACTTCTATCGGGTTCCAACTTCATCCACGGCATCGTGTTGGCGGGTTCCATTCTCGCGCTGGGTCAGGCGGAAACCACCATGCAACAGGTCATCGGTTTTATCGCAGTAACGGCCGCATCCGCCAACGTCGTGGGTGGTTTTGTCGTGACAGACCGTATGCTGGCTTTATTCAATTTTCGTACGATGCGGCGCGAGGCCAAGCGCCGCCGGGCACTTGAATCTGCCGAAGACACAAGCGGCGAGTTTGTAGCGAGCGAAGATCGACGGGTGCAACAACCTGTCAATGGTGGGGCCAAGCGCTGATGTCAACGAGTTTGCCTATAGCGCTTGAAATGGCGTGGTTCCTTTCTGCCGTGCTGTTTGTTTATGGTCTGCGTCGAATGAGCTCTCCAAGCCGCGCCCGCAGCGGTATTCATCTCGCTGGCGCCGGTATGCTAATCGCCATTACATCGATGTTCGTCCATCCGGATTTGCATACCAATCACGTGCTGATTCTGATCGCGATTGCCTGCGGTGGTGTCCTTGCATTCCTGCATGCCAAAAACGTTGTGATGACCGATGTACCGCAGTTGGTCGCCTTGTACAACGGTCTGGGTGGCGGAGCAGCCGCAGGCATTGCCATCATGGCATTGCTTGAAGTGCAGGATACCAACGTAGCAGCCAACTCGTTTGCCGTGTTAGGCGTGCTATTGGGTTGCATCACCTTTGCCGGTTCTATGCTTGCCTTCAGGCGCTTGAGCAGTCAGGTAGATACTCGAAGTCGTTTCTCGAGCCGTCAGGTTACCTATCTCGCTACTGGCGCTTTCATGTTGTTGGTTGGATTGTTACTCGCTGCGTCATCCACGGCCCATCCGGTGTTGTTATTGATGCTGGTCGGATTGGCTTTGGCCTTTGGCATCATGATGACCTCGCCCATCTCAGCAGCCGATATGCCGGTGCTGATTTCCGTGTACAACGCGTTGACTGGGCTCGCAGTCGCCGCTGATGGCTATGTACTGGCAAATCCCGCGATGATGGTGGCTGGCACTTTAGTATTTACGGCAGGTTCTCTGTTGACACGCTTAATGGCTCGCGCCGTCAACAAACGATTGTCCGAGATCATGTACTCAGGGTTTGGAATCTCGCACGATTCTGACGAGCTCAACGGCAGGCGTGATCATGTCAATACGATCGATGCACGCGACGCGGCTGTCGATATGGCGTACTCGGATCGAATTGTGATCGTTCCGGGCTACGGTATGGCGACCGCCCAGGCTCAACACAAATTACGCGAGCTGACCCAATTGCTGGAGGAGCGGGGTGTGCAGACCGGCTTCGCTATCCACCCGGTGGCAGGGCGAATGCCGGGTCACATGAATGTCCTGCTGGCCGAAGCGGGTGTGCCCTACGAGAAAATCTCCGATCTCAACGAGATCAATAGCGAATTCTCGGAAATCGATGTGGTGCTCGTCGTTGGCGCCAGCGATATCGTCAATCCTGCAGCCCGCGACGATACGAGTTCACCGCTCTATGGCATGCCGGTGCTCGAAGTTGACCGGGCGAAGCGGGTGATTGTGTTGAAACGTGGAGACGGCACCGGCTACGCTGGCATCGAGAACGCGTTACTGTTTACACCCGTCACCCGGGTCCTGTTTGGCGACGCGCGTACATCGGTGCAGGATCTGATCATGGCTATCAAAGGTCTGAACTGAGCCCATTGTGGCCATCGCTGGCTCGTCTCGGTGGTTTACCCGGTCCTCCGATAGTCTTGATGTTCTCGTGTTTTGCTGAGGATTGCCTGATATCAGGACCAGCTGGTAGGCGGGCAATTCACAGCCCATCCGTAAAACTCTTTTTTCCAGTTGCAGGAATTGTTAATTGCGTGATTATTGCCTTTGGAAGTACTTGACGATTCCGATTTCACCTTGTCTTATGCACAATCGCGCAAAAACATTGAAGCAGTTCCGAAAATCATGTATATGAAGTGGCAGTACCCTGAAAAAGACGCTGTAACTAGTTGATAAATATAAAAATAATCAATTTGATCAATTTCTGACCAAATTAGCAATTAATCCATTTTTGCCGCTGTTTTTCCGTAATTTTCAAGTTCATCCACAAGGTTATCCACAGATTTTGGGGATAACTGGCAAAAAGCATCAAAAGTCGCGAACAGCTCTTCATCCTTGCTCGAGGGTCGGATCAAAAAGGGTTGAAAACAACGAATTTTTAATTCGTTGCGCTGCGTGCTGCGGATCTTGTTGAAAACCAAGAGTCTTTGCACCCTGATGATCAACCGCAACCGCAACCGCAACCGCAACCGCAACCGCAACCGCCACCGCCACCGCAACCACAACCACAACCACAACCACAACCACAACCACAACCACAACCACATCTGCATCCGCCAGACTGTTCTGTATAGGCGTGGAGTCGTTATCGGAACTGCCCTGACCCTCACGTCGACGAAATGCGACGCCTGTTGATATGCAGCTTGAGCTCCGGTGACGTCGATTACAGTTACATAAATACGGTGATCGCTGCCCGTTTTGACTGTACGCTGGCTCAAAAAATTGCTGACAGGAATGTCGATATATTTAGTCTGTCGATTTCGGGTACGTTAAACCGAGTGTGTAGGTAATACGTGCAAGCTGATACTACGTATGAGTCCTTAGTGCATATGAGTTGTTAATAAATGAATCTCTTGACTTCTATCCAGTCAAACAACCTTGTACGGATGTAGGCCTAGTGTCTGCAAAATGTGATTGAAGTTACAGATAAGTATCTTCAGATAAGTATCTCGGATAAGTTATGTCTCGGAGCCAAGTGACCAAGTGAGAGGAAG
>CAYUZB010000001.1:13789-15194 GCA_964449565.1 uncultured Granulosicoccaceae bacterium | reverse complement strand
GATAAGTATCTCGGATAAGTTATGTCTCGGAGCCAAGTGACCAAGTGAGAGGAAGCCAGTGACTGTAAAAACCGTGTCGACAATACTGTTGGCTGTAAGTTTGATTGCATGTGGAGGTAGTTCGAATTCTCAGACAGCATCGCCGCTGCTACAGTCAGCGAACTCTATCGCGAATGTGGGTTTGGTCGAAGCTTTTCCAGCTCTTGAATTCAGAAACTCGATTTATCTGACCGCCGTTCCAGGTAGCAATCGCTTGGCCGTTATTGAACAAGCCGGGAAGCTCAGGGTATTTGAAAATTCGAATGATGTTACCGAGACAGTGACAGTGCTTGATCTGTCAGACCGACTGCTGTCAGGTGGAGAGCAAGGATTGTTGGGAATGGCCTTTGACCCCGACTTTACGCTAAACGGTTTTGTGTATATCAACTACTCCATGAGAAACCCGCGCCGCAACGTGATCTCAAGAATGCAATGGGATACGTCTGCGGACAGGATTCTCCCTGAGACTGAAAAAATCATTCTCGAAATCGAGCAACCGTTTTCCAATCATAACGGTGGCATGCTCGCATTCGGTCCAGATGGTTTTTTATATATCGGTGTTGGCGATGGCGGAAGCGGTGGGGATCCGAGAGGTCATGGCCAGAACCGTACAACGCTACTGGGTAACTTGCTCAGGTTGGACGTTCATACCGACGCTGTCGATGCGCCGTATATTATCCCTGCAAGCAATCCGTTTATAAACGACCCGTGTTGTCTACCAGAAATCTATGCTTATGGATTTCGCAATCCCTATCGCTTCTCGTTTGACCGAGCCTCCGGTGCATTGTGGGTACCGGATGTTGGCCAAAATGCGATCGAAGAGATCAATATCGTGGAAGCCGGAGGCAACTATGGTTGGAATAGCTATGAAGGCACACTTGAATTTAGTGATTCGCAGGGAGTTTCCACGCAGAATCACAAACCACCCGTATTTGAGTATGACCATAGTCAAGGGTCTTCGATTACAGGCGGTTATGTCTATCGGGGTGAGGCTGTTCCGTCGATGCAAGGAATGTATCTGTACGCGGACTATGTTTCCAACTCCGTGTGGGCGCTGGCGCTCGATGCCGATGGGAATACTCGCAACACAAAGCTTGGTGCAGTCCGCAATCCGGTCAGTTTTGGTGAATCAGCAGATGGTGAAGTGTTCATCGTTACCTACAACAACGGCATTGTCAGCATTCGGTAGTGCGTGGATTTCCCGAAGTCCCGCTCGATAGTGCATGACGTTTGGCAATGCCAATTGCCATCGACGAACAATTGGCGGAAAATGATCCCGCTTGGCTTGGCTTGGCTTGGCTCGGCTCGGTGCGGCTCGGCTCGGCTCGGCTCGGCTCGGCTCGGTGCGGTGGCTCGATGCGGTACG
>CAYUZB010000001.1:0-13689 GCA_964449565.1 uncultured Granulosicoccaceae bacterium | reverse complement strand
CGGCTCGGCTCGGCTCGGCTCGGCTCGGCTCGGTGCGGTGGCTCGATGCGGTACGGTGCGGCTCGTGCGGGTGCGGCGCGGCAGGAGCTGTAGCTGCGCCGACAATCGGCTCCCTGTGAATCGATTTCTGCGATACCTTTAAAATCGACTTAGCCATGCCACTGAATTTGCCTGAACGTCAGTCTTTTTCATTGTCTTGAGCTAGCGATTTCAACTTAACCAGTGACAAGTCTTGTTCACTGCACCTTGACTGGATTACGTGATTGACTTGATTATCGGCTCTGGTATGCAACAGTGTCACGAAGCCTTCTTGTCAGTCGCTTACGTTGAAAAACGTTGGGGTGATAGCTGATGAGCCGTTTGGTACAAGTAGCCATTCCGTCACCGCTGTTCACCTTGTTTGATTATCAATGGACGCTTGATTCGGCGATAATTCCCGGGATTCGAGTGGCAGTACCCTTTGGGCGTCGGCAGCTTGTCGGTGTTCTGGTCGGTGAGATTTCTGCGACTGAGGTGCCAAGCAACAAGATTCGCAAAGTCCAGCGAGTTTACGACAGCAAGCCAATTGTTTCTGCTGACATGATGTCCCTGTTGCAGTGGGCCAGCCGTTATTACCATCACCCCTTGGGTGAAGTATTAGCGAGTGCCTTGCCAGTGTTATTGCGTAAAGGTGCGAAGGCAGAACTGCAACGTATCGAATCCTATTCCGTTGCGTTCGATTCTTCCGCAGCGTGTGTCGACACCGAACCCAAAGCTCAAGAAAAAAGCGATAAAGAAGATGATGAGGAAGACATAGAACCTGTCGATCCGGTATCTGTAATCGCCTCACTGAAGCGTGCGCCTTTGCAACAGCTTTTGTTTCAAACCTTGTTGGACGCGAATGGTCAATCGGTGACCGGCGGTGTGCTATCGACAATCAGTCCGCGATGGCGGACAGCAATCAAGCCTTTGATGGAAAAGGGTTATGTCACGCGTCATGAAAGCGCGGACTTACCAGTGAATCTGGCGACGGAGTCTGGTCCCTCCCTTATCGAAGAGCAGCAGAGCGCGGTTGATGCCATCAGCGGATCGTTCGGGTCATTCAAGGCGTGGTTGCTTAATGGTGTGACGGGCAGTGGTAAAACTGAAGTTTATCTGCGCTGCATTGAAGCGATGCGGGACAAGGGTTTGCAAACTTTGGTGCTGGTGCCGGAGATTTCGTTGACACCGCAACTGATGCGACGCTTTCAGCATCGTCTCAGTGGTTGTCTGGTGAGCTTGCATTCTGGTCTCAATGATACTGAGCGCTTGCAAAACTGGATGTGTGCTTATCTGGGTCATGCCGATGTTGTCGTAGGAACGCGCTCAGCGGTGTTGACCCCATTGCCGAAGTTGGGCCTGATCATCATTGATGAAGAACACGATGGCTCACTGAAACAGCAAGATGGTTTTCGTTACCATGCGCGCGATCTTGCCCTGATACGGGCACGCAATCTGGATTGTCCGGTGGTCCTTGGCAGCGCCACACCGTCGTTCGAATCTTTGAACAATGTCGCGCACGGTCGGTTCACCGAGTTGGCCTTGCAGCACCGTGCTGGCAACGCTGTGCCGCCAACCGTATCGCTGGTTGATATTCGCAGGCGCTCGTTGGTCGAAGGCATGAGTGATCGGCTTATCGATGGAATTCGTGATGCGGTTGCCGACGAGGGGCAAGCTCTGGTCTTTATCAATCGTCGTGGGTTTGCGCCGACATTGCTCTGTAATGATTGCGGTGCCGCCGCTCAATGCCAGCGCTGTGATGCACACATGACAGTGCATGCCCGATTGTCGCGCTTGCGTTGTCATCACTGTGGGTCTGAACGTGCCATGCCGGAGGCTTGCGAGAGCTGTAGTTCGGCCAATCTTGATCGCGTTGGCTATGGTACGGAGCGCATAGCCGGCGCGCTTGCGGAAGTCTTCCCGGACGTTGAAATCGCTCGAATCGATCGTGACAGCACACGTCGCAAAGGGTCTCTCCAAGCACAGCTTGATAAGGCAACATCCGGGGAAGCCAGGATACTGGTGGGCACCCAGATGTTGGCTAAGGGACATCATTTTCCGCGCCTGACTCTGGTGGGTATTCTCGATGCCGATCGTGGTCTGTTTGGCAGCGACTTTCGATCGCTTGAACATATGGCGCAGTTGGTAGTGCAAGTCGCGGGTCGTGCCGGGCGGGAGAATCGCGCAGGTAAGGTGTTGATCCAGACGCGCAATCCGGATAATCCGATGCTGCAAACGCTGGTTAGCGAGGGCTATGCGAAGTTTTCCGAAATTGCGATGCAGGATCGTCAGCTCGCAGAGTTGCCGCCGTTCAGTTTTGTTGCATTGGTTCGCGCCGAAGCGACTGATCCGAATGCGCCACGCGCTTTTTTGCTTGAAGTCGCATCACTGCTTGAGGGATCTTCACCCGAGGATTTGATGATTCTGGGACCCGCGCCCGCTCCAATGGAACGGCTTGGGGGGCGTTATCGTGCGCAATTACTGGTGCAGGCCAATCGTCGCTCGATATTGAATGAGAGTCTGTCACGACTGACTGTTGGTGTGGCTGCCTTGCCGGGTATACGGAAAACACGTTGGTCGATAGATGTCGATCCGGTTGATCTTTTTTGAGATCGGGTTTGTTTCAGATTTGCGGTTGGGTTCGCCGGAATTGTGAGGCTATGTTCGCCTTAATTCAGAGATTGGGTACGTTCTTTCGGGTAATCGGCATATTCGACTGGTGCGAAGTTAAGCATACTCATTGAAATCGCTAGGCGCTCTCGTGTGCTGCATTGATCTGACTCGGATGTTCGTCGCCGGTGTGCTTATTGGCGAGGTATTCCAATGCTGGCTGCGAATGAAAGAGGAGATGAAGAATCAAGCAAAAATAATTCGTATTGCTCGAGAATCTGCTTGTTCACTGTCGTTGAACGTTATTACGCTAGTCGCGGTGCTAAACTCCTGCTCTGCCAAAATTGATTCCCATCCGGTGTCGTGAAAGCACAACTTGAACAGCAACTGACCGCCGCTCTGGCTGCATTAAAAAGCAGCGGTTTGGTGCCAGAAGACTGTAGTCCCGACATCAGCATCACGCGTACCCGCGACCCAAGTCATGGGGATTTCACTTCCAACCTTGCGATGGTGCTGGCAAAGCCTGCAAAGCGGGCGCCGCGGGATATTGCCCAAGCACTCATCGACAACTTGCCCGCGTCGGAATCAGTATCCGACGTGCAAATCGCGGGTCCAGGCTTCATCAACTTCTTTCAAGCTGACGATATGCAAGCTCAGGTTGTCAGCACCGTGCTTACGCAGGGGAATGCCTACGGTCGAAGTGAAGTTGGCGCAGGTAAGCGGGTCCAAGTTGAGTTCGTCTCGGCGAACCCAACAGGACCGTTACATGTCGGGCATGGGCGCGGCGCGGCGCTTGGTGCGTCGATCGCCAATCTGCTCGACGCATCTGGCTTTAATGTACAGCGCGAATACTATGTCAATGACGCTGGACGACAGATGGCGATACTCGCTGTCAGTGTCTGGTTGCGATATCTCGAGCTATCAGGAGAGTCCATCTCGTTCCCCGTCAACGGCTATCGGGGCGACTATATCCGCGAGATCAGTCAGTCCTTGCTGGACGATATCGGTAGCAAATGCGTACATCCAGCGTCTACCGTGTTTGAATCGATAGCCCCAGACGAGCCTGCTGGTGGCGACAAGGAAGCGCATATCGACGCGTTGATCGAACGCATGAAAGAATTACTGGGCGAAGCGCTTTATGAGCATGTGTTTGATCAGGGGCTCAAAGCCATCCTTGACGATATCAAGGGGGATCTGGCTGAATTTGGTGTGCGCTATGACGAGTGGTTCAGTGAACGAAGCTTGGTCGGCAGTATTGATCAGGTTGTCGCAAAGCTCGATAAGAGTGGGCATTTGTATGAAAAAGACGGCGTCACCTGGTTTCGCTCAACTGATTATGGAGACGACAAGGATCGGGCAATTGTTCGAGCCAACGGTCAGAGTACGTACTTCGCCTCCGATATTGCTTATATCGCGAATAAACTCGAACGTGGTTTTGACGAAATCCTGTACGTATTTGGCGCCGATCACCACGGCTACACAACGCGAATGTTTGCTGCCTGTGAGGCGCTGGGATATCCGCGCGAGAAACTTGAATTTCTGCTGATCCAGTTCGCCAATTTGTTTCGTGGGGGTGAGCGGGTGCAGATGTCGACGCGCTCTGGCTCGTTTGTCACGATTCGAGAATTACGGGAGGAAGTCGGTAAGGATGCAGCGCGGTACTTCTACGTCATGCGCAAATATTCCCAACATCTGGATTTTGATCTGGATCTCGCGAAGTCCCAATCAAATGAAAACCCCGTGTACTACGTCCAGTATGCCCATGCACGAATCTGTAGTGTCGAGCGTCGACTCGGGCAGCAGAATTTACCCTTTGACCGGGCTGCAGGGCTTACCGCAGTGTCGCGCCTGGTCGAACCTGCGGAGACTGAGCTAATGACTTTGCTCGCGACCTGGCCGGAATTAGTGTCGCGCGCGGCACTGGCCCGAGAGCCACATCAGGTCACCAGCTACTTGCGAGATCTCGCCAATGCGCTACATAGTTACTACAATGCCCATAAAGTATTGGTTGACGATGTCGAGTTGAGAAACGCTCGTGTCTGTCTACTACTGGCAGTTCGCCAAGTACTGGTTAATGGGTTGAAATTGATAGATGTTTCTGCCCCAGAGGTGATGTGACGCGTGGCAACTGCTGATTCAAGCAATACTCGACTCTTTGTACTGGCCCTCGGCCTGCTCGTCGGTTTCGTGATTGGTTTTGTGATGTTGCTGTCGCGGATTCCAGTGGATACATCGTTGGCTGATTACCATGCGACCGAAGTTGCCCCGGTCCAGCAGGGCGCCAGCGATTTCGAGTTCTACACGGTGTTGGAAGACAAAGAGGTTGCCAAAGTCGCGACAGCTTCGACCGCTGCGGTGGTCCGTGATGTGACCAACTCGCAGCCAGTTATCAAACCCGCGACTCGCGTTGTGCCCGCCAATGCACAGAATCTCAATCGCAACCGCCTGGCCACTGAAAGCTATGCCGAGATACCCGCGAGCAGCCTCGGCCAGGAATCCTACTACCTGCAGGCGGGAAACTTCATCGAGCAACTCGCCGCTGAACGTGCGCGCGCCGCGGTGTTGTTGCTCGGACTGGAAGCCTTCATCGTCACGCGTCAAGACAGCAATGGCCAACTCGGGCATCGCGTACGCATCGGACCCTTTTTCGACCCCGAGCGCCTGACCAACGCCAAGAAGCGCCTGCGACGCGCCAACATGCCCTACGACATTATCCGCGTTACGGGCTAACGGGTCGGACCACGGTAAGTGATTGATTCAACTTGATATCTGCCCTGATAATCCTTGATTTTTGGGCTTAAACCGGCCCATTTTCTGTCTAGAAGCCTGTTTTAGCGCGTCAACCTGGTCCCACTCGGGCGCGAACAGATATACAGCGCCACCCTTTCAAAAAGCCATAAAAGTACGCTACAGTTAAGTGGCCCTCAGGATCGAGGGCGGTAAACGTTCCAGGAGGGAACATCATGGCTAGAGCCCATCGGCACTTCGTGGCCGGACAGGTATGGCACATCACGCAGCGCTGCCACAACAAAGATTTCCTGTTGAGGTATGCGATTGACCGACGACGCTGGATGTATTGGCTGTTTCAAGCTCGCAGGCGTTACAAGCTGTGCATTCTCAACTACATCGTCACATCCAACCATGTCCATTTATTAGTTCAGGATTGTGGTAACAATTCAATCCCTAACGCCATTCAGCTTGTCGCGAGTCGTACGGCTCAGGAATTCAATAAACGCCAAGGCCGACGCGGGGCGTTTTGGGAAGATCGTTATCACGCAACAGCTGTGCAGTCGGACGCTCATTTACTTCGCTGCATGGCTTATATCGATTTGAATATGGTTCGTGCGCGTCGCGTTGAGCATCCAGTTGATTGGCGAGAAAGTGGATATTTCGAAGCATTGCACCCGAAAAAACGAGGTGGCCGAATTGATCCTAAAAAACTGTGTGAATTGCTGGGCTTTGACACACCTGCACAACTTCAACTTGCGCGGGATGCGTGGATCGCTGCCCTGCTCGATGCGAATGAACTGCAACGTCAGGCTTATTGGACTGAGAGTGTCGCCGTGGGAAATCGAGAATATGCAGTTTTCATGAAGCGAGCACTTGGAAGTTCCAGCCCGGGCCGTTATCCGCGTTCAGAGGGCGATTGCTACTCACTACGGGAGGACGGCGCTTGTTATCTGAATACCACGTCCTTACCAACGTCAATCGCCGAGATCTCCGGCTTTACCTCTGAAATGCGGACTGCTTGGGAATCGTCATGAAAATCCAGTGTCAGAAACAAAAGCCCCCTTGAAGGGCGTTGTGTCAGATAATTCAACTTTCGAGTTTTAATCTGCAATCATTTGATCGTTTGATTCGTTGGGGTTTGTATGGGAAAGAAAAACAAGCGTAAGACCAAGAACAAGGCTAAGGCCAGTAAATCTAGCACTAGCTCTAGTATCCCTAGCCCTAGTTCTAGCCCCGTGGCAGCGAAGCGACCGATCAGCCGACGGAAGATGCTTGGGCTGTTGCTGGGCGTGCCGCTCGTCGGCGTCGCCGGAGTGGGTGTGCATCGTCACGATGTTAAAAAACGGGCTCTGCACGATTTGAGCGTATTGGGTAATGGAAGCCCCGCTATCGTGCAGATTCATGACCCTGGTTGCAGATTGTGCCGCCGATTGATGGCCAACACCAAGAAAGCGCTGGGCGATCGTGACGATATCACTTACCGGATTGCCGATATCACGAAAACCAAAGGGCGCCAATTTCAGGAGCGATACGGCGTACCCCATGTCACCTTGTTACTGTTCAATGCAAAAGGGCGCCATGTGCATACGGTTCAAGGGGTCACCCCAGCTGAGGAGCTTGCGGAGCATTTCCGGCGGCACCTGCCACGCGTCGGTACCTGAAAAATGATGCGGTAGTCGTGGTTGACTACTTTCAGATGTATTTGGCAAATGATGATCGAGTTGCGCCCGGGATATAGATTTGCGCTTCTTTGATTTTCTTTCAGCCTGCCTGTCGTTCGAATTAGTGCTCTGACGAAGGGTTCTTTCAGTAGTTACTTTTCAAATGAGCGGTGAGTAACGCGGAATTTGTGCGTATAGATCAAGTAATCGAACTGCTTTTTCGGTCTTAACCAGGTCTTTAATCCTGGTTTAGGTGAGTGCCGGCGCTGGGTAAAAAGAGGCCGAATGATGGCAGACTGTTCGTTTTCGGTCATTACCCATTAAACTCAAGGTTTAACCTCTAGAAACAGCCTTTTAAGGGCTAAATTTCGCCGTTTCAGACCTGTTATTCTCGTGAAATCAACCAGTTATCGTGGTCCGACCCGATTGGAGATTCGTTATCCGGCGGATTTGCCGGTGGTGGAGCGGCGCGAGGCTATCCTGTCGGCGCTTGAGGCGCATCAGGTGATCATCGTGTGTGGCGAGACCGGCTCGGGCAAGACCACTCAGTTGCCGAAGATTTGTCTTGAGGCTGGTCGTGGCGTCAAGGGCTTAATTGGACATACCCAGCCCAGGCGGATTGCCGCACGCAGTGTGGCTGCGCGGATTGCGAGTGAGTTGGACAGCAAGGTGGGTGAGGCGGTTGGTTTCAAGATTCGCTTTACTGATCAAGTGTCTGAACAAACGTCGATAAAGCTGATGACCGACGGAATCCTGTTGGCCGAAATTCAACGTGACCCTCTGCTCAAGCAATATGACACTCTCATCATCGATGAAGCGCATGAACGTTCGCTGAATATTGATTTCTTACTTGGTTATTTGAAACAGGTTCTGCGCAAGCGACGTGACCTGAAAGTCATTATCACCTCGGCGACAATTGATCCAGAGCGCTTCTCCGAACATTTTGATAAAGCCCCCATAATCCATGCTGAAGGGCGAACCTATCCCGTTGAATTGCGTTATCGTGAGCCGGAAGAAAATTCCGATTCACTTGATGATATTGATTTACCGAACGCGGTTCTCGCGGCTGCTGAAGAACTACTAAAAGAACGTCAACACGACATACTGGTGTTTCTCAGTGGTGAACGTGAAATTCGCGAGATCAGTGATCTTCTGTCTAAAGAAGGTTCGCACAATCGCCTTTTTCGAGGTGTTGATGTGGTGCCATTGTACTCGCGCTTGTCAAATGCAGAACAGAATCGCATCTTCCAGAAACATAGTGCGCCTCGTATTGTATTGGCAACGAACGTAGCGGAGACCTCGTTAACCGTTCCTGGAATCCGTGCTGTTATCGATCCTGGCTATGCAAGAACATCGCGCTACAGCGTCAGAAGTAAAGTTCAACGATTGCCAATAGAAAAGGTATCTCAGGCATCTGCAAACCAACGTATGGGACGTTGCGGTCGCGAAGCGCCAGGAGTTTGTATCCGCCTCTATTCGGAAGAGGACTTCCTGAGCCGACGAGAATTTACCCAACCAGAGATACTTCGCACCAATCTGGCCGCTGTCATCCTGCAAATGGCATCAATGCGCCTCGGCACAGTCGATCAGTTTCCGTTTGTCGAATCGCCGGAGTCTCGTTTCGTTAATGACGGTTATCGTACCTTGCAGGAACTTGGGGCGCTGAATGACAAGCGCCAGCTTACCGATATTGGTAAACGTTTGGCTCGATTGCCTATAGATCCGCGTCTCGGTCGGATGTTGTTGGCCGCCGCGGACGAAGGTTGTGTGACAGACGTGTTGACCATTGTCAGTGCGCTATCAGTTCAAGACCCTCGCGACCGACCGTTTGAAAAGCGAGAAGCTTCGGATGAAATGCATGCGGAGTTTAATGTTGAGACGTCAGATTTTCTGGCGTGGTTGAATCTTTGGAATTTTGTCACCGTACAAAAAAAGCAGTTGTCGAACTCGCAGTTCCGAAAAATGTGCAAGCAACGTTTCCTTTCCCCCCTTCGTATTATCGAGTGGATGGATGTTCGTCGACAGTTGACAAGAATGTGCAAGAGCTTGAAATTACCGTTGGCTACGGCAGAGGCGAAGCCGGAGGCAGTGCATCGTGCATTACTCACAGGCTTGCTGTCACACGTAGCTGTCAAGACGGACAAACATGATTATCTCGCTACACGTAATCGTCATCTGCATATCTTTCCTGGCAGTGGTCTGTTCAAGAAGGGTCCCAAGTGGATCATGGCAGCGGAGATTGCTGAGACCAGCAGGCTTTACGCGCGTCAGGTCGCTGGAATCAATCCTGACTGGATCGAGCAAATGGCTGAACATCTTTTGCATTACAGTTATCGGGATGCTCACTGGCAAGCCAAGCAGGGTACGGTTGCAGCGTGGGCACAGTCGACGCTTTATGGCCTCATCATCAATCCAAAAAAGCGTGTCAACTATGGCCCCATCAACCCGGCGGAGGCTCGGCAAATATTTATACGTGACGCTCTGGTCGGTGGTGCTTTGCGAACCAAAGGTGACTTTCATCGCTTCAACCAGGAGTTGCTTGACGAGGTTGCCAGTCTTGAAGAGAAGTCGCGTCGACGAGACATCGTTGTTGATCCAGAGGAGCTCGTTAGATTCTATGACGCGTTGATACCTCAGGAAATTCACACAGCCAAAAGCTTTGAAACATGGCGAAAGACTTATGAGACAGACTATCCACGAGGCTTGTATTTCGCACGCGAGCAGTTACTGGCCGAAGGTGCGGTGGAAGTTGCGGACACTGACTATCCGAACCAGCTCGATGTCAATGGGATGGTGTTGCCTCTGCGTTATCACTTTGCCCCTGGTGAAGACGATGACGGTGTCACGTTGGTGATACCAGTTGAAGTATTGAACCGTGTACCGTCGGAACGCTGCGAATGGTTGGTGCCGGGTCTTGTTGCTGAGAAAATTTCCCTTTTAATCAAATCATTGCCGAAGCAAATGCGCCGCAATTTTGTTCCCGCACCTGATTATGCTGATGCTTGCGTCGCGGCGATGTCGCCAGAAGAAGGAAGCCTGCTGCAATCCTTGAGTAAACATCTGAAACGCATGACGGGTGTCGAAGTGGAACGCACGATGTGGGAACCATCAAGCTTGCCAAAGCATCTGCTGATGCGGTTTGAAGTCATTGATGATCAGGGCAAGATTCTCAATGCAGGGCGACAGCTCGAAACACTGCAAAAGTCTTATGTTGGTGAAGTTGAAGAAACGCTGCTCCGATTCAGTGATAACAGTATTGAGAAAGAAAGTGTCACAAGCTGGAATTTCGGTGATCTTCCTGAGTGTGTCGATATCGAGAAGCCTGGAATCACCATGCAAGGTTTTCCCGCGTTGCAGGCTAATGAAAAGGGTGTCGGTATCAAGCTCTTTGCGACACGCCCTGCGGCCTTGAAAGCAATGCCCGTAGGGGTGCGCGCCCTGTACGCCCAAGTTTTGCGAGATGAGATCAAATACTTGCAACGAAAGTTGCCCAATATTGATGTGTTGAGCTTGCGCTTCACGCCATTTGGTAACAAACAACAATTAATCGCCGATATTATCGATGCGGCGATAGACGAGACCTTTGTCCTGCCCTATGAACTTCCACGAAGTCATGATGCTTTTACACATGCATTGAACACGTCACGTGAGCACTTGGTGCCTAATGCGACTATGTTTTGTCAGACATTGGAGCAAGTGTTCGAGCACTACCGTGTGGTTGCAAAACGTCTGGACGGATCACTCGCCTTGAGCTGGATAGAGGCAGCGGCCGATTTGAAAGATCAAATGAATGCCTTGATCTATCAGGGTTTCGTAACGCAGACAGGTTTGGATCGTCTGAAGCGCTTGCCGGTTTACTTCCAGGCGATGGGAAAGCGTCTTGATGGTATTGATCAAGCACCAGACAAGGACCGTCGTCGTCGCGCCGAGTTATTACCGGTCTGGGAACGTTTCAAAGACTTGCCAAAGTCCCGAGAGGACGAAGCGGATCATGAATTGAAATGGCAGGCGCTGCGCTGGTCCTTCGAGGAGCTCAGAATTTCCCTGTTTGCGCAGGATCTTGGTACCGTTGAAAAAGTGTCTGTCTCCAGGCTCGAGAATCGCGTTGCGGATTTGTCCTGATCCATTTACACAAGACGACACTATCTGTATTTTCTATTTTTAACGCGTATGTATTGATTCGAATTACCGATGTTGTGCGAAACGCGCTAAAGCTCTTCTCGATCTTGTATAGCCTGATAACATCAAAGCTAGGAGTAGAGCAGGACCACCGGAGCCGCCCGTTGATGAATCGCTACCATCAAGTAAACTGCTTTGTATAGGCAATTGCGAACGTTCCATCCATGCAAGCATTTCATCGACCGAATCGCCGGTCAGTTGCGCGCTGTTACGATCACCAGAGAGGCATAATTCGTCGGCGATACAGATATCAAGTGCGTGCTGCCCTTGAGCGATCAGATGTAGTTGACTTCCTTGACCATCACACTCATGAATCCGACGCGCCGATGTCGTATTCGGATCCAGGCTGGCGATTCCGGTATCCGGATTTCCACCGAGTGAATTACAGAGACGAACTGATTGTCTGAATGGCAATACCGAATCTTGTTCTCCATGTAACATGAACAAGGGCGGTATTCTCTGGTTGTTGGCAATTCTTTGAGTAACTTCTCGGGGAAAACTGTTCTGCTGCAGCAGCTCATTTGTCACAGGGATGGATTCGAGCTCCTGACCGATAACCGATTCAAGAATGCGTGTGCCAGAGCCGCTGACATGCCGGCCCGTTTGGAGACCTTCGAGAAAATCCGGGAAGTCCGTGGGTGCATAGAACAAAGCAGCTCGTTCGATCAGTTCGCTTCTGCGGACAGCTAACATGGCGCCAAGATGTCCACCGGCGGATTGTCCAAACAAACTCACTCTTCCTTGTGCGCCATAGCGTTCCTGATTCTCAATAACCCAATTGAGTGCGTCGTTTGCGTCTTCAACGATGTCTGGAAAAGCTGCTTGTTGACACTCAATATTGCCTTCACGCTCACCCAACAATCTATAAAATGGCGCAAAGACGACAAAACCGCGGGAGACAAACTGTGTTGCCATGGTTTCAATGCCAAAAAAACCTGACGATCTATGCTGCCAACTCCCGCCGTGGAAGGCGAGTATCGGTCTGAGCTGTCTGTTCGGGTCTGCCCCGGGTAGTGCGCTATATACACGCATTTCGAGTTGACATACTCCTGCTGCAGTTTGAACTTCCTTGTATTTCACACGCTGTATGAACGGTTGTTCAAGCCCTGTTAAAGGAGCCGCACCAATATCGAACTGATTGCCTGGAGAGAATTGCCAGCTCATGAGCTGTTCAGGCTTAGATGCAGCGTTGCCGAGCCTTCTTGTATCCAGTGCAACAGTACAGTAGTCAACCGCACTAACCGGATCTACCTGTACTGGATGCTGGCATTGCTCATCAAGATAGAGTGAGTGCGAACGTCCGGCTGCCTGTTCAGTATCAATGCCCTCTGCACGGGAACAAGACCCTTCGGCTGTTGTATATAAAGGTGCGTGTGGCAGATCGATCTGTAGAATACTGCTCGCTTGACACGCTGCAGTGTCACTGACAATGTCGTCCAGCCAGTCGGGATCGCCAGAGATGATCGCGGCCAGAAGTTCAGAACGTCGGGTTTGTGTATACGCAATTGAAAGACTGAAATCGGCGTTTGGTCTGAGAAGGTCGTAAAGCGCGTCAATTTGCGGATCGTCAGCAGCAGGTAGTTCGATTATCAGGCTGTCACCATCCTGGCTTAGTTCACTAAGCTGCCGTTGCAGCGACTGTTCTATGTCGTCGACCGCGTCAGCAATTCGTTCATCGGTCAAGCTGTCGCTTATCTCATCTTCGAGATAATTTTCCAGCACTCTGCGAAAAATCGTATCGTCAACATCGACGTTTACCGACCACGAATTCAAACCGCCAACCACATTTACTTCAGGTCGTAATTCAAATGTGTTTCCCAGTTCGTCAAATATAGGGTTTAATTCAAGGCTGATGGTGAGACCCAACTCAAAAGGGCCTGCTGCGCGAAACGAGAAGCTGTCGCTACCAATTTCTATACAATCACCAACGCGAAAGCCGAAAATTTGATTCGCACTACCTTCGACGCTAAGTTCAGCGTTTAGATTCAGTGACAGGACCAGGGGCTCATGCAGCGTTCTGATATCGGCGGAGAGAAAGGAGGAATTGTCGATAACAGCGCTTATTTGTACATCATCAACATCTACTGGATTACAGCCGTCATTTATGCGAGATGCAGGGAGCGTGTCGGTGTAAACCAAGGTCCCGTCTCCAAGGCCTATACCCGCTGACTCGAGAGCATCCCGGATTTGCGCATTGACAGTTTGTTGTAAAAATTCAGTTGGGGTGGTGCTTGACGTCACCGCATCGCGCAGATTCTGTGGAGTAATGACAATGGATTCGCTGACCGCTGAAGTGCTCGTCAGTAGCAGCAAAATCAGTGATTGGAATTGTAAAGACACCTTGAATTGCTGAAATCTTTTCATGGACCTGTTTGTGGCTACCGCTTAAGCCAATATTAACTTGCCAGAGTCTACGGTTTTTTGAGTGGCCAGGACCGTTACGAACGGCAGGGTGGCGGTATCGTCATTGTCCGGTTTGGACCTGTTTTTT